>JAKSBN010000328.1 GCA_022361175.1 Pseudomonadota bacterium | reverse complement strand
GGGCACGGAGGCCAACGACGGCTCGGCGGCGAAAGCACCGGCTTCCGGCGCCGGTTCGGGCGCGGAAGGCGAGAGCTCGAGACGCGGCCCCGGCGCCGTGGCGGCGACGACCGCGGCCGGCGACACCGCGACCCGCTGGCCGCTGCCCTCCGGAGCGAGGCGCAGGCCCACCCAAACCCCGACGCCGAGCATGACCATCAACGCAACGCCCAACAGGGCGCCCAGTGCGAGCCAGCGCAGGGGCGCGGCCGGCCGCGCCTCCTCCGCGGCGGTCTGCGTCTCCGCCGGAGCGGACGGCGCCACGAACGCCATCATCGACGCCAGGCTCTCCTCGCGCTCGGTCGGTGCCTCCTGCTCGCGGACCAATTCGGGCAGGGATTCGCCGCGCAAGAGCGCGTCCGCCAGTTCGTGCAGCTCGCGCGGGTTGCCCCCACTTGCCGCGTGCAGGTCGCCCACGGCTTCGGGCGCAATCCGCTGGGCACCCCCCGCGCGCGACAGGCGGGCGGCCACGTAGCGACGCGCTTCGCCCTGCTCGAGCGGCACGTCGAGCCGCACTTCCTCGACCGCGCCCAACGCCTCGCGAACGGCGTGGGAGCCCGCTTCGTCGCCGAGCGCCACCACGATCCGCAGCACCGTCGGCCCGGTCAAGGTGGCCAGCGCTCGCAGGGCCGCCGCCGTCTCGGGGGGCAGCGAGGTCCCGTCGTCCAGCAGCAGCAGCGTGCCGCGGCCGGCGTCGGCGTAGTGCTTGAGGGTTGCCTGCAGCGCCGCCTGCGGGTCCGGCCCCACCCGCTCGCCCCAGTTGCCGAGGATCCAGTGCCACAGCTCGTTGGGGGGCAGCTTGGGAAACGGCACGTAGACGGGCCGGTAGAGCGGGCGCAGCCGCTCGGCCAGGACGCGCAGCAACAGGGTCTTGCCGATGCCGGCGGGCCCCGACAGCACGACGACCTCGTCGCGCTCGGCCACGCCTTCGGCGAGTGCCTCCAACGCGGCCTCGGTGGCCGCACGCGGCACGTAGGCCTCGGGATCGGCGGTGAGGGAGAAGGGATCGGGCGCGCCGGACATGGAGAAGTCCTCGGAAGCGTCGGTACCGGGTGCGGCCTGCTGGATTTTGGACCCGTTCCAACCCCTAATGATCAATGTCGACAGTCGATTCCCGTGGGGAATCTCCGCCGTTCCGCGCCGCGTCTAGGGAGTGGACCCCGCACACGCATTCGTGTCGCAAGTTCGGGCGGAGTTCCTCCGCCGAACGCCCGCGGGAACCGATACCTTCGGGGCCGTGCACGCGAACCTGGTCACAGAGCTGTTCCTGTTGCTGGCTCTCGCCGCTGCGGGCCTGGCGCTCTTCGAGCGGCTGCGGTTGCCCTCCATCGCCGGTTTCCTGGTCGTGGGCGCCGTGGCGGGTCCCGGGGGCCTCGGATTGGTGGGCGAGCCGGAGCGGGTGCGGACGCTCGCGGAGCTGGGCGTCGTGTTCCTGCTCTTCGAGATCGGACTCGAGCTGCCCCTCGAACGCCTGAAACGGTTGTGGCGCGCGGCATTGATCGGCGGCTCACTCCAAGTCGGCCTGACCGTGACGGCGGTCGCGTTCGGCGCCCGCGCGCTCGGCGTGCAGGGCCCCGAGGCGTGGGTGCTGGGCGCGTTGGTGGCCATGTCCAGTACGGCGCTCGTGATGCGCCTCTTGGCGGAGCGCGGTCAGATCGATTCGCCGCACGGCCAGCTGGTGCTGGCGATTCTGCTGTTCCAGGACTTCTGCATTCTGCCGTTCCTGCTGGCCGTCCCCCTGCTGGCCGGCGACGCCGCGCAGTCGCCCTGGCTCGTGCTCGGGACGATCGGACGCGCCGTGGCCGCCGCGGGTCTCCTGATCGTCGGCTTTCGCTACGTGGTGCCGGTGCTGTTGGATCGCGCGGCGCGGCTGCGCTCTCCCGACTTGTTCAGCCTGCTGGCCATCGCGCTGGTGGTGGGGTCGGCGGTGGTGGCCGAGGAGATCGGGTTGACGCTGGCCGTCGGCGCCTTCCTGGCGGGCGTGGTCACCGGCTCCTCGCCGTACTCGGCCCAGCTCTTCGCCGAGGTGGGACCCGTGCGGGGTGTCTTGCTCGGTCTTTTCTTCACGGCCGTGGGCATGCTGTTCGCGCCCGCCGAGGCCGTGGCCCACGCGGGAGCCGTCCTGGCCTACGTCGGGGCCGCCGTCGGCGCCAAGGCCCTCTTGATCGCGCTGATCGTCGCGTTCGGCCTGCGCCGCGGACTGCGTCTCGGTGTGATGAGCGGTCTCGCGCTGGCCCAGACCGGCGAGTTCTCCTTCGTGCTGGCGGCCGCCGCGGGTGGGGCCGGCATCCTGTCGGACGACCGGACCCAGGTCTTCGTCGCCGGCTCGGTCCTCTCGCTGTTGGCAACGCCCTTCCTGATGAACCAGGCGCCCCGGCTGGCGAACGCGTTGACTCGCTTCGACCCACCCGTCCCGGACCCACTGCCCGAGACCGCGGGCGAGCTCAGCGATCACACCGTGCTGATCGGCTTCGGGCTGGCCGGTCGCACCCTGGCTCGGATCCTGACCGCTCTGGAGCGGCCCTACGTCGGGGTCGACGCCAACGCCCACGTGCGACAGAACGCGGCCTCCATCGGCCAACAAGTGCTCTACGGCGACGCCACCCGCACGGCCGTCCTGGAGCACCTCGGCGTCGCGCGGGCTCGGCTGGTGGTGGTGACCATCTCCGATCCGGTGGGCACGCGGCACGTGGTTTCGGCCGTTCGCGCGCTGGCTCCCGAGGTAGTCATCGTCGCTCGCACCCGCTACGTGCTGGAAGTCGACGCGCTGGAGGCCGCCGGCGCCGACTTGGTGGTGGCCGAGGAGCTCGAATCGACCATCGACGTGCTGTCGCGCGTGCTCCAGATCCACTCGGTCCCCGAGGACGCCGTGCACCGCTTCGCCGCCGCGCTTCGCGAAGAGGGCTACGAACCGATCCGAGCCGCCAGCTCCTTCGGGCTCGACCCGTGGCTCTTGGAGGTGCTGTCGGAGCGGGCCACGCAGTGGGTGACCGTGCCCGACGAGTTTCCCAGTGCGGTTTCCATCGGCGCCCTCGACGTCCGCGCCCGCAGCGGCGTGAACGTGCTGGCCGTCGAACGCGACGGCGCCCAGACGGTCAACCCCCCGCCCCAGTTCGCCATCCGCGCTCGCGATCGGCTGCTGGTCTTGGGCGACGCCAGCGCCGTCGCTCGCCTGCAGGAACTCCTGGCCGAGGCGGCGGGTCCGGGTTCCCCCTCCTAGCGGGCGAGCCGGGCCCCCGCGCCCAACTGCTACACTCCGCCTCGTGCCCCCGTCTGCCGCGATTCGCCACCTGAGAGACTACGTGGCCATTCCGTCGGTCAACCCGATGGGCCGCGACGACATCGCCGCGGAGATCACGGGCGAAGCTCGCTACGCCAACCACGTGCTCGAGCAGCTTCGAAGACTGCATATCGACGCGGAATTGGTGGGCGCGCCGGACCGGCCGAGCGTCGTCGGCACGGTTCGCGCGGCGGACGCCGTCGACACCGTGATGGTGGCCTCCCACCTGGACACCGTTCCCGTGGACACGATGGAGATCGACCCCTTCGACCCGCGCGTCGCCGAGGGGCGCCTGTACGGCCGCGGATCGTGCGACACCAAGGGCGGCATGGCCGCGCTGGTGGCGGCTCTCGAACGCGTCCTGTCGCGCGGTCGGCTGCGGCGCAACGTGATCGTCGTGGGCGAGGCGGACGAGGAGTTGGGCAGCCGGGGAGTCAACGACGTCCTCGCACACCTGGGCGGTCCCGGCGCGGACTGGGTGCTGGCCACGGAGCCGACGGAGCTCCGCATCGTGACCCATCACAAGGGGATCGCGGTCGCGGAATTGGAGGCCGTCGGCAAGGCCTGTCACAGCTCCGACCCGGGCGCCGGTCACAACGCGATCGTCGAGCTCTCGCGCGCGGTCCTGGCGCTTTCCGACCTCGCCCGGGCGCTCGAGCAGCGACGTGACCCAAAACTCGGCGCCGGAACGCTGTCGGTGGGCGTCGTTTCCGGCGGCCAGGCCCCCAACATCGTCCCGGACCGGGCTCGGTTGTGGATGGATCGACGCCTGCTGCCCGACGAGGACGAGAAGCAGGTGCGGGGGGAGATCGAAGAGGCCCTGGCGAAGGCAGGCATCGACGCCGTCCACGTGGCCCGCTGCCGCGTCGAGAAGCCGCCCCTCGGAACCGCGCCCGACGCGCTGCCGGTGCGCGCGTGCGAGCGTGCTCTGGGCGCCGCCGGGCTTCGCGCGGAGCTCGGAACGGTGGCCTTCGGAACCGACGCCGGGCTCTTCGAGCTGGCGGGAGCTCCGTCCGTCGTCATGGGCCCGGGCTCGATCGCCCGCGCCCATACGGCGCGAGAATACGTCGAGGTCGATCAGGTCGACGACATGACGGACTTCTTCGTCGCACTGCTGGAAGACGCCCGCTAGCAAGCGTTGCGCAGTTCGTTCACCGCCGTCCGTGCTTTTTCCCCAGCCCGAACTGCGAACCCGCGAGACACGTCTCCGGTGTTTTTGGAGAGGCTTCGCGCGAACTCGGAGAAGGGTCAAGCTCGCCCGTCTACTGCCGAGGAACTGGTTCAGCGTTCCCGAGGTTGAAGTGAACGAGCTCACCGTGCGAGACGTCATGACCGGCGATGTCGAGTGGGTCGAACCCACGGCGACGACGTCCGACATCGCGGCGCTCATGCGCGACTACCAGATCTCCTGCGTCGTGGTCTGCGAACAGGGGCACCCCATCGGCATCGTGAGCGAGCGGGACGTCGCTCGTTTCCTGGCGAATGCGCTCGAGGGCGACGACGTATCGCGCTACACGGCGCGTGAGTTGATGTCCTCACCCGTCGTCACGATCGCGGCGAACAGCACCCTCACGCTGGCGATCTTCGAAGTGGGGGCACGACGAATCCGGCGCCTGCCGGCGATCGACGAGGAGGGCCGGCTCGTCGGGCTGGTCACGCAAACCGACCTCCTCCGCGCCTACACGCGCGAACTCGAGAGCCAGCGCAATCAACTCGAGCACGAGGTGGCGCACCGTACGCGCGACCTCGCGGAGGCCAACGAGAACCTGCGCCGAGCCGATCGCTTCAAGAGCGAGTTCGTCGCGAACATGAGCCACGAGATTCGCACGCCCATGAACGGCGTGATCGGGATGGCAGAGCTCCTGTTGCAGACGGAGCTCGATGCAGAACAGAGCGAGTGCGCCGAGACGATCGCGCAGTCCGGCCATACGCTGCTGGGAATCATCAACGACATCCTCGACTTCTCGAAGATCGAAGCGGGCCGCATGGAGATCCACGCCGTTCCCTTCGACCTTCGCAACGCCGTCCAGGACGTGGCCCGCTTGCTGGCCCCACGCGCGGTCGAGCAGGGCACGACGATCGTGGTCTCCTATCCGGAGGGCCTCCCCTCGCTGGTCACGGGGGACAACGTCCGCATTCGACAGATCGTGACGAACCTGCTGGGCAACGCGATCAAGTTCACCCGCGACGGCCAGGTCTCGGTCCGGGTCGATGCGGAGACCACCAGCCACGGGCAGGCGAGCTTCCACTTCGAGGTCCAGGACGACGGCATCGGGATCGCCGCAGAGATGCAGGACAAGATCTTCGAGAACTTCCACCAAGCCGACGCCTCGACGAGTCGCCGTTTCGGGGGCACGGGGCTCGGCCTCGCGATCTCGAAGCGGTTGGTCGAGCTCATGGGCGGCAAAATCGGGCTGAAGAGCCGCGAGGGCGAGGGTTCGACGTTCTGGTTCACGCTGTCGCTGCCGACCGACGTGGAGGCCAAGGAGGAGACCGAACCGCCGGCCGTCTCCCACAAAGCGGGTGCGCGCATCCTGCTGGCGGAGGACAACCCGGTCAATCAGCGCATCGGACAGCGCATCCTGGAGAAGCTGGGCTGCCTGGTCGACCTGGCGGAAGACGGTGAGGCCGCACTCGCTCTGCTCGAAACCCGCGCCTACGACCTGGTCTTCATGGATTGCCAGATGCCGCGCATGGACGGATTCGAGGCCACCCGGCGCATCCGGGACGGCGACGCCGGGCCGGCCGCCATCCCGATCATCGCCATCACCGCGGGCGCCCTCGACCGCGATCGCGACCGCTGCCACGACGCGGGCATGGACGGCTTCGTGCCGAAGCCCGTGCGCATCGAAGACCTGCGGCAAGTGCTCGAGCGCTGGCTCCCCGCCGGCTGAGCGTTCTGCCGCGCTTCCGGCGCGGCCCGAGCGTCCGAAGTCGGACTGGGGCCCTCCCCTCCCAGCACGGAAGCGCCGCCAGCGACTCAACTGGAGACCAGCATCAAGCCCGGTGGCGCAGGGGTCGATGGACCCGAGACGGCCGGGCGAGTACGCGCCCGGGTCCCGCCCGCTGCCCGACCGAGGACCGAACCCGTGGAACGCCGAGCGGCCCTGACGACCGATCCGACGCGCACCCAGTGGGCTCTGTACTGGACACGCCTACCGCCGCGCTGGGCCGCGGTGCTGGCGCTCGCGGTGTTCGCACCGGGCTCGACCGGCGCCGATGAAGTCGTCGCCAATCTCCCACACGGGTCGTTGAACGACCCCGTGGAGAGCCGCACCAAGAGCGACCTCAGCCTGAGCGAGTTCATCATGCCGAGGACGAAGCTGGGAGACACGCGCGCGGCCTCCAACCAGACTCGCCTCGACTACCGGTTGAAGGGGCCGGTCGCCAACGTCGCCGGGTATCGGATCAAGCTCTCTGCGTCTCACGTGGACTATCGCTTCGACGGCGAGTCCGACCTGATCGGCGGTCGGCCGCAGGCCGACCCCCTGGATGATCTGTACCTGGTCCTGGCCCGAAGCGAACTCAACGCCAAGCTCGACGAGCGCTGGCGGCTCAGCTTGGGAGCGGGGGCGCGAGCGCGATTCGAGGCAGACGCCGACTTCGCCGACGCCCTCAAGCTGGGGACGTACGTGGGGCTCGGCTACGTGCTGCCGTGGGACCTCCTGGTGGGTGTCGGCGTCCGCGTGTCCGTCGACGCGAGCGGCGGCTCGCCCAACGTCTCGCCCATCTGGCGGCTGCGCTGGAAGATCGTCGACTCACTCGAACTTCGGGTGAGCGGTTCCTCCGCTCGCCTCAAGTACCGGGTGCGCCCCGGGCTCGACGTGTTTCTGCTCGCCCGGCTGCAGAACCCCAGCTATCAGCTGAAGGACCGCGGCGGAGAGGTCGGCGAGGCCCGGCTGTCGACGCGCCAGTACCCGATCGGGCTGCGTGTGCGCTGGAAGCCCACGGACCACTGGCGCCTCAACTTCGAGGGCGGAGCGCTTCTGAAAGCGCGCCTGCGCGTGACCAACGCCGAGAACGACGAGGACCACCACAGCGAGAGCACGGATGTGGCTCCCTACCTGCGCTTCATCGTTCGCTACCGGTTCTAAGGCGCCATGGCCTTGAAGCGGCTCTGGACCGTGCAAGCCTGGGAGTGGCCGAGGCCACACGCGCGCTCCAGATCCTGGAACGCGGCCACCAGGTTTCCGCCCCGATAGTAGCTGCCGCTGCGCTCGTAGAGCGCGTCCGCGGAATCGGGGTTGCGCTTCAGGTAGCGACTCCAGTACGACACGCTCCGGTCCCAGGCTCCCGACGGTTCGATCAGGCGGTCCATGGCCCGGTACAGCTCCATGTCGTCGGGCCGCTCGTTCAAGGCCTTCTCCAGCACCGCGAACGCCTTGTCCTGCATGCCCCGCTTCGCCAGCGCATCGGCCTGGGACATCGCGTCAAAGTCGGCCGGCGCTCCCCACTTCCCGTTCGCGTCCGCGGGCGCGTTGCTGGGGGCTGCGGCCGGCGGTGCGGTCTTCGCCGGGCGGCGCGACGCCGTCCGGGTCTCCGCCGGCGCGGGCTCCGATTCGGCGGCCTGCAGCTTCTTCCTGGCCTTGGCCCGAGCCTTGTCTCCCCTGGTCCGGCCCTTGGCCCTGGCCTTGTCCGCCATGGTCTCGCTCTTGGACTCGTCCGCCACGGCCTCGGTCTCGGGCATGGGGGCCGGCTCGGCCTTGACCATCTCCGGGGCGAGCGCGGGCGGCCGCGCCTTGGGCGCGGGCTCGGCCTTGGCCACGGTGGCGGCGGGTGCCGCCGGCCGCGTCTTCGGCACGCGACCCGTCTTCAGCTGATTGGCCAGCACGAGGTCGCTCTTCGCGGCGACGCTCTGGCCCAGGGCGGTGCGCACCCTGGCGCGCCGCTCGAGCAGAATGGGATGCTGGGGTCGCTCCGCCAAGGCCAGGTCCAGATCGGCCAGCGCCAACTCCAGCTGTCCCTGGCCACGGTGCGCCTCGGCCCGCGCGGCCAGGAAGAGCGGCTGGCCACCGCGCTTCACCGCGGCATTCAAGTACTGCATCGCGCGGTCGGGATCCGAAGCGGCCAGGCCGCGCTGCCAGTCGATGAACCCGCGCAGCCGTTCCATCCTCGGGTTGCGCCCGGCCTTGCGCTGGGCGAAGGCGGCGAACTTCTTCATGTGCGATTCGGACCCGCCCCAGTGCGGCAAGAGGGCGCGCATGTACTCGGCGCGCAGCCGGAAGCTGTTCGGGCACTCGTCCACGGCCGCGTCGTAGCGGCGGTTGCGCTCCTTGTGATCGCCCCGCAAACGGGCCTCGGTCGCCAGGATGCGGTGGGCGACGACCAGGCGAGGCCGCAAACGGAGCGCGTGGCGGGTCTCCCCGACGATCGGCTTGTAGCGCCGACGCAGCTCGGCCACCGCCTCGGCATTCGGCTGCGCATCGAAGCGGCCGCCCACGTGCTCCCACGCCCGCGCCTCTCGATGGATGGCGCGAGCCAGGTGCGCGGGCCAGCTGCCGCGTCCGGCGACCCATTCGTTGAAGCGCGGGGTCAGGGACGGCTCGGGAGTGGCGAAGGCGTCGAAGCCCTCGAACACCCAGTCCTCGCGGCGAAAGCTGCCTTCGTAGGCGGTTTGCAGCCACTCGAGCGAAGTGTCGAGCGCAGCGAAGTTGCCGTCGCGGAGCATGCGCAGGAGCTCGCCCTTGTCCGGCAAGCCGGTGGGGAACCCATCGGCATCCGTGGCGCTGTGCGCTCCGAGGTCCGTGACCGACAGAACGGGCCGCGTCTCCGCGGCGAACACGCCGGACGACACAGCCAGCCCGAGGGCCGGGATGAGGCAGTAAATGGCGATGCGATGCAAGGAGGACATGGGGTGATCCCCTCCGGTCGAAGATCCGTATCTCTCGGGGACTGCGCATCGGCAGACGGGTCCCATGTCTGTAGGGGAAGTCACGCATGAATTTGCAGACCACTACCCCGGGGGGCCACGGTCGGCGGAACGCTGGAGCCCCTCGTCGGGGCCGCCGCGATCGAAGGCCAGGCGGCCGTCGCGCCAGCACAGCAGGGTCAGCAAGCTCGGGATGTCCGAGCGCCAGTGTTGCAGGACGGCCGTGATGGCGACCTCCTCCAGAGCCACCAGGACCAGCAAGCCCACGGCCGCGCGGAAAAGCCAGGGCCAATCGAGTCCCAGGGCCAAGGCGAGACCCGCCGGGATCACCACTGCCGAGAGCTTCGCGCCCCACGTGTGGTAGCTGGTCAGGCGCCCGAACTTGACCCAGCCCCAGATCGCGGGCCCCGCGAAGGCGACGAGGCCGATGCCGACGGCCAAGCGCTCGGCCCGAATCCAGTCGGGCCACAGCCACCAGACCGCCAGCGGCAACGCCGCGTAGATCAAGAGGTCCGCCCAGCTGTCGAGGCGCGCACCGAGCGGGCTGGCGCAGCCCGAGCGACGGGCCAGCCAGCCGTCGGCGACGTCGCTCGCCAGGGCGAGGGCCAGCGCCAACACGAAGAGCGCCGTCTGCTGGGCGAAGGCGAGCGCCAGGAGACACGGCACCGCCGCCATGCGGAAAATGCTGAGTGCGTTCGGAAGGCTCATGCCCGGAGGCAGTGCGAGGCCCGTGCCAGCCGCAGAAAGCACCGGAACTGCCCGGTTCTACTTGCTTTCCGCTTCAGGCGAACCCGCGCGCCACACGCCCTCGCGCGTACATTCCGTGCCGGGCCGGCGACAAGGGGCGCACGGCGAGCGGGTTAGAGGTCGTCGGCGCTCCGGACGACGCGGCCCAGGATGCCGTACTCGATGGCCTCGTCGGCGGACATCCAGTGGTTGCGATCGGTGTCCTTCTCGACCCGCTCGAGCGGCTGGCCGGTGCGCTCGGCGATCACCTGGTTCAGCCGCGCCCGCGCCCGCAAGATCTCCTCGGCCTCGATGCGAATGTCCGTGGCTTGACCGCCCACCCCCCCGAGCGGCTGGTGGATCATGAAGCGCGTGTTGGGCAGGCACAGCCGGTCCTCCTTGGGAACGGCCAAGAAGACGTGCGTGCCCGCGCTGGCCACCCACCCGGTCCCGACGATCTTCACCCGCGGCTTCACGAACTGGATCATGTCGTGGATCGTGTCGCCCGACTCCACGTGGCCGCCTTCCGAGTGCAGAAACAGGACGATGTCGTCATCGGATTCCGCGGCCAGCGCCAAGAGCTGGGCCGTCACGGTCTGGGCGACCTTGGAGTCGATCTCACCGCTCAGCAGGATGACGCGAGCGTCGAACAGACGCTCGGCGGCCTTGAGCTGCGCACCGGCGAGCGCGGCGGAAGGGGGGCTCTCGGACGCGGCCATGGGTCCTCCAGGGGCAAGAGAGAAGCAACGAGGAGGCAACCATAGCTGGCCGCGCGCTCCCGGCCAGCGCTCGTCGCCGCACTCGAGGCGGCTTTACACAACTTCACGAACGGGACCAACGCCCGAAACGACCGGGGCCTAGGTTCTGCGACGCAACCCAGAACCACCCAACGGGAGGATCCCATGACCGACCACACGGAACGAGTGAAGAACCCGCGCAGCACCCGCAGCGCCCTCGTCTTCGGCGGCGGCGCGCTGGCCGGACTGCTGATCGGCCTGGTGATCGCCGTCGCGGGCTCCGCGGCGGCGGGTCCCTTCGGCCTCGGTTTGATGGCCCATCGCGGGGGCGAAGCCATGAAGGATCACATGCTCCACCGCGTCGATCGCGCGCTCGATCACCTGAACGCCACCGACGAGCAGCGAACTCAGATCGAAGCCCGCCTGGAAGCGTCGCTGGACGCCTTCGCCGAACGGCGCGAGGGCCGGCACGAACACCGGGAGCAGTGGGTCGCGTTGTTGACCGGCGATGAAATCGACCGCGATGCGCTGGACGAGCTGCGCCGCACCCACGTGGCCGAGCTGGAAGAGGCCTCCCAAGAGATCCTGGACGTGGTCGCCGACGTCGCCGAAGTGCTCACCGCCGAGCAGCGCAAAGAGCTGGCCGAGTGGATGTCGGAGCGTCGCCACCGCCGCCACGGTCGACACCACCGCTTCTAGCCGCTCCGCGAACCGCGTCCCCGACCGCAGCGACCGCACCGGTCGGGGACGCGATTTCGCTACCGTCGCGGTCCGGCGGCATCGCGCCGCGCACCGCGGGGACCATGAGCGAGCGGGTTCTCCTGATCGAAGACGACCCCGAGCTGGCGGCCCTGGTCCGCGAGTACCTGGCGGGACGCGGATTTCGCGTCGAAGTCCGGTCCGGTGCACAGGCCGGCCTGGCCCGGCTGCGAGAAGGCGGCGTCGATCTGCTGCTCTTGGACGTGATGCTGCCCGACGGTGACGGCTTCGACGTCTGCCGCGAGGTGCGAAGCGGATCGGACGTGCCCATCGTGATGCTGACCGCGCGCGGCGACGAGATGGACCGCATCGTGGGGCTCGAACTCGGTGCCGACGACTACCTGCCCAAGCCCTTCAACCCGCGCGAGCTGCTCGCCCGCATGCGCGCCGTGCTGCGGCGGCGGGGTGCGGGCGCGGGCGCCGAAGGTCGCCTGCGCTTCGGCCGCCTCGAGATCGATCCGGAGGCCCGGACCGTGACACTGGACGGCGACGCGCGCGAGCTCACCGGTCACCAGTTCGACCTGCTGCTCGCGCTGGCCCGCAACGCCGGCCGCGTGCTCTCCCGCGAGGCGCTCATGCAGCAAGTGCGCGGACAGGGAGTCGAGGCCTTCGACCGCAGCATCGACGTGCACGTGTCCCGCATCCGTGCGGCCATCGAGGACGATCCCAAGCACCCCCAGCGCATCCTCACGATCCGCGGCGTCGGTTACGTGTTCTCCCGGCGCCAGGACGACTGAGCGTGCGGCGCCTCTCGCTCCAGATCTACCTGGCGATCCTCGCCGCGTTGGCGCTTTTCGTGCTGCTGGGCGCTCTGGCGTGGTGGGGACACGGTCCGGAGCCCGGCCAGCGGCGTCTGTTGGCTGGGCTCGGGCGCGTGGCCACCCGCGTCCTGCCCCCGGCCCAGGCACCCGCCCACGTGACCCAGGCGGCGCTCCAGCGCCTGCAGGACGATCTCCAGGTCGACGCGGCCATCTGGTCGGCGGACGGAGAGCGGCTGGCCTTCGTCGGGCCTCCGCTGCCGGGTCCGCCGCCGCAGGTCGGCCGCCGCTACTGGCGCCGTGGGCGGCGCGGGCGCGTCGGCGTGTGGCTGCCGCTGCCCGACGGCCGCTGGCTCCAACTCCACGCACAGCCGCAGCGGCGGGGTCCGCCCTTCGGCTGGCCGGGCCGCGTCGCGCTGCTGGGGCTCGCCATCGCCCTGGCGTCCTACCCCGTGGTCCGGCGCCTCACCCGCCGCCTCGAACGCCTGCAGCGCCGCGTCGACGAGCTGGGCGCCGGCGACCTGGGAGCCCGCGTCGAGGTGGAGGGACGCGACGAGGTCGCGTCGCTGGCCCAGAGCTTCAACCGCGCGGCCGAGCGCATCGAAGCCCTGGTGGAGACGCAGCGACAAACCCTGGCGACGGCATCACACGAGCTGCGGACGCCGCTCACCCGCATCCGCATGGCCATCGAGCTGCTGGCCACGGACCCGCGCCCCGAGCTGGTGGCGCGCGCCGAGCGCGACGTGGCCGAACTCGACGAACTGATCGGCGAGATCCTGCTGGCCAGCCGGCTGGAAAGCCGCGCCCAGCCGCCGGCCACCGACGACGTCGACCTGCTGGCGCTGGTCGCCGAGGAGGCCGCCCGCAGTGGCGCCGAGGTCCGCGGCGAGCCCACGGCGCTTCGCGGCGATGCCCGACTGCTGAGGCGGCTGGTGCGCAACCTCCTCGACAACGCCACCCGCCACGGGGGCGGCGGCGACGTGGTGGCCGAGGTCTCGGCCCTGGGGCCCGAGGCGGTCCGGATCGCCGTCCACGACCGCGGCCCCGGCGTTCCCGCGGCGGAGCGCGAGCGGATCTTCGAGCCCTTCTACCGCGCCCCGGGCAGTGCGTCGGATTCCGGAACGGGACTGGGCCTGGCGCTGGTGCAGCGCATTGCGCGCCACCACGGGGGAGAGGCGCGCTGCCGCGCGCGCGACGGCGGGGGCAGTACGTTCGAGGTGGACCTGCCCATCCGCGCCTGAGCTCAGTCGATGGGAATCGGATTCAACTCGCCGCTGTGGGGAAGGGCCACGTACTCGTCCTGCGTCGCCAGCGGCCACCAGCCGGCGGAGAAACCGGCCGCCTCCACCAGCTCCCGCGCGGCCAGATAGGGACCGAAGCTGTCGGACCAGACGTAGAAGTCGGCGTAGCGTTGGGAAGGTCGGTGGCGCGCAATGTCCCGCGAGAGCTCGGAGCCGGAGCGCCGGAACTCCTCCAACGTCTCGCCCTCGCGCTCGCTCCGCCACCGAAGAGTCACCGAGAGGGCCCGACGGCCGGGCGTCGTCCCCAGCTCCATGCGAACGTGGTCGTCGCCCAGGTCGTTGCGACGAAAGTGGTCCACGGCGGCGGTCCCGCCGCCGGAGCCCGGCGCACCGCTCCCCGCCGTCGCAGCGCGCAGGCCCGCGTTCAACAACCGATCGAGCTCCTGGAAATCGACGACGAAACAGCGCCGGTAGCGGCAGAAGATCGCCATGGGTTCGCTGCCGGCCGGTGCGGGCCTCGGATCGGGCATGCGCACCTGCCAGTCGGCGCGCCGCGGCGCCATGCCCGCCAGCCGGACCCGCAGACGGGCCAGGCGCTCGTCCGTCGCCTTCACCTCTTCGGCCAGGCGCTCGGCGGATACACGCGTGGCCGCCAACGTCGACGCCAGCTGGTCGTTGTCGGCCTCCGAGGGGCGCGGCAGCGCTCTCAGCGCGGCGATGCGATCGCCGAGCCAGGCCAGCTCGCGCTGGTTGGCGTCGTCGCGCGCCGCTTCCTCCTCCCACGCCGCGCGCAGACGCGCCAGCTCGCCGGCCTCCGGGTCGTCCAGGCGCTCGCGCCGTCGCTCGGACTCGACGTCGCGAATCCGCTGCATGGCGTCGCCCACCGAGAGCTGAGTGACGGCCAGCAACACGACCAGGATCCCCACCACGTTGGCCATGGTGTCGAGCAGCGAGTCGTAGCTGTCCTGGGGTCGGCGGCGTCTGGACACGGCGTTTCACAGCCGCCCGAAGTTGACTTCGCCGTCGCCCGGCAGCGGCAGCTTGCCGTGGCGCACGCGCAGCTCGCGAGCGCGGGCCACCGCCCTCTGATAGGTGCGAACGCCCTCCGGTCGCAGCAGGAAGATCACGGTGGCGCCGGGCGCTCGCCCAACCTGCTCGAGAAAGCGGTTGTAGCGCGCCGCGTCCACCACGTCCGAGAGCTGCAACACGCGCGACGCCGTGCCATCCGCCGACAGGAGCCGCAGCCCCCGACTGGTGCACTCCACGAAGTGGGGTGTGAGCCCGCGGCTCTCGCCCCTGGGCTGAATCGTGATGCGGCGCGGCCCGCGCGCTCTGGACGCCTCCCCTTCGGCCCGGGCCACCGCCACGGCGGCCTCCTGCCGCCGCAGTCGCTCCTGCAACCGCGCCACCTCGACCTGCGTGTCGGCCAACCGCAGCCGATCGCTCACCCACTGGCGGCGCGCGCTTCGGTCGCGCGGCGCGCCCAGGGCCCGCAGCTCGGCCTCGAGGCTCGCCAGCTCCTGTTCGGTGCGTTCGGCCGCCCGCAGGCGCGACTCGAGCCCACGCGCTTCCTCGCGCGCCCAGGCCGCCAGGGCCTCGTCGTCCGGCGCCACCGCTTCAGCCCAGTCGTTCGCCACCTGACCCACCGCGACGGCCGCGATCAAGAGCGTCAAGGTCCCGATCACGCACGCCAGTACGCTCAGAAACGGGAACAGCGAGACGTTCGGCGTCCGCGTCGCGCGCCGCGCCACTAGCCCGCCCCCCTCCGCAGCTCCAAGGCCGCCTCCAGTCGCTCCAGAGTCTCGGTCAGCCCGCGGAGCACGGGGGCGAGGTGGGCGGCCGAGCCGCCGTCTTCGAGCCGGCGGACCAGCTGCTGTTGGCAGTAGGCATCCACTTCGGCCAGCAGGTCCTCTTCGCTCTTTTGGAGGGCGCTGGCCGGGAACATGATCACCAGGCTCATCACCAGCGCCAACAACGTCGTGTCGAAGGCCACGCCCAAGCCCGTGGTGACCGAGCCGATGGACTGCTTCATCACCTCCAGATCGATGGCGGCGGCCACCGAATCGGAGAACGCCGCCACGGCGGTGCCGATGCCCAGCACGGTGCCGATGAAACCGAGAATCGGAATCGCCCACACGAAGACGCGCACGAGGGTGTAGCTGGCGTCCACCGCCTGGGCGTCGGCCTGGGCCTGCTGGCCCAGTTGATCGACCACCTCGCGCACGTCGGGCCGGACCCGAAACCGCGACAGGGCGCCGCGCACCCGCCGCACGCCGAAGCTGCCGGGATGCGCGTCTTCCAGCCGCGCCAGGTAGCTCTCGAACGCCCGCGCGGTGTCGGGCGTGATGCGGTCGGCCAGACTTCGGGGCAGCCAGTCCGAGTGCAGGGCGCGGTGCTGGCCGGCGATCAGCCAGGCCTTGCGCAGCAACATCACGGCGGCCCAGGCCGAGAGCCAGGTAATGCCGTAGGGCACCCAACCGCGGCCCGCGAAGAGCTCGCCCAAGTAGGTGTCGAGTACCCAGGGAATCACGGCGGTGTAGAAAGCCCCCGTCGCCACCAGGGCAATCCCACCGCTGGTCCAGGCTCCCACGTCGGTCGGGCCCGCACCCTCGCCAACCGAACTGGGCGGCGGGTCGGGAGCCGCTGCGGGCAGCAGCTCGGGCGTGGCCGCGGGGTAGAAGGACGCCCCACAACTCTCGCAGTCGACGATGGCCCCGGCCGCCCCCGAAGCCGGCGAGCCGCAGTCGGGACAGGTGGTGCTGGACATGGTTCCCCTCGCGGCGAGGCGCGGAATCCGAGGCCCCGCAGTCGGCGAATGATGCCACAAGGCCCTGGGCGCCGGACGCCTGGGGAACCCGGCGCCCTGCTACCGTGGCGTCGACACCGGGTGACGCCCTGGCGGGATCCGCGCCGTCCGCGGCGGCATCCCACAGGGAGCGGACGTCCGGGTCTCGCCGCGGGCTTCCAAGGGAGACGGCGAGAAACCCGGTCAGAAACGCGGGACCGAGAGAAGCCAGGAGAAGGGAGCCAGGTGCCGGCGGACGCGACCCGAAGCGAGGCTTTGCGGCGGTTGGGACTCGACGAGTCCGCGGGCCCCGAGGAGATCCAGGCCCGCTACTGGCGCCTGCGCGCCCACGTCGAGCGACGCGTGGCGGAGACCGAGGACGCGGGCCTTCGAAGCCGGCGCGCGCTCCTGTTGTCGCAGCTGGAAGCGGCCCACGATCCGCTCTTCCAGCCCGACCTGCAGACCCGGGACCGCCGACGCGGCGCCCCCCACACGTGGGTCGCCTGGAGTCTGGCGGTCGCGGCACTGGTCACGGCCCTCGGACTCGCCGCCGGCTGGCTGCGGGACGGCGCTTTCGAGGCCTTCGCACTGGGTGGGAGCGACGGCGGAACGAACGGAGGCGTGGCGCTGATCACGGGCTCGCCGCCGGAAGGCGACACCGACGCGGCAGAGAGCGAAGGCCGCGCCGTGTCACCCGCGTTGGTCGCGGCCCCCAGCGACGTCGCCGGCGCCCAACTCGAAGTCACGGGGCCGGAGGGCGACCCGGTCATCGCGGGGCCCGCCGACGAGCGCGACTACGCGCTGCCTCCGGGGTCGTATCGCGCCCGGGTCTCTCACCCGGACTGTGCCGACGCGTGGGAGAGCGAATTCCGGGTGGAGTCCGGCGAGCGGCGCGACTTCGCTCCGGAGCTCTGCGGAGAGACCGGTTGGCTGGTGGTGCGTTCCAACGTGGGCGGGGACCGACTCGCGCTGGACGGCGCGGACCGCGGCGGCACCGGCCCGACGCGGCACGCGCTGTCCGCCGGCGAACACCGCGTGCGCGTCGAGAAGCCGGGATATACGCCCTGGGAAGGGCTCGTCGACGTCGAGCCGGGGCGCGAGACCACGCTCCGCGCCCGGCTGCTGCCCCGGGTGGCCGCCGCTCCCGAGCCGGAGAATCCGCCGGCTCCTGCGCCCGCGCCGGCGCTGGCCACCGAGAGCCAGCCCGAATCCGAGGGGCTTTCGGACACGTGGAACGCCCAGGTCAAGGAGTGGCTCCTGGCTCGCTTCGACACCGATCGATCCGGTGCACTCGACCTCGTGGACGAAGTGGCGAGCCTGCCCTGCGCGGACTTGCGCGGGCTCGAGCGGTCGCTCCAAGCGCGCGGCGTCGGCCTCCCGCTCACCCGCTTCTACGGCTTTGACGGCAGCAAGTGGACGGGCGACCGGCTCGGCTTCCACGCCGGCGTGCGGCCGGTGGCCTACGAGCACATGCGGGGCTGCGGCCTGCCCTAGCGCGGACCCGTGACCCCGAGCCCGCCGCGCCGGTCTTCCACCGGGCGGCGGGAACCCATACACTCGCCGCCTCCTGGAAGGGGATCGCACGCGTGGCCAGCGAAGACACCAACACCGACTTCATCCGCCAGCGGGTGGCCCGCGACGTCGCGGACGGGGTCCACCCGCACCCGGTGACGCGCTTTCCCCCGGAGCCCAACGGCTATCTCCACATCGGCCACGCCAAGGCCATCACGCTCGACTTCGGCGTCGCGGCGGAGTACCCGGGCGGCGTCTGCCACCTGCGCTTCGACGACACGAATCCGGCGGCCGAGGAGACCGAGTACGTCGAGGCGATCCAGGACGACATCCGCTGGCTGGGCTTCGACTGGGGCGACAACCGCTTCTTCGCTTCGGACTACTTCCCGCAGCTCTACGAATACGCGTGCGAGCTGATTCGCCGCGACGGGGCCTTCGTCTGCGACCTGAGCTCGGAAGAGATCTTCGCGCGACGCGGCACGCTGACCGAGCCGGGCATCCCGAGCCCGTACCGCGATCGCTCCGTGGAGGAGAACCTGGACCTCTTCGAACGCATGCGCGCCGGCGAGTTCGAGCCGGGCGAGCGCGTGCTGCGGGCCAAGATCGACATGGCCTCGCCGGTGCTGCCCCTGCGCGATCCGCCCCTCTACCGGATCGTGAAGGCTTCCCATCACCGCACCGGAGACACCTGGTGCGTCTACCCGCTGTACGACTTCGCGCACTGTCTGTCCGACGCCATCGAAGGCATCACCCACTCGCTCTGCACGCTCGAGTTCACCGATCGCCGGCGCCTCTACGACTGGATCCTCGACACCCTGGAAACGCCGTGCCATCCGCAGCAGATCGAATTCGCGCGCCTGAACTTCACCCACACGGTGTTGAGCAAACGCGGCCTCAAGCGCTTGGTCGAAGAGGGCCACGTGCGCGGCTGGGACGATCCGCGCATGCCCACCATGGCCGGCGTGCGGCGGCGGGGTTATCCGCCGGGCGCCCTGGTGGAGCTCTGCCGCCAGGTCGGCGTCCAGAAGCGGGACAGCGTGATTCAACTGGCGCAGCTCGAGGCCGCCGTGCGCAGCGAGTTGAACGAGACGGCGCCCCGGGCGATGGGAGTGCTGGACCCGCTCAAGGTCGTGATCGAGAACTACCCCGAAGGCCAGACCGAAGAGCTCGACGCCGTCAACAACCCCCAGGACCCCGGCCAGGGCGTGCGCAAGGTTCCCTTCTCGCGCGAGATCTACATCGAGCGGGACGACTTCCGCGAAGACGCTCCCAAGAAGTTCTTCCGCCTGGCGCCGGGGCGCGAGGTCCGCCTGCGCTACGCGTACTTCGTCACCTGCACCGAGGTGATCAAGGACGCGGACGGCCGCGTGACGGAGCTGCGCTGCAGCTACGACCCGGCTACCCGCGGCGGCGACGCTCCCGACGGGCGCAAGGTCAAGGGCACGCTGCACTGGGTGTCGGCGCCCCATGCCGTCGAAGCGGAGGTTCGCCTCTACGAAACGCTCTTCACGACGGAAGATCCGCACGACGCGCCGGAGGGCCAGGACTTTCTGGCCAACTTGAACCCCAAGGCGCTCGAGGTGCGAAGGGCCGTGCTCGAGCCGAGTCTCGCGGCGGCGCGGCCCGGCGACCGTTTCCAGTTCGAGCGGCTCGGCTACTTCTGCGCCGACCCGGACGGCACACCGAAGGCTCCCGTCTTCAACCGCACGGTGACGCTGCGCGACTCCTGGGCCAAGGTGGCGAAGCGGAGCTGATGCGGCCCCTGGCCCGGTTCGCGGCCATCGGCGGCACGACTTTCGCCCTCGCCGCCGGGCTGTCGCTCACGGGCCCGAGCGTCCCGAACGAACGCACCGTTCACCTGAGTGCCGAGCGTCTGGCGAGCGTCGGGAACCGCGCCGCCCGCGCCCTCGGGCGCCCGCCGCTGCCCGCCGAGCTGGAGGCTTTCGTCCAAGCCGAGATCGACGACGAGGTCCTGCTTCGGGAGGCCCTGGCCCGCGGCCTGGCCGAGACGGACCCGGTGGTCCGCCGGCGGCTGCGCCAGAACTGGATCGCGCTGGGCAACGATCCCACGGCCGAGGACACCCGAGTGTGGGCGGCGGCGAAGGCGCTCGGCATGCTCGAAAGCGATCCGGTCGTGCGACGCCGCTTGGCGCTGCGCATGCGGCACGAACTCGAGGCCCCCGGCCGTCGCTCACAGCCGCCGCCCGAAGCACTGGCGCGTCCGGAGCCGTCGGAGCCCCGCGTGCGGTTTCGCCAGATCCTCTTCTCGCGGACGCGGCGGGGCCAGGCCGCCCTGCCCGACGCGCGCCGCGCCGCTGCCGCTCTCGCCGCGGGCGACCCGGAGGCCGCACACCCGGGCGACCCGCCGCGCTTCGACTTGGGCGAGGGCCCGTTGGCGGCGGCCGACATCGGACGCTACCTGGGACCGGAGTTCGCACAAGCGGTGCTGGCGGCCCCGCCCGGAACCTGGTTCGGACCCATCCTGTCCCCGCACGGCGCCCATTTGGTCCGGGTGGAGGAACGGGTCCTGGTGGAGAAACGGGCGCTGCCCGAGCTCGGCGCGGGAGCTGCCGCGGCCGATGCCGAAGTGCTCGCGTGGCAGGATCGGGAGGGACGCCGAGGCGCCCGCGCCGCGCTCGACGATCTCCGCGCCCGCTACCGCATCACGCGCTCGGAGGCGCCGAGTCCAGCCCCATGAGCCGCGCGATGCCGTGGCGGTGGCCCGCGGTGTAGCCGCCGTCCACCACCAGCGCGTGCCCCGTGATGAAGCTCGCCTCCTCCGAGGCCAGGAACAGGGCGGCGTTCGCGATCTCCACCGGCTGGCCGAAGCGCCCCAGCTGGTGCGCCTCCTTGATGCGCTCGCGAATCTCCTCGACCTCGGGCTGGTCCCACAGACCCGCCAGCATGGGGGTCTGGATGAAGCCCGGGCAGATGGCGTTCACCCGAATGCCCTGGCGCGCGTAGTCGATCGCCATGTTGCGCGTCAGCAGCACGACCGCGCCCTTCGACGCGTTGTACGAGCTGCCGCCCTCGAAGCCCTCGATGCCCTCGACGCTGGCGAGGTTGACGATGCTGCCGTTCCCGCCCTTCATCATGACCGGCAGCACGCGCCGACACGCCAGGAACGTGCCCTTCAGATTGACGTCGATCACGCGCTCGAACTCTTCGGGTTCCACGGTGTGGACGGGCCCTCCGGCGGCAACTCCGGCGGAGTTCACCAGGATGTCGACGCGGCCGAACTCTTCCCGCGCCGCGTCCACGAAAGCGCCCAGGGCGGCGTCGTCCCGGACGTCGCCGACGCGGAACGAGGCCCCCGGCGCCACTTGGGCGGCCTCCTGCCAGGCCGCGTCGCCCTCCGGCGTCAGATCGAAGCCCGCAACGCGAGCGCCCTCCTGAGCGAAGCGCAGCGCGCAGGCGGAGCCCAGGCCCGAAGCAGCTCCCGTGATCAACGCAACCTTCCCCTCGAGACGTGCCATCGATTCCTCCTGCCCCGGCCTCCTGTCCGGCGTTCCGTAGACGGACGACAACCGCGGGCGGTTGGACTATACCCAGCTCGGGTGCCCCGGGTCGCGGTCGACCCGGCCGATGCCCCGAAAGCGAGGCTCTGTGCCCTCCGAACCCGTGATTGTCGAAGTGGCGCTGAACGGAGCCACCCCGAAGTCCCGGAATCCAAACGTGCCCCGCCTGCCCGAGGAGCTGGTGTCCGACGCGCTGGCCTGCCTCGACGCCGGGGCCGCCATCGTACACACCCACATCGACGAGCCACGCGCCTCCGTCGAACGAGCGACCCAGCGCTACCGAGAGCACTTCGAGCCGATCCTGACCGAACGCACCGATGCGCTGCTGTATCCCACGGTCGGAAGCGGCGCCGATGCCGAGGAGCGGCTGGGGCACCTGCCGGGCTTGGCCAAGGCCTGTGGCCTGCGCATGGGCCTGGTGGACCCGGGCTCGGTCAACGTGGGCGGCGCCGACGCGGAGGGCGTGCCGCTGGCGCTGGACTTCGCGTACGTCAACACGCCGGCCTTCGTGCGGGCGGCGGTGGACCTCTGCCGCGAGCACCGCCTCGGGCCCAGCATCGGGATCTTCGAGCCGGGCTTCCTGCGCCAGGCGCTCGGCTACGCGCGCGCGGGCAGGCTGCCGCGGGGTTCGTTTCTGAAGTTCTTCCTGGGCGGGGACCGCGGCGTGTTCGGCGGAGACGCGGGCGGCGCGACCTTCGGCCTGCCGCCCACCCCGGCCGGGCTCGACGCCTATCTCGATCTCTTGGGCGCGGCGACGCTGCCCTGGTGTGTGGCGGTCCTGGGCGGCGACGTCTTCGAGAACGGGGTGGCGCGCCACGCTTTGGAGCGGGGCGGCCACCTGCGCGTCGGCCTCGAGGACTACGCCGGCAGCGAACGCCCCGCCAACCCCGATCTGGTGGAGCGCGCTGCCGCGCTCTGTCGCGAAGTCGGCCGTCCGCTGGCGACGAGCCGAGAAACCGCCGCGCTCCTGGATCTGCCAGGGGCCGCGCGCGCCTGAACAGGAGGTTTCCATGCGAGCAGCCATCCTCGAAGCCGTCGGATCCCCGCTCGTCGTCCGCGACGACGTCGAGCTGGCCGCGCCCACCCACGGCCAGGTGCGCGTCCGCGTCTCCCACTGCGGGCTCTGTCACTCGGATCTCTCCGTCGCGGACGGGGCGTTCCCGGCCCCCACCCCCATCGTGCTGGGACACGAGGCCGCCGGCGTCGTGGACGAAGTCGGGGCCGGGGTCTCGGGCCTGGCGCCCGGCGACACCGTCGTCCTGACCGCGTGCCCCCCGTGCGGGCAGTGCCCCTGGTGCGCACGCGGGCAGACCACGCTCTGTCGCGAAGCCGTGGGGATCATGACCAACACCCTGCCGGACGGCACCACGGGCCTCTCCCGAGCGGGACAAACGGTCTATCGCGGCCTCAACCTCGCCGCGTTCTCCGAAGCCGTGGTCGCCCCCGCCGCCGCGGCCGTCAAAGTGCCGTCCGACGTGCCCTTGGACGTGGCCTGCGTCATCGGCTGCGCCGTGCAGACCGGGGTCGGCGCGGTCTTCAACACCGCGGCCGTCGAGCCCGGCGCCACCGTCCTCGTGCTGGGTCTCGGAGGCATCGGACTCTCGACGGTCCAGGGCGCGCGCATCGCGGGAGCGTCCCGGATCCTGGTCTCCGACCCCGTGCCCGAACGGCGCGATCGGGCGAAGAGCCTGGGCGCCACCGACTGCCTCGACCCGAATGCCGACGACGTGGTGGCGGCCGTGCTCGACGCCACGGGCGTGGGCGTCGACTACGCCTTCGAGACGGCCGGTCGGGCCGCCCTCGTCGAAGTCGGCCTCGCCGCAGCGCGCAAGGGCGGCACGATCGTCTGCGTGGGGGCGCCGCCGATCGACGAAGCCATCACCATCGCGCCGGCGGCGGCCTTTGCCGTGTCCGAGAAGAAGCTCCTGGGGTGTCTGCTCGGAAGCGTCCACTCGGCTCGGGACATCCCGCGGCTGGTCGACCTCTGGCGGGCCGGCCGCCTCGACTTGGAGGCGCTCGTGACCCAGCAGCGGCCGCTGGACGAGATCAACGAAGCCATGGATGATCTGCGCGCCAGCCGCGGCGTTCGCACGGTCCTGTCGCTCTAGACGCCCGGAGGCAACGCGTGAGTCAGACCTGGAACCCCGACGAGCTGGAAGCCGTGCTCTTCGACTTCGGCGGCGTCTTCACCGAGTCGCCCTTTCACCTCCTGCACAGCGCCAGCCGCGCCGCCGACGCACCTCCGGAGCGGGTCTTCGACATCGTCTTCGGTCCCTACGACCGCGACACCGATCACCCCTGGCACCAGCTCGAGCGGGGCCAGAAGACGCTGATGGAAGCCCGCAACGAGATTCTGGCCCTCGGTGCCCAGGAGGATCTGGAGACGGATCTCTTCCAGCTGCTCGGGAAACTGGGCGGCAGTCAGCCTCGCGAAGCCGTGGTGGCGCGCACGCGCGCCCTGCGCGAGGCCGGCTTTCGCACCGCCCTCGTCACCAACAACGTGCCGGAATTCCGCGAGGCCTGGCGGCGCATGATCCCCGTCGAGGAGCTCTTTCACGCCATCGTCGATTCGAGTGAGGTAGGCGTGCGGAAGCCCGATCCCGCCATCTATCGCCTCGCGCTGGAGCAGCTCGGCGTGGCGCCGGAGCGCGCGCTCTTCCTCGACGACTACGAGGGCAACGTGCGCGCCGCCGAGGCCGTCGGTCTGCACGGGCTCTTGGTGGAGGCCGATCCGGGCAGTGCCCTGGCCGCGCTCGATCGGCTGCTCGCCCGGTAGCCACTAGCCCGCCTCGACGTCCCCCACCAGCTCCGCCAGCCGTTCCAGCTGCTCGAGGCAGGCGGACTCGGGCAAGGGATCGAGCAGGAAGATGGCGCGCGCAATGCCCTCGTCCTGGCAGCGGCGCACCAGATCGGCCTGCGGCGGGCACATGTAGACGCTGGTCTCGAAGGCGTCGGGATCGCGACCCGCCCGCTCCACTCGCTCGCGCAGCGCCGCCAGGTGATCGAAGACCGCGCCGGGGTTCTCCTCCGCCAGCACCGGAAACCAGCCGTCTCCGTACGCCACCACGCGCCGCAGGCCCGTGGGCGCCTGGGCCCCCATCCAGATGGGAGGATGGGGCTTCTGCGCCGGCTTGGGCCAGGCGTAGAGGGGGTCGAAGTTCACGAACTCGCCGTGGTACTCGGCCCGTTCCTGCGTCCAGATGGCCTTCATGGCGTCGATGCGTTCGCCCATGAGGGCCAGGCGCGTATCGAAGGCCGTGCCGTGGTTTCCCATCTCGAGCGGATGCCAGCCCGCGCCCACGCCGAACTGGAAGCGCCCCCCCGAGAGCACGTCCAGGCTGGCCACCTGCTTGGCCAGCTGAATCGGGTCGCGCTGCACCACCAGGCATACGCTGGTCCCCAGCAGCAGCGACTCGCTGGCCTGCGCGGCGGCGGCCAGGAAGACGAAGGGGTCCAGGATCTTGTAGTACATGGCCGGCGGACCGGCGTCGCCGTCGGGCCCCGGCGTGAAGGGCGACACGGGGAAGTGCGAGTGTTCGGGAACCCAGAGCGAGTCGAAGCCGCGGGCCTCGGCCGCTCGGGCCAGGGCCGCGGGGCCGATCGTGTCGTCGCTGGGGAAGACGGTGAGTCCGTAGCGCACGGGGACCTCCTCGCTGGGTGTTCTTACAGCACTCGATATGGATCTAGTTTGCTATAACCACCGCCACCCCTCCACCACGAAGGTGTCATGGTCACGAAGGTCGCTCCCACCAGCCGGCGTGAACGCCGCCGCCAGGAAGTGCACGACCGCATCATGCAAGCGGCCATCGCGCTCTTCACGGAACGGGGCATCGCCGCCACCACCATCGATCAGATCGTGGAAGCGGCCGACGTGGCGCAGAAGACCTTCTTCAATCACTTCCCCACCAAGCAACACCTGTTCGCGGAGCTGGCGGAGGGGCGCGTCGAACGGCTGTACGCGCTCTTCGAAACGGAGCGCAAGCGCAAGGGCTCGTTCCAGTCGCGCCTCAAGCACGGCTTTCTGCGCTTGGCCGAGGAAGCCGAGGCCGAGGAGCGGCTCGCCCGCGACCTGATCCAGGAGGTGCTGCGCATCTCGCCCTTCGAGGGCGCCGCCCCGGGCGATCGCAACAAGCTCTTGGGCGCGTTCGAGGCCCTGTTGGAGGACGGACGGGAGGCGGGAGACGTCCGCAAGGACCTCTCGCTGCCCTTCCTGGCGGAGATGCTGCTGGGAACCTTCGGCTCGATCATGACCAACTGGGTGAGCCTGCCCCACTACCCTCTGAAGCGGCGTCTCGGGGAAGCCGCGACGCTGCTCGGCGACGCGATGGCGCCGCAGCGCGTCCGCTAGCCGCGGGCGCCGCTATCCTCCCGCTCGCCGAGACGCGAGCAGGAGGTTCAGCCAACATGGAGCCGTTGAAGGTCGCCCTCGTGGGCGCGGGAGCCGTCGCCGCGGAAGCCCACCTGCCGGTGCTCGCCGAGCTGGAGGACGCGCGGGCCGTGGCCCTCGTGGACCGCGACGAGGACCGGGCCCGCGCCCTGGCGACCCGGTTCTCCGTCGACCGGCACGGGACCGACCTCGACGCCGTCCTGGCCGAGGCGCAGCCCGACGTCGTGCACGTGCTGACGCCGCCCGAATCCCATCGCGAGCTGGCGTGCCGCTGCCTCGAGGCCGGTGCGCACGTCCTGATCGAGAAGCCCTTCGCCTACACCACCGCCGAGGCCGACGCGGTGATCGAGACGGCGAAAGCCACCGGCCGGCGCTTCTCGGTCGTGCACAACGAGCTCTACTTCGAGCCGGTTTTCGAGCTCCACCGGCGCGTTCGCGCCGGCGAGATCGGCACGCTGTGCTCGGTCGACTTCGTGTCCGGCCGCCGCAACCAGGCGTTCGTGCCGGATCGCTGGTACTTCACGACCCGCGGCGGGCGCCTCGGCGAGACCCTGCCCCACGCGCTCTACCAGCTGATCGAGTTCTTCGACGACTTGGAGGTGCAGCACGTCCAGACGGCCCGGCTCGGCCACTGCATCCCGCCGAGCGGCGTCGACTCCGAGGCCGTGGATCTGGACGAACTCCGGGTCTCGCTCGCCAGCCGTGGCTCCGGCGCGACGGCGCACATCCACTACAGCCTGAACTCCGAGCTTCCGACCGCGCTCTTGGCGTCCGGCACCAAGGGAACACTCGTCGCGCACCCGTTCCGCGACGTGTCTCCCTGGACCTTCGACCGCATCGGCCTGCGCGACCTGGTGAAGACCCTGCCCCAGTGGCAGGACGCCGCGCTGCGCAAACTGCGCCTCCGGCGCGAGACGCCGCGCCAGAAGCTGCGCTCGTCGCCCCACTTCCTGCAGATCCGCGAGTTCCTGGCCGCGGTCCGCTCGGGCGCCGAGTTCGGCGTGACGGCGTCGAAGGCGCGCGAGACCGTGCGCCTGTGGCAGGACGTCGTCGACCGCTACGCGGGGGCGTAGGCGGCCCGGCTCAGTGGAGCCGCGTCAGGGTGAGCGGCAGGCGGTCCTTCGGCTTCGAGATGGGCGCCTCCTGGACGGGCATCTCGTACCCCGCCGGCACCTCCCAGCGGACCCGCTGCACCAGCTGGTGCAGGACGGCGCGAATCTGCATCTCCGCAAAGCGCAGCCCCAGGCACATGTGATTGCCGCCGCCGAAGGGCACCCACAGGTGCGAGTGCTGCTTGTGCTCGGCGCGGCCCTCGCTGAAGCGGTCGGGATCGAACTGGAAGGGATCCGTCCAGTACTGCTCCATGTGGTGCGTGTGGATCGGATAGATGGAGACCATCGTCCGCGCCGGAATGCGATAGCCCTCGAACTCGAAGGCGCGCTCGGCCACGCGCGGGATCGTGGAGAGCGGCGGGTAGCGGCGCAGCGTCTCGTGCATGCAGCGCGTCAGCGTCTCCAGCTTGGACAGGTCGTCGTAGGCGACGGGACCCGTCGAGAGCGCGCGGCTTTCCTGGCGCACCCGCTCCTGCCACTCGGGATGCTTGGCCAGCAGGTACATCAGGGACGTCAACGTGCTGGTCGTGGTGTCGTGGGCCGCCATCATTAGGAAGTTCAGGTGGTCGACGATCTCCTGGTCGGTGTAGCGCGAGCCGTCCTCGGCTTCGGCCCGGCACAGGCGACTGAAGAGGTCGCTGCCCTCCCCCGCCCGCTTCTGCGGGATCAGGTCGCGGAAGAAGTGGCTCATGTGCTCGCGGCCCTTCAGGCCGGCGTGGAACTCGAGGCCCGGGATCGGCAGCCGCAGAATCGACATGGAAGCCGCCACGGTGGCCTCGAAGGAGCGGTTCAGCTGAGTCACTTCCGGCCCCAGCTTCTCGCCCAGAAAGATCTCGGCGGCGAGGTTCAGGGTGAGGTGCTTGAAGGCGGGAAACGCGTAGAACGTGCCCGACTCGCTGCCCCAGTCGGCGATGCCGTCCGCAATCGCCGGGTTCATGCGCTCGCAGTAGGACTCGAGGGCGTGGGTCTTGAACGCCTCCTGCATGATCTTGCGGTGATGGCGATGGTCCTCGCCGTCCCGCAGCAAGAGGCCGCCGCCGAAGATCCGCCCCATGATCAGCTCCCAGGAGCGCTTGGCGGAGAAGAGCTTGTCCCGATCCAGGAGCAGCATGCGGTTCGCATCGGGCCCGAAGAGGGACACGGTGCGGAGGATTCCGCCCTGCTGCACCACGGGACCGTGCGTGCTGTGAATCTGCCGCGTCAGCGCCAGCGCGTCGTCGCGGAAGCCGCGCGCCCACTGCACCACGCCGCGCCAGCCCGTGCTGGGAATTCGGGACGAAACACTCACGGACGCCTCGGACATGGGGCTTGCCCTTCCCGCCTGCAGTTCGCGCGCAGGCTTGCTCTGGTTCTGTCGGCGGGACGTGCGCAGTTCCCAAGCACAAGCGCGCGAACGACCACCGGAATGGGCCGCGCGCCCGGCATCCGGACGGCGGCGCTCGCGCCGCCACCGCAAAATCACCGCTTGACCCAAAGATGTACCCCAGTACGATTTTGGACTCAAGTTCGATTCCGCAACGGAAAGCCTGGTCCTGACGCGCCGATTCCGTCAGGCTGGGCCCCGCGGTTCACGAGGAGACCGGGGTGTCGGAGGCGGCACAGACCGAAGCGACGGCGAACGGACGCCGCGAGCGCAAGAAGGAGCGCACGCGCCGCGAGATCTACGCCGCCGCCATGAAGCTCTTCACGGCGCAGCGCTACGACGACGTCACCATCGAGGCCATCTGCCGCGAGGCGGACGTCGCACGCACCACCTTCTTCTCACATTTCCCGGCCAAGGCGGCGCTGCTGCTGGAGTTCAACCGCAGCGTGGCGGCGCGCACGCGCGAGGCGCTGGGCGGCAGTCCACGCCGCGCCTCCGAAGCTCTGCGGATCCTGTGCGATCAGATGATGGAGAGCTGGTTCGCGCGCCAGGACGTGATGGGCGCGATGCTGCGAGAGTTCGTGCTGGCGCCCGCGCGCGCCCTGCCCCACGGCGCCCACCGCGGCGACTTGGACGAACTGGTCCAGGAGATCCTGCAGCGGGGCCGGGACCAGGGCGAGTTCTCGGCCGACCTCGACGTCGAGATCGCGGCGGCCAGCCTGCTCTCGACAGGAGCGGTCTTCCTGGCCAAGGCGGCGCAGCGGCGCGACGGAACTCCGCCCGAGGCGTATCGGGACGCCTATCTGAAGTTGATTCTGCAAGGTCTCCAGGGACGGGACGAGCGCGCCTAGGCGCAGAGAAGGAGTCGGAGATGGCATTCAAGGGCAAGGTGGCCTTCATCACGGGCGGCGGCAGCGGCATGGGGCGTTTGGCAGCCCGGCGGCTGGCGGCCACGGGTGCGCGCGTGGCCGCGCTGGACGTCAACGAGGACGGGCTTCAGGAGACCGCCGCCGGGCACGAGGGCATCGCCACGTACCGCGTCGACGTCACGCGCCCCGACGAGGTGGAAGCCGCCGTCAAGCAGGTAGAGACCGAGCTCGGGCCCATCGATCGGGTCTACAACGCGGCCGCCATCATGCCGCTCGGCAAGCTGGTCGACCAGGACCTCGCGACGATCCACCGGATCCTGGACATCAACGTGGGCGGCGTCGTCAACGTGACGAAGTTCGCGCTGCCGGCGATGCTCGACCGCGGGCGGGGCGACTTCGTGAACTTCGCCTCCATGGCCGGCTGGCTGCCGACGCTGTACATGGGGGCCTACAACGCCTCCAAGTTCGCCGTGGTGGCGTTCAGCGAAGTGCTCTACCACGAGAATCGCGCGAGCGGGGTGCGCTTCGCCTGCGTGTGTCCGCCGCCGGTGGCCACCCCGCTGCTGCAGCAGGGGCACGACACCGTCTGGCCCAAGCTGCTGGATCAGTCCCCGCCCATCGCGCCGGAGCAGGTGCTGGACGCCATCGAGGACAGCCTCGAGAGTGGACGCTTCTGGGTCTTCCCGGGCCGAGGCACGTCGCT
>JAKSBN010000004.1 GCA_022361175.1 Pseudomonadota bacterium | reverse complement strand
GAGATCGTGGCAGACCAGAGCCTCTGAACAGACTCGGAGGCAGAAGCCGTAGCGTCGGGCGCGGCCGCGGGCTCGTCGTCGTCGCTGCCACCGCCGCCACCGCTTCCACAGGCCACTGCCAAGGTGACAGCGAGCCCGAGCCCGATTCTCCGCATCTCACACCGCAACCCGACACCTCCACTCCGCTGGAACCGCTGCATGGCCCACTCCCTCTCCACTGCTGCAACGAGATGCTACGAAGCGAGCGCAGGAAGCGTCAAGCGCGCGCCAGGTCAAAAGTCGCTCAAAGCTCGCCTCTTGATCCAGACTTGAGCATCACTGAGTACCGTCGTTCACGTTCTTGCGCGGTCCGTGCAACCTGAACGCCAGGGGCTTGCGGGCGTCGCCGCAGGCCGGCTCCGTCGTGATCGAAGCGGGAGATCTGGCGACGGAGATCTGCGACGTCGGCCGCTGCATCCGGCTTCTCGAGTTGTGCGCGGGGTACCGAGAGCTGGCCATGGCTCGTGGGCGCGCTTGCGCCAGGTTATTTCGAACATAATTAATTAACTTGATTGTTAATCATTGGCGTGGTACCAAGACTCCATGGAATCACACGATCTCCGCAAGACGCTGGCCGGGCTCGACGAGATGCAGTTCGCCGAGCTCGAGACGTTCAACCAAGGCGCCCTGGGCGTGTTCTGGACCGAGGGCGGCCCCGGGGCGTCGCCCTGGGAGATGCACCCCGACACGGACGAACTGCTGCAGATTCTCGAGGGCGAGTCCATCGTCACCGTGTTGACGGACGCCGGCCCCCAGGTGACGCGTCTTCGCGCCGTTTCGTGCCTGGTGGTGCCGCGGGGCTGTTGGCACCGCCAGGAGATGCCCGTGCGCACCTGCGAGCTCTTCCTGACACCGGGGCGCACCGAGCACTCGACGGCCGAGGACCCCCGCAAGGAGAAATGAGAATGCCCGAGTCGCCCCGTGTCTGCCCGATGCTCTCCTACCACGACGCCCGTGGCGCTCTCGACTTCCTGAAGCAGGCCTTCGGGTTCGAGGAGCTCCTCCGACTGGACATGCCGGACGGCCGCATCGGCCACGCCGAGGTGGGCTGCCCGGGCGTTCGCATCATGATCGCCTCCGAGTATCCAGAGCTGGGCCTCGCCAGCCCGCGCAGCCTGGAGACGCGCTACAGCCAGCTCTACGTGGTGGTCGACGACGTCGATGCCCACTATGAGAAGGCGCGGTCGGCGGGTGCCGTCATCGTCTCCGTGCCGGAGGAGGACCACGGCGACCGCCTCTACCGGGCGAACGATCCGGAGGGTCACCGCTGGATTTTCGCCCAGCCGCTGGGGGAGTGAAGTCATGAGCCAACGGATCGTTCCCTATCTCTACTACGAGGACGGCGGAGGTGCCGTCGAGTTCCTGTGCACCGCCTTCGGCTTTCAGGAGAGCCTCGTGAGCCGGCGCGGCGACGGCAGCCTGCTGCACGCGGAGCTGGCCCTGGGCGGCGACGTGGTGATGCTCGGCACGCCCGTCGACGACGCCGGCCGCCCGAGGAGCCAGCGGGAACCCCTGGCCCTTGGCCTGCGACACGGCAGCGTGATGTGCTACGTGGACGACATCGACCGCCACTACGAGCGCGCGCAAGCCCGAGGCGCGGAGATCCGATCCGAGCTCCGGCGCCAGGACTACGGACCGCGTTCCTATACCGCCGCCGACCCCGAAGGCCACGTCTGGCATTTTTCCTCCCGGGGTTCGGAAGCGTGAGCCGCGCCGCCCGCAACCTCGACGCCACCCTGTCGGCGCTGGCAGACCCGACCCGCCGCAAGGTGATCGACCTGCTGCGCCAGCGTCCCCGGCGCGCCGGCGAACTGGCCGCGGCCTTCGACGTCAGCCCGCCGGCCATCAGCCGGCACCTCCGCGTCCTGCGAACCCGCGGCCTGATCGAGGAAGAGCCGGCGCCCCAGGACGCGCGGCTGCGGGTCTATCGCCTCCGTCCCGAGCCGTTTCGCGACTTGCACTCGTGGCTCGAGCAGGTGGAGGCCTTCTGGGACGAGCAGCTCGACTCCTTCAAGCGCGTCGCTGAGCGGAAGAGGAAGAAACCATGCGCTCGTCCACCGATTCCGTCTCCGTCACCACCGTCGTCGCAGTCGACCCCGAGACGGCCTTCGAGGTGTTCACCGAAGAAGTGGACGCCTGGTGGAAGCACGGCAAGCGGTTTCGCACCGGCGAACGCGGCGCCAGCCGCATGCGTTTCGAGCCCGGGGTGGGCGGCCGCCTGCTCGAGATCTTCGACGCCGCGGCCGACCCGTTCGTGCTGGGGCGCATCACCGCCTGGGAGCCGGCCAAGCAGCTGGCCTTCGAAATGGGCGGCCGGGACTTCGGGCCCGGGGAGAAGACCGAAGTGGACGTGCGCTTCGAGCCGGCCGACGGCGGCACCCGCGTGACCGTCGAGCACCGCGGCTGGGACGCCTTCCCGGCCGATCACCCCGTGCGGCACGGCCTTGGCACGGGCGGTGCCTTCACCAGCATGATGGGCGTGTTCTGGGCGGACCTCCTGGTCGCCCATCGGGCGCGCGCGGAGGAGCGGAACTGATGCAGCTGGAGCCGACGACCGCCGGAGGACGGCGCTTCGTGGAGATCGCCGAGGCCCACATCGAGGCGTTCCGCGCACGGGCGGCCGAGCACGACCGCGCGGGCTCCTTTCCCAGCGAGAACTTCGACGACCTCCGCAAGAGCGGCGCGGTGGGCGCCTTCGTGCCGGAGGACTTGGGCGGATTGGGGCTCGAATCGGTGCAGGACTGGTCCACGGGCATCGAGCGGATCGCCCGGGGCGATCCCTCCACGGCCATCGCCTTGAACATGCACCTGGCCGTCAGTCGCAACGTGGCCCAGAGCCTGCGCGGCGCCCAGGCGCGGGGCGACGCGGAGGCCATCGCCCGGGGCGAGGGCATGCTGGGGGCCGTCGCCTCGGGGCAGCTTCTGATCTGCGCCACGGCCACCGAGCCGGGCACGGACTTCCTGCGTCCCAACACCACCGCCACGCCCACGGCCGACGGCTGGTCGATCTCGGGCCGGAAGATCTTCGTGACGATGTCCCCGGTCGCCAACCTCTACGCGCTGAACGTCCGCGCGCCGGATCCCGAGGGCGGCCCGGACCGCATGGGCTTCGCCTTCGTGCCGGTCGGCACGCCCGGCGTCGTCCCCCAGGACGACTGGGACGCCCTCGGCATGCGCGCGTCCGGCAGCCAGTCGATCGTGCTGGAGGACTGCCGCGTGCCCACCGGCTCGGTGCAGCTCGTCGGCACCTGGGGCGAGTGGAACCCCGGCGTGCTGATGGGACGCACGCTCGGCAACGTCAGCCTGATCGGCGCCTTTCTGGGCATCGCCGAGCGGGCGCGCGAGCTGGCGGTGGCGGGGGCGCGCAAGACCACCAAGCCGAAGTACGACGGTGCCATCGCCGGCGCATCCGGCGTCCAGCACCTGCTGGGAGAGATCGACATCGCGTTGGCGGCGGCGCGCGCCAGCCTCCGGGACGCCACGGCCGCCATCGACACGCTGCTGGCCCACAACCCCGAGCCCGATCTCGAGACCGCGCACGGCTGCATGCGCGACTACCAGTGCGCCAAGTGGACCGTCAACCAGAACGCCATCGGGATCGTCTCTCGCGCCATGGACGTGTGCGGAGGCGGCGCCTTCATGAGCGGCCACGAGCTCTCGCGCCTCTACCGAGACGTCCGTGCGGGCCCCTTCATGCAGCCCTTCTCGCCCACCGAGGCCCGCGAGTACGTCGGCCGCATCGCCCTGGGGCTGCCCCCGAAGGGTTGAGCGCCCGAGCCGAAGCGCCCTCCCACCCCTGTGAAGTGGTTCGCAGCGCGTCCCCAGCCCGCCTGCAGCCGGGGCCTTCGAACAAGCGTACCGTGACGGCCCGTCACCCAGCCCGCGACTCCATAGACACGGCGGCCTGCCCGTTGTCCCGTGTGAAACTGGCCAAGTCCCGCTCGGGATCGCTTACGATGCACTCGGGAAGGGTGGCTGCGGCAAGCGCCATGACGCCCTTGGAACAGGCTGGAGACGAACCGCTGGACGTGGTCACCCTGTGGCCGACGTGGCACTGCCGAGGACCATCATGCGCCAATTTGCCCGCCTTCTTCCTGCGCTCGCGCTGCTCTTGCTGCTGAGTTCGAAGCCGTCATCCGCCACGACGGTGGATCTCATCGACGGCCAGGGCGCTCTCACGTGGGATACCAGCATCAGTGTCGGCTCGCTCACCGAGAACACGTCCGTCACGCACCCGCTCTACCCCATCAACCGCCACCCCCACGAGGGGTGGTTCCTATTCGTGAACGAGGGACCCGGATTTCTGCACGAGTTCACGAACTTCACCAAGACCACGAACGGCGCCAACCAAGACGTCCTGACGGCCACGTACACGACCTTCTTCAACGAGACCTTCCAACTCGACCTGACGTACGGCATCAACGCCGTCGGCCCGCAGGGCTTGCCGGATTTGGCCTGGACCGGAACCCTGTTTCGGCCCGTGTCCGGAGCCACCGTCCCCGTGCTCAACGTGCGACTCTTCAACGTCTTCGACTACGACGTCGGCCTGCTCATCAACGGCGACTCCGCCACCGTGACCCAGACCACGGGCCCCAATACCACCCTCGTCGAGATCGCCGGCCCGGGCTCTCCGTCCGGATTCCGAGGCGCATTCGAGAACACGCGCTACTCGGTCGATACCCTGGCGAACGTCTTGGCTCAGATCCAGACCAACAACATCTTGAACGACGCGACTGCCCCCGGCACCTACGACGTGGCGGGGGCTTTCGAGTGGGAGACCGCCCTGGGCATCGGTCCCGGCGCCGGGATCGGCGGTATCGGTGGCTTCGGCGGCTTCGGTGCCATTCCGGAGCCTTCCACCCTCACGCTTCTCTTGGGCGGCCTCGCCTTGCTGGCGGGCAGGTCTCGCTAGGTCGGGCGAGGCGTTTCACTCCAGCGGGCTTCGCGCTGCCGCGGCCCGCGCAGGCCGACGCTATCCCAACGGCCGCGCGTACATGCAGCGCGGGTCGACCATCGCTCCGAACTGGCGCTTCTGGGTCACGCCTCCCATGCCGAGCAGCACGCGCTCCTTCCCCAGCCGTTGGCCGCGGAAGATCATCTGCTTCAAGCACTGCCGGTAGAGGCCGGCGGGCTTCACCAGGCGGTAGTCGAGCCCGATCACCATGGGCGCGTAGACCTCTTCCCCGACGCAGCAACCGATCATGGCGCAGGGGGCCTCTTCGTCGCGATACCGGAGGACGAGGATCTCCCAGGCCGGGTCCATCGCCATCCCCCGGAACACCTCGGGCGGCAGCGGGAAGGTGTTGAGATCGAGCCGGCGCTCCTTCACGTTCAGGTAGAGCTGGTGAAAAAGCGACGCGATCTTCGCAGCGCGGTCCGGATCACAGGCCGACACGACGTCCACGCTGTAGTCGCTCGCGTGGGTGACGACGTGCTTCCGATACTCCCGCCGGTGGCGGGATCTCAGGCCGGCCACGTACTCCCCCTCGTCCCGCCAGGTGACCGGGAGCGCGAGGCTCTCGGGGGCGAGTGACTTCTCGAATCCGAGCCGAGCGAGCTGCGCATCGCGGACGCCGTCGTCGTCGGCAAAGTCGCGCAGGACGACGGCCCGTGCCTTGTGTTCCATCGCGTCCTGAAGCACCCGCGAGACGAGCGCCTCGAGCAGAGCAGCGCGCTCCCCAGCGGGCAGGGACTCGTCGAGATAGAGATGCTCTCCCTCGGTGAGCAGCGAGCCCATGCCGTAGACCACGGAGGTCATGAAGTAGGGGTCGTCGGCGCGCTGCCGCTCGAGGTCGATGGAGACCTCCTCGGGAAGCAGCATGTCGTCTTTCCAGAGCGCGCGCGTAAAGAAGGTGAGCAGCTTCGGCCGACCGGCCTCACCCGCCACGCGGTAGTAGCGGAACGTCCAGTCGTTCTCCGGCGCGCCCCCCGGCCGGAACGTCCTTTCGAGAAGTCGGAGCCCCGCGGCGGAGAAGCTCGAGCGGTGGCCGAGAGCCCGATCCCACTCGCCCGGCTCCAGGCTCTCGATGGTGTCGTACTGCTCGATCCTCATCAGCATCCTCCAGAACCGGCGAGCTCGAGACGGCACGGGCGATCGGCCCCTCGAGCGGCGCTCCCCGCTGTCGCTAGTCGATCGAGTCCACTCCCCGCATCACGAGATCGAGTCGCTCGCGAATCTCTGCCGGCTCGGCACCGGTCTTCTCGAGCACGTTCCAGTAGTGACGCGCGAGACACTCCACGATGCGTTCGAGATCTTCCGCGGTGTGGTGCCGATTGATCGTGAATCGAACGCCCGCGTACCGATTGTTGACGGCCGGGAGCTGGGCGATGCTGACGAAGAACCCGTCCTGCATCGCCAGGCGAGCCAACTCGCGCGCGGCGACCACCTCCCCCACGCACACGAGGCGGATCGGCGTGTCGCTCTGGGAGGCGACCGGCAGGCCGGACGCCTCGAGGAGATCGTTGCAGAAGCGGAGCCTCCAGCGGAGATCGTGCTGCATCTCCGCGATCTCCGGAGACAGGTGGATGCGAGCCGAGGCGATCGCGGCGCCGAGGCACGGCGGCAGCATCGGTCCCGAGAAGACCATCGTGCTCCCGGTCAGGCGAAGTCGGCGCTCCGTCTCGGCGTCCGGGCAAACGATGGCAGCACCGCCGGTGGCGAACGACTTGGCGAAGCCCGTCGCCATGATCATCTGGGGGTGGATCGTTCGCTTGGCCAGCGCGTGACCGCGGCCGTACTTCCCGCGCCAGCTCATCCCGTGGGCGTCGTCGACGTAGAGGCGGAGGTTGGGATGGCGATCGAGTAGCTCGAAAAGCCGGTCCATGGGCGCCAGATCCCCGAACATGCTGTAGACGCCGTCGATCGCGTACCAGATGTGCCGATGCCGCGGACCGCGCCGCTCGAGAAGCTGCTCGAGTTTGTCGAGGCGGCTGTGGCGGACGACGCCGACGTCGATGCCTTGGGCCTTCAGGAAATCGCAGGCCACTCGGACCGAGGCGTGCACCTGCTGATCGGCGACCACGAAGTCGCGCTCGGAGACGAGGGCGGGCAGCACGGACAGATGGGCCAGGCTGGTGGTGGGAGCGGCGATCGTCGGGGACCCGAAGATCTCGGAGAGCTGCTCCTCGAACTCGCGGTAGAGCGTGACGGAGCCGTACGCGCGCGAGCAGCTGAATTGGGTGCCGTAGCGCCGGACGGCGTCGATCGCCCCCTCCTGCAGCCGGGGGTCGAGCTCCAAGCCGAGGTAGCTGCAGGATTGGAAGTTGAGCAGCTCGCGGCGATCGATTTGGACGGTACGGCCGTCTAGCGCCTCGTCTTCGATCGTGTTGAGCAGCAGGCCGGGTGCCAATGCACCCTTCATCATTCCGTAGAGGTAGTCGATTCGAGCTTCGTGTCCCACGTGACCCCCTCTCAGCGCAGCGCCGTGCGCAGGGTCCGCGCGGCGCGGTTTCCGACCGGATCCGAACGAGCACTTCGTATAGTAAGAACAGTTCATCCAAACTTGAGGAGCGATCAGGAGAAATCCGGAT
>JAKSBN010000249.1 GCA_022361175.1 Pseudomonadota bacterium | reverse complement strand
GCTGGCCATGGCATCCAAGCACCGCGTCGTCGTCAGCGGCACCCACGGCAAGACCACCACCACGAGCCTCGCGAGCGCGCTGCTCCACGCCACCGGGCGCGACCCCTCCTTCCTCGTGGGCGGAGTGAGTCTGGATTTCGAGGCCAGCTTTCGCGAAGGAAAGGGCGAGCACTTCGTGGTGGAGGGGGACGAGTACGACACGGCGTTCTTCGACAAGACGCCCAAGTTCCTGCACTACCACCCCGACACCCTGATCCTGACCTCCGTCGAATTCGACCACGCCGACATCTACCGCGACCTCGAGCACGTGAAGTCGGCGTTTCGCCAGCTGATCTCGGCGATGCCGAAGGACGGCACGATCGTGGCGGCAACCCGGCATCCTGACGTGGCCGAGGTCGTGGCCGACGCCCCCTGCAGCGTGGTCCGCTACGGGATCCTGGACTCCGGCGAGGACGCCGATCTCGAGTGTTGTGCCCGCGCGCTCCGCTCCGGTGTCGAGGGCACGTCCTTCGAGCTGTGCGTCCCCGGCGAGGCCGCCGTGCCCGTGCAGTCGCCCCTGCACGGGCGCTTCAACGCCGAGAACGCGCTGGGGGCGCTGGCGGCGCTCCAGGTGCTCGGCGTCCCGTTGGCCGAGTCGGTGGCCGCGCTGGCCGACTTCCGTGGCGTCCGCCGGCGCCAGGAGATCCGCGGCGAGGTGGGGGGAGTGACGGTGGTGGACGACTTCGCCCACCATCCCACGGCGGTGCGCGGCACCGTGGAGGCGATGCGCGAGCGCTTCCCGGGCCGGCGCCTGTGGGCGGTCTTCGAGCCGCGCACCAACACCAGCCGCCGCGCGGTCTTCCAGGCCGACTACGCTCTGGCGTTCGACCGCGCCGACAGAGTGCTCGTGCGCGAAGTGCCCGACGGCCCCCTCTACAGCGCCACGGGGGAGGTGACCGAGCGCTTCTCGGCGGGACAGCTCGTCGCCGATCTCGTCCACCGCGACTTGGACGCGCGTGCCTTTCCGGACGTGGAACGGATCGTCGAACACCTGGCGCACGGGACCGATGCCGGCGACGTGGTGCTGGTCATGAGCAACGGCTCGTTCGACGGGATCTTCGAGCGCTTGTTCACGGCGCTGGGGAAGCGCGAGTCGGGTTAGGCCCAGAAAGCGCCGGCGGCGCCCGGGTCGTGCGGCAGGGTCCACAGCTCCACGATGCGGTCGTCCTGGAGTCGCGCCAGGAACTGGAAGTCCATGTCGAGCTGCTTCCCCTCGCGCTGGGCGCGAACGCGGCAGAGGAGCAGGGCGCGGTCCTCGCTGACGAGAACGTCCACGAGCCGCGCGTCGAACTCGTCGACCAACTCGCCGATCGAGGCCAGGTACTCGAGCGCCTTCTCGAGGCCCACGTGGTCGCCGGCGAAGCGGCCGGGCGTGGCCACGTGCCAGACGATGTCCTCCGACAGCGTGCCGGTCACCGCGTCCACGTCGCCGCTGGAGATGGCCTCCCAGGTCTTGCGCGCCAGGTCGGCGTTGGGGTGTCGGATCATGGCGATGCAGTATGGCCCGGGGGACGACGGGCAACAACGCTCGTCGCGTCGAGATCGCTACTCTGTGGCCCATGGCGAGACCGCAGGAGTCTCTGACGCACCTCTATGGCGAACACATCGCGATTCTCTGTCGCCAGGTGGAGCAGGCGCTCCAGGTCTCGGCCGCGGCCGGCGCGACGTTCGACGGAGTCGTCTTCCACTCGGGGTGCGAAACCACCTATCCGGCCGACGATCAGACGGTGCCGTTTCGTCCCCTGCCGCACTTCGCCCGCTGGGCGCCCCTCGACGGGCCCGACCACTGCGTGTTGATTCGCCCCGGGGAGACCCCGCGGCTGTTCGAGACCCGGGTGGACGACTACTGGACGGCGCCGGCGGCGCGTCCGGCCCACCCCTGTTTCGACGTGCTCGAGTGCGAGACGCTGGCTCGCGCCGCCGCGGCCGCCGACCACATGGGAGAGGTGGCGCGGCTGGCCTTCGTGGGCCCCGAGCCCAGGGCGGCGGCGCGCCTCGGGTTGCCCCTGTCGCCGCTGCCGTCGGCGTCGCTCGTGACCGCCCTCGACTGGTACCGGGCCGAGAAGACGGCCTACGAAGTCGAGTGCCTGCGGCGAGCGGCGGAGCGGGCCGCGGGCGGCCACCGGGCGGCCGTCACCGGCTTTCGGGAACGGCAGAGCGAATACGCCATCCACCTGGCCTATCTCCAGGCGTGCGACGCGCTCGAGTGCGAGACGCCCTACCCCAACATCATCGCGTGGGACGAACGGGCCGCGGTGCTCCACTACCCCCACAAATCCCGCACCGCGCCGGACCCCGGCAACGTGCTCCTGATCGACGCGGGCGCCACGGCCTGGGGCTATGCCTGTGACGTGACGCGCACCTATGCCGCTGAGGAGGCCCCGGCGGCGTTTCGCGCAGCACTCGCGCAGATGGCCCGACTGCAGCGCGAGCTGGTGGCGGCCGTCCGCCCGGGTCTCTCTTTCGTCGAGCTGCACGAGCGCGCCGTCGCCGGAGTGGCGGCGATCCTCGCCGACGTGGGCGCGCTGCGCGTTTCCGTCGACGAGGCCCTGGAGCGGGGCCTCGTGTTCGCGTTCCTGCCCCACGGCCTGGGGCATCACCTGGGGCTGCAGGTGCACGACGTGGGGGGCCAGCTGGTGTCGGCCAAGGGGGAATACCGGCCGCCGCCGGAAGCCCATCCCTACCTTCGCACCACGCGGGATCTGGCGGTGGGGCAGGTCGTGACCATCGAGCCGGGCCTCTACTTCATCGAAACGCTGTTGGACCGCTTGCGCACCGGGCCCGATGCGGCGGCCTTCGACTGGGAGCAGATCGCGCAGCTGCAGCCGTGCGGGGGCATCCGCATCGAGGACGACGTGCTGGTGACGCCGGACGGCGGCGAAGACCTGACGCGTCCCTGGATCCCCTGAACGCGTGCTGCGGACCGAGCTCGAATGGATGCAGTTGCACGTGGAGACCCTGTTCGCGGCCGATGACGCAGGGCGGCTCGTGTCCTGCAGCCCTCCCCATCACGGGCCGCCGCCCCGCTTCTTCCTGGGCCGCACCCGCCACGGGGTGCTGTGGCGCTTTCGCGGCGACGTCGAGGGTGCGACCGTGCGAACGCTCTCCCGCCTCGCGGCCCAGGAGCGTCCCCTGCCCCCGGGTCACACGCGGCCCGCGCCGCCGGAACGCCTGGCGGCGATCGCGCAAGCGCTCGGACAGGCGGTGGCGGAGCCGCCGTCGTGGTGCGGGCCGGCGTTTCGCTTCCCTCCGCCCGGTTCCCACCCGCCGCGCGAGGTCGACGCCGCACTGGTGCGCGTGCTGCCCGGGGATCCCGCTCCGAAACAGGCGCGGCTCGATCCGAGCGATTGGCCCGAAGGCGTGCCGGATCTCTCCAACGAGCGCGCTCCGCTGGTGTTGGCGGTGGCCGGGGGCCGCGTGTGCTCCTTGGCGGTCACGGCGCGGGTCGGGGCACGCGCGGCCGAAGTCGGTGTCGAGACGGCGGTTCCCGACCGGGGTCGGGGTTTGGCGGCCGCCGTCGTGGCGGCCTGGGCGGCCTTGCAGCGCGGGCGTCGGGAGCCCCTCTACAGCTGCGCGTGGGAGAACGCCGGCTCGCGAGGGGTGGCCCGCCGGCTGGGTCTGGAGTTCTACGGCGAGGATCTCGCCTACCGCTGAGCTTCAGACGTCGAGTCCCACGGCTCGCATCAGCTCCAGGGCGTTGCTTCGGGTCACGACGCCCGGGCGCAGCTGGTAGTCGAAAGCGACGCGGCCCTCCTCCAGGTGGTCCACGAAGTGGACGTTCTGGAGCGTCCCCGCCTCGTCCTCGGCGATCTGGGCCAGGGCGAGGTCGTGCGTGCTGACCAAGCCGAGGGCACCACGCGCCAGCAGACCCCGCACCACGGCTTCGGCGCCCACGCGCCGGTCGTGGGAGTTCGTGCCGTGGAGGATCTCGTCCAGCAAGAAGAGCAGGGGGCGCTCTCCCTCCGCCGCGTCCACGATCTGGCGCAGCCGCGTGATCTCGGCGTAGAACCGCGACGCGCCCTCCTGCAGTGAATCGTGGACCTGGATCGACGCGCCGATGCCGAGCGGCGACAGCTGCAGCGCCTCGGCCCGAACCGGGGCGCCCGCCTGGGCCAGCACCGCGTTCACGCCCAGGCTGCGCAGGAGCGTGCTTTTGCCGGACATGTTGGAGCCGCTGACGATCAGGGCCTGGGGTTCGCGAGCCAGGGAGACGTCGTTGCGAACGACGCGCGAGAGCGGGAGCAACGGGTGTCCCAGTCCCCGTGCCTCCAGCCGTGCGGGACCTGCGACGAGCTGGGGGAAGGGGTCCTGGGGCTGCTCGTACGCGTAGCCGGCGATCGAGCACAGCGCCTCGATCTCGCCCGCCGCCTCCAGCCAGCGCCCCAGCGCGGGGCCGCAGGTGCGCCGCCAGGCCTCGACGGCCAGCGCCACCTGCGTCCCCACCAGCAACAGGGCGGAGATCGGCAAGAAGAACTGATTGCGGCGCGAATCCGCCAGGTCGACGAGCCAGCGCAGCCGGGCGATCCGCTTCGAGGGAGGAACGCCGTCCGTGTCCAGCGAGGCCCGCAGTGCGACCAAGCGCGGCGAGGTGAAGCGGGTCGCTTCGAGGCGCTCGAGGAGTTCGGCCAGGAGATCCAGGTCGCGCATGGGGCGCCCGACGTCGGCCAGGATCGGGCTGACCCGCGCTCGCCAGCGCCAGGCGAATCCCGCCTCGGCGGCCAGAGCTAGGGCGAACGGCGTCGGCCCCCACCCGAACAGGATCCAGCCGAAGAGCGAGACCACGGCAGTGCCGGCGAGAACGGGCGCCAGTCCGCGCGCCGCGGGAGCCGGCGGCGAAACGCCCGCCGCACCCCAGTCGCGAAGCGCCTCCGGAGCCAGGCGCGCCTCGACGCGTTCGCCCACCAGCGCGAGGTCTTCGCGCAGGTCGAGCTCGCCCCGCAGCTCCTCGACCGCGGCTTGGCGCTCGCGCACCACGTCGGGCGGAGACGCTTCGCACAACCACGCGGCCAGGCGATCCTGGCCCGCCCGGGTGCGGGCGGAGCAGAGCTTCTCGAACACCGATCCCGGTCCGAACAGGTCCAAGTCTGCGGCGTAGAGGTGCTTGGCGTCGGCGTAGCGCTCGCCCGACTCGCCGCTGCCCATCCAGCGGTCTTCCAGCCGGGCGAGACCGGCTTCGTAGTGGGACATGGCGCGCTCCGCCCGCCGGCGCCGGCGGAGCACGCGGTCGTGCACGACGACCAGCGCGACGAACGCGAGGGCGGGCACCGCGACCCAGCCGGCGGCGACGACCCGCACGCCGAAGGCGAACCACGCTCCGGCGGCGGCGGTCACGAACGCCACCAGCCGCGCGTGAGAGAGCCAGCGGCCGCGTTGCTCGAGCCCCGCGGCCTGCTCGGCGTGGAGATCCCGCCGACGGGCGTACTCGGCGCTGACGTCGGAAGCGACTGTGGAAGGGGCGTCTGCGGCCGTCACGGATAGACCAGAAAGCGGCCGCCGCGCCCCACGGCTTCGGCCCGCGCCAGCGCGCTGCGAACGAACGCGCGCCCGGCCTCCACCGCTTCGACCAGAGCGGAGCCCTTCGCCAACGAGGCCGCGATGGCCGACGACAGGGCGCAGCCGGTGCCGCGCACGGGACCGCCCGGAAGACGCTCGCTCTCCAGCCAGTGGGTCGCGAATCCGTCGCCCTCGCGTGCGAGCAGGAGGTCGTCGGCGTCGCCGTCCCGGTGGCCTCCCTTGACCAGCACGGCCTGCGCACCCAGCTCTTCCAGCAGCGACCGCGCCGCGGCTTCGCAGGCCTGCCGAGAGCCGGTCTCCCGACCCGAGAGCGCTTCGGTCTCGGGCAGGTTCGGGGTGAGCAGGGTCGCGAACGAGCACAGCTCCCGCAGCGAGGGCCAGGCGCGTCGTTCCAACAAAGGGGTTCCATCGCTGGCGAAGAGCACGGGGTCGAGCACCACGGGGACGGGTCGTTCGAGCCCTCCCAACGCCAGGATCACGTTTCGTACGACGTCGTCGCTGCCGAGCGCCCCGATCTTGATCGCATCCGGCGTGAAATCGGCCAGCAGCACGCGGAGCTGGCTCAACAGCACCGACGGGAATACGGGCAGCACTTCGTGCACCTTCTCGCTGTCCTGTACGACCAGGGCGGTCGGAACGGCGGCGCCGTGGACCCCCAGCGACCGGAAGACCTGCAGGTCCGCCTGAATGCCGGCCGCTCCGGTGGGGTCGGATCCGGCGATGGTGAGGGCCGTCCGCATGGGGCAGCATGGTAAGGTGCCGTCCCCGACGGCGCATCCCGAAGCGGTGGCGGAGCGTGTTCGGGTCGGGGCCGAGCGTCGTGATTGGCGGTCTGGTGGCAGACGTTTGTGGTGGGAGGCGAGGACGGGCGATGGAGCAGCGGAGTTGTGACTGCGCGCGGAGACGGCAGCGGATCGCCGGCGTCGGGCCTGGGCTGCTGCTGGCCTGGATCCTGGCCGGGACGCCGGCGCTCGCCGAGACGCCGGAGGCGGTGAGCTGGTATGCGGAGGCCGTGGCCCAGGGCGAGCGCGGCTTCCTGATCACGCACTACTGGTCGAGCGGCCCGCGTTTTCGCGCCGAGACCGTGATCGCCGGGCGGCGCATCGTCACCCTCGTCAACGGCGAGTACTACACGATCATCGACGCCACGCTGGGAACCGGTGTGGCGATTCAGCGCGACGCTCGGGCCGTCGCAGCGGACGCCAAGCGCGGACGTCCGTTTGGTGTGGAAGCCCAGGAGGTGCGGGCGGCCGGCGGCGAGAAGGTGGGCGAGGAGCGGCTGGCGGGTCGCGATCTCGAGGTCTACCGCCTGACGAACGACGCGGGCCGCCGCACGGTCTGGGTGAGCCCACCGCCTTCGGAGCTGCCGGTCCGGGTCGAGACGTACAGCCGCCGCTCCGGGCAGACCCAGAAGCTCGACTATGTGAACTGGCTTTCGGGGCTGCCGCTGCCGGCCGGGTTCTTCGAGCCGGACCCTCGCATCGAGCTCGAGCGCGTCGGCTACGAGGACTACGTGCGGCGCAGTCGGAAGGAGCCGGTGGGACCGGCCCCGGTGCTGTTCGGCGTGCTGCTGCACGGGGAGCGCGACTGAAGCTCCTACGGCATCCTGTGTAGGTTTCCGCGCGCGGGTGAGATCCAGCGGATCTCCACAAGGTGCATCTTCGCCTCCGCCGAGCCGGACGGAGAATCTCCCCATGGGTGACTCCATCGACCCCCTCGACTTCGCGTCCGGGCACCCGCCCGAGGCGGAGGACGAGTCCAGCGGGCACCTGAGCCGCATGACGTTCCGGCGCTCGGCGGCTGCGGACGGGGCTTTCTTGGAGGCCAGCGCCGCTTGCATGGCCCTGTTGGGCCACGCTCCCGAACGACTCCTGTCCGGCGAAGTTCGCTATGCGGACCTGATTCATCCCGACGACCGTCCGGCGGTGGAAAAGGCCCTCGCCGAGGCGCGGACCCAGGGTGGTTCCTATCGCATCAACTACCGCATCGAGCGGCGCCAGGGCGGCGAGCGCTGGCTGTTGGAGACGGGCAACTGCGTGCGTCGGCCCGGCGCACCGGCGGTCTTCGAGGGCGTGTTGCTCGACGTCACGCGGGAGCGCGAGGCCGTGCAGGCCCTGCGAGAGGAGGCCCAGAACCTCCGCAGTGTGCTGTCCAACGCGCCCATCCTGCTGTTCTCGGTGGATCGCGAGGGCCACTTCGTGATCGGCGAGGGGCGGGGGCTCGAATCGCTGGGGCTGCGGCCGGGGGACTGGGCGGGGCTTTCCGTCTTCGAGCTCTTCGACGGCGCACCGGGTGCCCTCGCCAGCATTCGGCGGGCCCTGGCCGGCGAGGAGGTGACTTCGATCGACGAGATGGAGGGCGTCGTCTTCGAGACCCGCTATGCCCCCGTGCGGGCGCCGGACGGCAGCGTCCTGGGGACCATCGGGGTGTCGCTGGACGTCACCCAGCGAGAACGCGCCCTCGCCAGCCTGCGCGAGAGCGAGACGCGCCTGCAGGCCATCGCCGAACACTCGCAGGACGTCATCTTCGAGCTCGACGTCGAAGGCGTCGTCCACTACGTGAGCCCGGGCGTGCGCAAGCTTCTGGGGATGGAACCCCGCGATCTGATCGGGCGGAGCGTGTTCTCGGTCGTCCACCCGGAGGACCGCGACCGCATTCTCGAAGGGATGGCCGCGTCGGCCCGCGCCAACCTCGAGGGGCGGGCGGTGTTCCGCATCCGCAACCAGTCGGGCGAGTGGCGCTGGGTCGAAACGGCGGCGCGGTTCTTCCGCTCGAGCGGCGGCGAGCTGCGCTCGGTCGGCGTGAGCCGCGACGTGACCGAACGCGAGGAGGCCCAGCGGGCGCTCGAGCGGCGGCTCGAGATCGAGCGCCGCACCGCGGAGATTTCGCGCCGGTTCCTGGCGTTGGGAGCGGACGAGATCGACGCGGAGATCGTTCGCAGCCTGGAAGAGCTGGCCCGCCTCGCGGAGGCGGACCACGCGCTGATGCTGGTGGTCGCCGACAAACCCGGGAACGCGGAGCAGCGCTTCGAATGGGGCGACGCCGAGCTGCGCGGCCCCGATTCGTTTCGCTCCGACTGGGCCGCGCGCCAGCTGCTCTCCGGGCGGGCGATGCACGTGCGTTCGGTCGACGAGCTGCCCGAGGAGGCGGCCAAGGAGCGCGCCGAGATGCTGTCGCGCGGCGTACACGCCTGCCTGGCGATTCCCCTGCGCTTCGGCGACCGCTTTGCGGGTTTCGTCGGTTTCGAGTCGCGTGGCGGGCACCGTACCTGGAGCGAGCAGGAGACTTCGCTGCTGCGCATCGCGGGCGAGATCTTCGCCAGCGCGCTGCGGCGGAAGCGCGCCGAGGAGGCGCTGCGCGAGAGCCAGACGCAGCTGCTGCAAGTACAGAAGATGGAGGCCGTCGGCCGCTTCGCCGGCGGGATCGCGCACGACTTCAACAACCTCCTGATGGTGATCAGCGGGGGCGCCCGGGAAGTGCTCTCGCACCTCCGGGCCGGTCAGCCCGGCCACGAGGACGTGCTCGAGATTCGCGGCGCGGCCGAGCGCGCCACGTCGCTCACGCGGCGGTTGCTCGCCTTCGCCCGGCGCAAGACGCTGACGGCGGGGCGGATCGATCTCAACGACGTGATCGGCGACATGGCGGGGATGCTCGAGCGCCTGTTGGGGGAGGACATCGAGCTGGTGCTCCAGGCGGATTCGAACCTGGGCGCGATTCACGGGGACGCCGCCCAGATCGAGCAGATCTTGGTGAACCTGTCCGCGAACGCGCGCGACGCCATGCCCACCGGCGGACGTCTCCTGGTCTCGACCTTCGAGCGCGACGTGACGGACGACGATGCGGCCCTACTGGGGCTCTCCCCGGGCCGCCACGTCGTGCTGCGCGTGGCGGACACGGGCTCGGGCATGGACGCCCACACCCAGGCTCGGGTCTTCGAGCCCTTCTTCACGACCAAGGATCCGGACAAGGGGACGGGGCTGGGTCTGGCTATTGTGTACGGAATCGTCCAGGACAGCGACGGTGTGATCCGCGTGGACAGCTCCCCTGGACAGGGGACGGCGTTCGAGATCTTCTTCCCGCGCCGCGACGGGGTGGATGGGGAGGATTCGGCTCGGAACGCCGCCGCGGAGAGGGAAGGCCGCGAGACGGTCCTCCTCGTGGAGGACGAGCCCGCCGTCCGCCGCCTGCTGCGGCGCGCTCTCGAGTTCAGCGGCTACCGCGTCCTGGAGGCGACGGACGGGGAGGAGGCACTTCGGGTGAGCGCAGACCACCGCGGCGAGATTCACGCGCTGGTGTCAGACGTGATCATGCCGCGGCTGGGGGGGCGCGAGTTGGCGCGGCGCCTGATGCAGTCCCGGCCGGGGCTGCGGGTGTTGTTGGTCTCCGGCTATCCCGAGGATCCCCGCGGCTCGCACCGCGATCCGCTGCCCGCCCAGGCGTTCCTGCAAAAGCCCTTCACCGCCGAGGACCTGATCTCCAAGCTCCAGGAGCTGCTCGAGTCCGATTCCTAGACCGAAGTCCGACGTCCCGAAGTTCGGCGTCGACCCTTCGGCAGTCCTCCGAACGCGCCCAAAATGCAGCCGAACGTCGGATTCAGGGCGCTAGCTGATCCAGGTGATGTTGGCGTCGGCCACCGCGGGCCCGCCCGACGCCAGCACCGAGAGCTTGCGCGCCACGGTGCCGGCCAGCTCCACCAGGGCTGCCGCGGTCGGAGAGTCCGGCGCCGACGCCACGATCGGCTCGCCGCGATCGCCGCCTTCGGCGACGCGCGGGTCGATCGGGATCTCGCCCAGGAAGTCGACTCCCAGCTCTGTGGCCACGCGCTCTCCGCCGCCCTGGCCGAAGATGTAGTAGCGGCGGTCCGGCAGGTCCGGCGGCGTGAAGTACGACATGTTCTCGACGACGCCCAACACGGGCACGTTGACCTTGTTGAACATCTGGAGTCCTTTGCGCGCGGCGATCACCGAGAGGTCGTTGGCGGTGGTCACGATGACGGCGCCCGAGAGCGGGGCCTGCTGGGTCAAGGTGAGCGCCGCGTCGCCGGTGCCCGGCGGCATGTCCACGATCAGGTAGTCGAGCTCCCCCCACAGCACGTCGGTCAGGAACTGGCGCACCAGGCCGTGCACCATGGGACCGCGCCAGATCACGGGCGAGTCGTCGGTCAGAAAGAAGCCCATGGACATGAGCTTCAGGCCGTAGCCCTCGAGCGGCACGATCTTCTTGTCGGCGGTGGTGGCCGGTCGGGCCGAAATGCCGGTCAGCAGCGGCACGGAGGGGCCGTACACGTCGGCGTCCAGCAGGCCCACCTGGGCCCCGGTGCGCTGCAGCGCCAGCGCCATGTTGATGGCGGTGGTGCTCTTGCCCACGCCGCCCTTGCCGGACGCCACCGCGATCGTGTTGCGTACGCCGGGCAAGACGTCGCCCTGCGGCGTCGGGGCCGCGCTGCGCCGGGTGTTGGAGGTCATGGTGACGGCCACGTCGTCCACGCCGTCCAGGGCCGACACGCGTTCGCGGGCGGCCCGCTCGAACTCGGCCTTCACGGGGCACGCGGGCGTCGTGAGCTCGATGTCGAAGCTCACCCGGCCGGCGTCGATCCGGAGGTTCTTGATGAAGCCCAGCTCGACGATGCTCTTCTGGAAGTCGGGATCGACGATGGGGCGCAGGGCCTCGAGGACTTGGGTGGGAGAGACGGGGTCCGCCATGCGGATCTCCTCTGGCACGGGCGTCGCGGCTTGGGAAAGAAACGGGACGAAATCGGTCTTGATTCCGGCTCAGTCTAGCCCGGCTGGGCGGCGGGGTCTCGTCCCGGGCGGCGGGAGTCCTATCCTCCCGCGCCACGCCCGGAGGGATGAGTGACGGAACTGGACGAGGCCCTGGAGCGCTTCCAGCGGGTGGGTCCCGAGTACGCCGGCGGCCTCGCCAACCACGGTCCCATGGCCGCCGAGGCCCTGGAGCGCCTCGGCCACCCGGCCCTGATTCCCGCCTGGGTCGAGCGCTACGCGCCCCGCCTGCCGCCGGCCGCGACCGGCCGGGTGCTGCGTCCGGAGGAGCGGCCGGAGCAGTTGGGACGCTTCGACGCCTGGCCCGATTGGGTGGCCACGTTCGAGGCGGAGCTGGCCGAGCGGCCGTGGCCGGAGGTGGCCGCCGCGGGAGTGCGAGCGCTGCTGCCGGGGTTCTTCGCGGCCGCCACCCACGGCTGGCTGCGCGCGGCCCACGCGGTGCGGGCGCTGGAAGCGGTGGAGACCCCCGTTCGCCGGCGCGAGCTGGCGTTCGGACTGGGCTACTGGGCGGCCCGCTACCAGACTCTCCCGGGCCGGCCCGGAGCCGGCGGCTCCGACGGGCGAAACCCCGCCGAGTTCCTGCGGCAGGTCTCCCTGCTGCCCGAGGCGGATCGCCGCCCGGGTCTCTTCACCGAGGCCGTGGGCCCCCTCGCGGACTTCCCGGCGTTTGCGGCCGAGGTGGATCGGCTGTCGGAACCCGCTGCCGAGGACGTCGAGGCGGCACTGGGCGAGCTGTGCCGAGCGGCGGTCGAGCTCTACTGGGCCCAGCCGAGCCAACGCGTGGCCGCCCTGCACGCGGTGACCGCGCCCAGTGCCCTGCGCCTGCTGGCGCCCGTGCTCGATGCCCACACCCGGCGCCAGGCGCTGCTGGCCGCCGCCCAGGCGGCCGCCGCGCTCCGCAGCGCGACGGCGGTTTCCGAGCCGCGCACGCCCGATCCGGAGATCGAGCGCTGCGCCGAGGACGAAGCCGAGATCCGCTATCGCGCCGCCTGCTCGCTGGAAGAGCACGCCATCAAGTTCGCGGAGGCCTGCCTGCGGGAGCATCGCCTGTCTCCGGCCCCCGTGTGGCGGCGGGCCGCGGCCGACGCGGCGCTGCGGCTGGCACCGGACGACCGGCGCGCGTGCTGAGCGCTGGCAGGCCGGATTGCTAGTGTCGCGGGCCTCGGCGCAAGCCGGGGTTGGGAGGACCCTCATGCTGGACTGGAGCGATACCCCCTACTGGCTCGCCTTCGGCTTGCTCGGCAACGCCGTCTTCTTCTCGCGTTTCCTGGTCCAGTGGCTCGCCTCGGAGTGGGCGCAGGAGAGCGTGGTGCCGGTGGCGTTCTGGTACCTGAGCCTGGTGGGATCCCTGATCCTGTTGATCTACGCGATCCACATCGAGAACCTGGTCTTCACCCTGGCGTTCCTGCCCAACGGCTTCGTGTACCTGCGCAACCTGAGCCTCATCCGCAACAAGCGCGCCCGCGAGGCGGCCACGGCCGACTAGCGACGCGCCGTGCGGGTGGCTTGCCCAGGCTCTCCGCCTCTTGTCCTGCGTCGATGCACTTCGCCTGACTAGGAGGCGTCGGCCCCGGGCCGCGCCGCGGGCTCCGGCATCCGCACGCGCATGTAGAGCAGCGCCGAGAGCCCGCATGCGGTTCCGGCCACCGGGCCCACCAGCTGGACTCCGAGCGGCGCGTCTGCGCTGTTGCCGAAGCGCTGGAACAGGTACGCGAGCAGCGCGGTGGAGACGCCGAACATCACCTTGGTGACCAGGCCCTGGATGCCGAAGAACATGGCCGAGCGCGGGGCTCCGGTGCGCCGCTCGTCGGCGTCCACCAAGAGCGCGATGAGCACGCTCGGCAGCACGAAGAAGCCGGCCGCCGGCGCGCCCAGGAGCGCCAGCGTGCCAAACGCCAGCACCAGGTTCTGGGTGTCGCCGGGCTCGCCTGGGCGCACGGCGGAGAGTCCCCCGAGCCCGAATAGGCACAGCGAGAAGACGGCCACGCACGCCACCATGGCGCGCTTCGGACCCAGGCGCTCGGTGCTGCGCGGCAGCGACCAGAAGCCCACCACGAGTCCCACCCCCAGGACGCCCGTCAACGGGATCAAGAAGCTCTCCTCGCGTCCGAGCAGCACCCGCGCGATGTAGGGCAGGGCGGGCAGCAGCATGTTGACGCCCAGGATGAAGAGGAGCTGCGCCTCCAGGTAGTGGCGGAAGGGCCGGTTGCCGAGCGTCTCGCCCACGGCGCGCCAGAACGAGAGCTGTGCGGGGCCGGAGTGGGCGAAGCGCTTCTCGTCGATGGCGGCGATCGGAAGCCAGCACAGGAAGCAGGCCAAGAGCGCCAGGAGCACCATGACGGCGCGCATGGCGTCCGCCGGCGACCAACCCCGCGCCTGCAGGGCCTCGAAGCCGGCCCCCCAGGTGTTGACCACGAATACGACCGGCACCGCGACGATCGCCATCTGCCGCGCCAGCGCGACGCGGTCGTCGGTCGTGCGCGCCAGCTCGGGCTGGAGCGCCAGGTAGGGGCCCACGTAGATGGTGAAGAAGACGAAGTAGAGCGACAGGACACTCGTCAGCCACACGGCGTTGGCGGAGCCGCCCGGCGGGCCCGGTGGCCAGAAGGCCGCCAGCGGCAGCAGGCACATGGGCAGCCAACCCACCAGCAGGTAGACGCGGCGGCGGCCGAAGTGCGAGCGGGAGCGATCCGAGCCGTAGCCCACGACCGGGTCGGCCAGCATGTCGAAGACGCGCCCCAACAGCATGGCCGCGCCGAAGCTCGTCAGGCCGAGGGCGAAGACGGTGTCGGAGAGCTGCGGCACCAGGCCGCTCTCCGGCGGCGGCAGGTAGAAGTAGAGCAGCAGCATCACGACCATGCGGTCGGTGATTTGGAACCCCGCCGAGCCACAGGCGTAGAGCCAGCGCCGCCAGGTGGGGAAAGGCTCGGCCATCCGATCCTAGGACTCGGGGGCCGCGGCGACGAGGCGCTCGCCGCGTCGCTGCAGGATGTCCTTCTGGGCCGCGTGGGTGAGCACGTAGAGCTCGCGGCATTCGATGGCTGCGACCACGCGCTCGGCGACCTCCTCGGGCGCGATCACGCCGCCTTGCATTTCCGCGGCGGGCGGCGCGGCCGCGCCGGACGGGCCGGTGGCGTCTCGCTGCAGCGTCTTCTCGGTGTTCGCCGCGATGTCCGTCTGCACGATCATGGGGCACAGGACGGACACGCCGATGCCGGCGTCGCGCAGCTCGCGCTCCAGCGATTCGGTGTAGCCGACGACCGCGAACTTGGAGGCGCAGTAGAGCCCGAAGCCCTTCATGCCGGTGAGCCCGGCCATGGAGGCCGTGTTCACGATGTGGCCGCCCTCGCCGGCGGCCAGCATGTGCGGCACGAAGGCCTCGACGCCGTACACCACGCCGAAGAAGTTGATGCCCATGGTGAGCTGCCAGTCCGACTCGGTGGCCTTGGCCAGCGGACCGAGCACGGCGATGCCGGCGTTGTTGCACAGGATGTGGCAGCCGCCGAAGTGCTCCAGAGTCTGCTGGGCCAGGGACTCGACGCTCTCGCGGTGGGTCACGTCGGTGGGAACGCCGAGTACGGCCGCACCCTGGCGCGACAGATGCTGCTCGCACTTCTGCAGCCGCTCGACATCGATGTCCGCCAGCACGATCTTGGCGCCGCGCGCGGCGAAGGCTTCGGCCAGGGCCATGCCGATGCCGCCCGCCCCGCCCGTGATCACCGCCACCCGCCGCTCGAAGGGATCCATGCGCGCCTCCTCGGGCAGAGAGCCTACACGGAGACGGAGCGGCCAGGGAGCCCCTCGCTGCGGAATCGGACCGAGAGCCGGAGCTCGAGCGTCGCGGGCGCGGCGAGGGGGCTGCGGCGAATGGCTCGCCGTGGGCAGGGTCGTCTCGCACGCGCGGTGGGATCGGGGAGAGGTCGTGCTCCGATCGGAGTTCGGGTGGGGGGCTGCGCTTGATTTCGCCTTCGCTCCCCTCGCCGCGCCCGCTCGCGCGGTGCAAGATGGGAGGCGGCTTCCAGACGGAGCTGAGACTTGCTCGTGTTCGGCGGAGGATTTAGACGGAGAAGCCGATCTCGACGCGCAGGCCGCCGCCTTCGGCGTTGGCGGCGGCGACGCGGGCGCCCATGGCGGAAGTGAGCTCGCGCACCAGGGCCAACCCGATGCCCGTGCCCTGGGTCGTGCGCGTGAGTTCGCTCTCGCCGCGGTAGAAGGGCTCGAAGACGCGGCTTTCCCGTCCGGGGGGGAGGCCGGGGCCGAAGTCGCGCACGGAGATCACGACGTCGCCCTCGTGGGCGTGGGCCTCGAGGCGGATCTCGCGGACCGCGGCGGCCGCGGCGTACTTCATGGCGTTGTCCACCAGGTTGAAGAGCACCTGCAGGACCGCGTCGCGGTCGAAGCGCACCTGGGGAAGCTCCGGGTCGGAGTCCACCACCAGCTGGAATCCCAGTCGCTCGGCGTGAGGGCGGAGGGTCTCGGCGACTTCCTCCAGCAGCGGCGCGACCGCGCCCACGTGCAGTCGCAGTTCGTGGTTGCCCTTCTCGAGTCGCGAGAACTCGAGCACGTTGTCGATCAGCCGCGACAGACGCTCGGATTCGTCCGTGATGGTGCGGGTGTATTCGCCGCGCTTCTCGGCGCTGGAGACGAGGCCGTCCCGGAGCATCTCGGCGTACATGCGGATCGCCGTCAGCGGCGTCTTGAGCTCGTGGGAGACGGCCGCGACGAAGTTGCTGCGCCGCTCGGCGAAGTCGACGACGACCCGCACCATCCGCTCGACGGCGAAGAGCCCGAGCACCGTCACCAGCGCGAAGGCCAGCGCCAGGCCGTAGAGGCGCCGGGCGCCGTCGAGCTCGTCGAGCGGCGGCAGATCGAGCTGCAGCGCCACGCCGTCGAAAGGCTCGAGGAAGCGGTGCTGAAAGCCGTAGCGGGAGGCGGCGACGGGGACGGGAGCCGTTCCCGCCGTCAGCAGGTCGACGCGCGCAACGTCCGCCAGCTCGCTGGTCTCGATCACCCGGGCGATCAGCCACGCGGCCAGCTCGGCGCGGTCGAGCACCAGGCCCTGCCGCGCTGCGCGCCCGCCGGTGACGATCGTCCGGTAGAGGATCCACTGCTCCTCGCCGGCCGCCCGGCCGACCATCGGCTCTGCCTCTGCTTCGGGCTCCTCCGCGGCCTTGTCCTCGTCCGCGAAGCCGTCCTCGTAGGCGATGCCGGCGGCGAACGCCTCGAGGTCCGCCTCCTCCTCCAGCACGAGGGCGTCGGAGCTGCTCTCGAAGGCGCGTCCCAACAGGCTCGGCGTGGGTGCCGCTTGCGGCGGAGGCGGGGGCGACTGGGCTCGGGCCCGCTTCTTGCGCGCTTCCGCGCGCTCCTTGCGGGCCACCCGCTCGGGAGCCGCCCGGTTGAGGCTCTGCAACACCTCGTAGGGGCCGGCCGAGGAGGGATCTTCGGGCTCCGCGGCGGGGGGACGCGCGGCCTTGGCGGCTTGCCCGAGCTTGAGCGTGGTTCCCGGCGCCTGCCGTTCGGCGGCGTCCCGGCGCCCCTTCTCCAGCGCGGCGGCGCGCTCGCGCCGGAAGGCGCTCTGCACCTGGGCGTCCACCGCGGCGGGCGCGCGCGCGCGCAGGACGCGCAGCGCGCCACCGCTCTCCAGCTCGAAGTACCCCAGCACGAACGGAGGCGCAGCCCGGTTCTCGAGCGGGGCGGGGCGCCCGTCGGCGGCGCGGTAGTCGTCGATGGGGCGCGCTTCCTCGGCGCCGAGAAATTCTGAGAGCGTTCGCTCCATTTCGTCGAAGGTCCGCTCGGCGACGGCCTCGTGGCGCACCGCGCGCTCCAGCTCGAGGCTCTCCCGCGCTCCATCCACCAGCAGCACCACCGGCACGAGGATCACCGCCGCCAAGGCGACCAGGGCGAGCCGGATGCGCCTCACGAGATCAGCCGGTAGCCCTCGCCGCGGACGGTCTCGATGAGGCCGTTGCCCGGGGCGTCGAGCTTCTTGCGCAGGCGGGCGATGTGCATGTCCACCGTGCGCGTCTCGACCCGCTCTGGCTCTTCGAAGCCCCAGAGCTCCCGCAGCAGCCGGCGGCGGCCGACGATGCGCCCCGGCTCGCCCGCCAACAGCCGCAGTAGGTCGCACTCGCGCCGCGTGAGCTCGGTCTCCCGATCTCCCTGGCGCGCGGCCAGGGTCGCGGGATCCACCTGCCAGGCGCCGAAGGCGAAGGGCGTCTCGACGGGCTCGGGGGCGCCGGCGTCGCTGCGCCGCAAGAGGGCTTCGATGCGCGCCAAGAGCTCGGCCAGCGAGAAGGGCTTGGTGACGTAGTCGTCGCTGCCGGCGCGGAAGCCCTCGAGAACGTCGTCCTCGGAGCCCCGGGCCGTGAGCATCAGGATCGGCAGCTGCGGGCGGACTTCCCGCAGCTGGCGGCAGACCTCGAAGCCCGAGAGCCCGGGCAGCATGATGTCCAGCAGGATCAAGGCGTGGTCTCCGGCCAGGGCGCGCCGCAGACCCTCGTCGCCCCGCTCCACGGGCTCGGGGACGTAGCCGTGGTAGGCCAGCACGTCGCACAGCCCGCGGCGGATCGAGGCCTCGTCCTCGACCACCAGGATCGCTCTGGGTTCGGCTTCCGGCATGGCTCTCCTCGGCCCTGGAGTCTAGGTCTTCGGCCGAACACGTCCGTAAACCCAGTGTAAATCCGGCCGCTCGCCTTTACGCGAAGGTGACGGAGCGGGCTCTCCCCCTGGCGTATCCGTCTCCGCGACCGCAACGACCGGAGGAACGACCATGACCGCGAAGACCCCCTCTGCCGCCGAACGCTCGCCGCGTCGGCTCGGCATCGCCGTGGCCCTGCTGGGCCTCACCCTGGCCGTGGGCCTGGCCCTGCGCGCTGGCGCGCGCATCGAGCCGCCGCCGACCGGCCCCACCGACCTTCACTACACCGCTCCGGGCTCCGGCCCCGTGCACCTGTCCGGCCGCCTCGACCGCGGCTCCGTGCTGGGCGGCGGCGACGGGCTGGTGAAGCTCGAGCTGGTGCTCCGCGCCGACGAGCGCCCGTCGATCGATGCGGTCCGAACGCCCAGCGACTTGGTGGTCGTGCTCGACCGCTCGGGCTCGATGGACGGGGCGGCCATGCGCCACGCCAAGGCCGCGGTGCGCGAGCTGGTGTCGCAGCTCGAGGCGCGCGACCGCTTCGCGCTGGTGAGCTACGCCTCCGACGCGCGACTGGACATCGCTCTGGCCCACGCCGATACCGACGCCCGGCGTGGCTTCGCCGCGCGGCTGGCGGCGATCGCCAGCCAGGGCGGCACGAACATGGCGCGCGGCCTCGACCTGGCGCACCAGAGCCTGCAGCCACAGCCCGGCCGAGCCATCCGCGTGTTGCTGCTGTCCGACGGCCACGCCAACGAGGGCGACCACAGCCACGCCGGCCTCTTGCGCCGCGCCGGGCGCGCCATCGCGGGCGAGTACGTGCTCTCGTCGGTCGGCGTCGGCGACGGTTTCGACGAGATCCTGATGACCCGGCTGGCGGATGCCGGCACCGGCAACTTCTACTACGTGGACCGGGCGGAGCAGCTGGCCGGGGTCTTCACCGGCGAGTTCGGCGCCGCCCGCGAGACGCTGGCCCGCGCGCTCCAGCTCGACCTGGCGCCCGGCGCCGGCGTGCAGGTGATCGACGCCGCCGGCTACCCGCTCGAGCGCAGCGAAGGCCGCGTCTCGTTCCGGCCCGGCGATCTGTTCGCCGGTCAGGAGCGGCGCATCTTCGTGACGCTGCGCGTACCGGTGGGCAGCGAGGGCGAAGTGCCGCTGGGCGACGTCTCCCTGATCTTCCGGGACGTCGAGGGCGCCACTTCCACGTTGCGCCTCGCCGGCGACCCCAGCGTGGCCGTGGTGCGCGACGAAGAGGTGTTCGTGGCCTCCATCGATTCGGACCAGTGGGCCGAGTCGGTCGTCGTCGACGACTACAACGCCCTCAAGGAAAAGGTCGCGGGCTACATCCAGCAGGGGCGTCCCGAGGCCGCCCGCGAAGAGCTCGACCGCTACCGCGACGGCGTCGTGGAGCTGAACCGGCAGGTGAAGAACGCGCGCGTGAACGAACTCGTCGCCGACCAGCTCGGCGCCATGGGGCTCGAGATCGAAGAAGCCGAGGTGGCTTCGCCGCAGAAACAGAACCAGCTCAGCAAGAAGCTGCGCGCCGAGGCCCGCGACGGCCGACGCGTGGGCGCGAAGCGCTGAGGAGGCGACCATGAGACTGTCCGAACGACTGTCACTGTGGATGAAGGCCGACGCGCACGGAGTGCTCGACCAGATCGAGGAGCGGCCGCTCCTGATCCGCCAGCACCTGCGAGAGGCCGAGACCGAGTTGGCCCGCAAGCGGGCCGAAGTGGAGGCCCTGCAGGCCGAGGAAACGCGCAGCCGCGAGGAAGTCGCGCGTCTGCGGGCGGCCATGGAGAGCCTCGACGAAGACGTGAACCTCGCGCTGGCCAACGGCAAGGAAGAGTTGGCCCGCTTCGCGCTGCGCAAATGGCTGCCGCTGGCCCGGGCGGCCGAGGCGGCGGAGCGCCGCGGCCAGGAGCGGGCGACGACGCGCCAGCGTCTGGCCGAGCGGCTCGAGGTCCAGGAGGACGCCTTCCGCGTGCTGAAGGAGCGGGCTCGGGCCGAGCTGGCTGCCTGCGAAGCGCCGCCCGCGGAAGAGCTCGCCCCCGCCCCGGCGGTGCGCGAGGAGGAAGTCGACCTGGAGCTCCTGCGGCGCCGCACGGGCGGCGCGGAGTCGGCACGATGAGCGCCGCGAACGGACAGCGCTTCGGACGCTCGCTGGTCTTCGCCGCTCTGGCGGCTGTCGGCCTGCTGGCCGTCTACGCGGTGGCCTGGCCGCTCGGCCTGTCGCAGTGGCTGCCGGCCTACCTGCTGGCGACGGCGGTGGCGTACGCCATCTGGCTGGCGCCCACGTGGCGACGCGCCTGTGTCTCGGGCGCCGTCGCCTTCGGACTCGCGCTGTTGGCGGCCGCCTTCACGATCACGGTCGGAGACGTGGCCGTCGCCGCGGCGCTGATCGTGGCCGTGTGTCGCAGCGCCGTCGCCTACCGGGCGCGGCCCGCGCGCGCCCTGGTGCTCGAGCTCGGGCTCGCGATCAGCGGCTTGGTGCTGGCGCGCTTCCTGGCGTCGGACGGGGGCGCGCTGGCCGCGGCCCTGGCGCTCTGGGGCTACTTCCTGGTGCAGAGTGCCTACTTCGTCCTCAGCTGGGCCGCGCCGCGCAACGGGTCGTCGGACGCCGGCGACCCGTTCGAGCGCACGCGCGAGAGACTGGAGGCGTTGCTGGGAGATTGATCGGCAACCCCGGTGCGCGCAGCAGCGCGCACCGGGGCCCGAGACCGCTACGTCGCCCGAGAGGACGCTTCGCGGAGCAACGAGAAGTAGCCCCGTCCCACCAGCGCGCGCTCCAACAAGCCGCGCTCGGCGAGCAAGGAGTGGAAGCGCGGCAGGTTGTAGTGGGGGACGGTCATCAGCAGATGGTGCTCCAGATGGTAGTTTACGCGGTTCGGCGCCAGGAAGAGCCGCTCGAAGGGCCCGGCCAGCGTCGTTCGCGTGTTCTGGAGAGGGTCGCTGGGATCGGGCGACATCGAGTGCTCTGCAATGGAGCGGATCCGGGTCACCAGCGTATTGGTCGTCAGCCAGGCCACCACCCACAGCAGATAGCCCTCGGCGAAGCCCACCGCTGCCAGTCCGGCAAGCAGCACGCCGTTCGTCAGCACAAAGCCGGCGAAGCGCTGGCGGCCCCGGCGCAGCTCCTCGGGTGAGAGCTCGGCGCCAAAGCCCAGGTCCCGCCGCAGCCCGAAGCGCGCGAACTTGAGCCCCGTGCGCCCCGACAGATCGCGTCCGATCTTGCGCCACAGGCTCGCTCGCGTGACGGGGAACGGGGTGGCCAGGTTCAGGTCCGGATCCTCTTCCGTCCACGTCTTGGCGTGGTGGCGCAGGTGGTAGTTGCGGTAGGTCTCCGTATTGGACCAGATGGGGTACGCGGCCAGCCAGTTGCCGACGAAGTCGTTGACCCGGCGGTTCGAGAACAGCGAATAGTGGGCCGCCTCGTGCATCAGCACGGCGAGGCCGAGCTGGCGCGCCCCGATCAGGAACAGGGCGACGAGGATGGCGAGGGGCAGGGTGGGGCCGTGCGGCCACCAAGCGACGGCGGCCATGGCGGCGAAGACGATGGCCCAGTCCAGACACAGCGAACCCAGCGAGCGCCAGTCGTTCGGCTGCAGGAGCGACTGAATCTCGTCGCGGCTCACGGCCTCGCGCCAGTCGCCGGCGGGGGTGGAGGTCTCTGGCCGCGATTCGAGGCTCATGCATCGGCTCCTTCGTCGTTCTCGGCGGGTGGAAACGAGGGGTGCGACGTTCCCACGCGCGCATCCAAAGGCGTGGAGGCGTGCTCGACGTCGTGGCGCGCCAGGAAGTTCCGCCAGCACACGCGCCCTTCGCGGTCGTAGCGCCGCATGGCACCCACCAGGGCGTTGCGTTCGGCTTCGGGCACCATGGGTTCGGGCAGCAGCGGGTCCAGGGCCAGCTGCCGGAGGACACGTCCGCCCAAGAGGAAGGTCTCGACCATGGCGTCTTCCAGGGCGAGCCGCGGCAGGCGGGCGCTGCTGGCGTCCAGCTCGCGGCGCGACACTGCATAGGCCTGAACCAGCGCGGCTCCGTCCCACAGGCTGCGCGCCCGCACGTCCGTGGACGGGTCCAGCTCGTCGATGCCGAACACCAGGCCGCCGGCTTCCAAGCCGAGGTCCACCAGCTGGGCGCGCACGTTTTTCACGCCGCCGGTCAGGTTGTTGGGCCGCACCAGCAGCCCCGCGTCCAGCTCGCGAAAGCCCAGGAAGCGCAGGGCCTGTTCGCGCCGCCGGCGGGCGCGGCCCCGCCCGCGTCGAATGCCCGACGTGTGGACCCCGATCCAGGACTCGTCCCAGGGAAGCAGGCGCGCGCTCAAGTGGCGCCAGTGCGACAGCTGGCGCTGCACGGCCGCGGTGCGGTTGCCCAGCCGGTAGGCGCCCCGCTCGTCGCGTTCCACCAGCCCCGAGGCGTAGAGGCGCGCCAGGGTGACTCGAATGTTGTTCTCGGCCAGGCCGAACAGGGCGCCCGCGTCCACCAGAGCGCGCACGGGCATGGTGCCCCGCTGCAGGGTGGAGAGAAGGTCGAGAACCAAGCTCTTGGCAGTCGGTTTCATGGCCTCGTTCATATCTTACAGTTTTCGACCTCTATTTCAATTACTAGTAATAAAAGTCCCGTGGGGACAGGGGCGGAGTCCAGCGGTCGTGATAGCCTTGCCCGCGCCATGGCACCCAAGACCCGAGTGCTTCTCCTGTGGCTGGCCATCACGCTGCCGCTGGACCAGATCAGCAAGCAGTGGATCATCCGCGTTTTCCACTACGGCGACCGCCAGGCCCTGATCCCAGGTTTGCTGGACCTGACGCACGTGCGCAATCCCGGCGGCGCGTTCAGCTTCTTCGCGGACGGCCCGCTGGAGCAGCGCCTGGCTTTCTTCATCGGCACCACGGTCATCGCCATCGGCCTGTTGGTGGTTTTTCTGCGCCAGCTCGAGCCCGAGAACCGGTTCGCGGCTGTCGGCCTCGGCATGATCCTGGGCGGGGCGCTCGGCAACCTGATCGACCGCATCGTCTACACCGAGGTGATCGACTTCATCGACGTCCACCTGTGGGGCGGCTACACGTGGCCGACCTTCAACTTTGCCGACAGCTTCATCGTGGTGGGGGTCGGCATTCTGCTGGTGGAGACGTTCTTCGAGAGCGGCAACCGCGCGGAGCCAGGTGAGGATTCAGCCGCCGCAGCGTCCGAAACGCCGCCGCGCGCCTCGTGATCCCGCTTCCGCGCTAGCGGTCGCCCCACTTCTCCCTCGACTCCGAGCGACGGTGGTGTCCACCCGGGCGAGCTATGCTGGGGTCTCGCCGGAACACGGCTCCACCCTCTTGCACGGGCGGCCAGGCTCACGAGACGCTCAACCCATGCCCCACCTCGCTCTCACATGCGGCTTCGTTCTGCTGGTGAGTCTGCTGGCCAGCTTCGAGCCGCAGCTGTTTCTGCCCCTGACGCGGATCCCGTCGTCGGACAAACTCGGTCACTTCCTCCTGATCGGACTGTTGGCCTACAGCGCGGTGGTGACCCTGGCCCCGCGTCGCGTCGCGGGGCGCCGCTTCGGAGCGCTCGCCAGCTGCGGCATGGTGGCGGCGGTCATCACGCTCGAAGAATTCAGCCAGACCTTCATCGCCACCCGCAGCTTTTCGTGGCTGGATCTGGGCGCGAGCTACGCCGGCATCGCCGCGTTCGGCGCGGCGGCATCGCTGCGCGGCAGCGCGGCCGCCCGCGCAGCCGCCGCCGACGAGTCATAGCAGGACGGCGGCGACGCAAGCGGTCATGAAGGTGGCGATCGACCCCGACAGCAGCGAGCGCAACCCGAGCTCGGCCACTTCGCCCCGGCGCGAGGGGGCGAGGCTTCCGAGCCCGCCCAGCAGAATCGCCAGAGAGCCGAAGTTGGCGAAGCCGCACAGGGCGTAGGAGGCGATGGCGGCCGAACGCGGCGCGACGTCGCCGGCTTCCATCAGCACCGCCAACTCCCGGTAGGCCAGGAACTCGTTCAGAACGGTCTTGGTGCCGAGGGTGGAGCCGATTTGAGCGGCGTCCTGCCAGGGAATCCCCATCAGCCAGGCGACCGGCGCCAGCACCGCGCCGAGCAGGGTCTGCAGGCCGATGTCGCCCGAGAACCCGAGGCCGGCCGCCAGTGCGCCGACGCCGGCGTTCAGCATCGTGACGAGGGCGACGAACGCCAAGAGCATCGCGCCGACCGTCGCCGCCAGGCGCAGCCCGCTGACGGCCCCCAGGGCCGCCGCGTCGACCAGGTTGACGCTCTCGCGCGGCACGTGGGCGTGGCCCGTGTGAGCGGTCACCGGGGTTTCGGTCTCCGGGATCATGATCTTGGCCACCAGCAGTCCGGCTGGCGCCGACATCAGGCTGGCCGTGACCAGATGGCCGGCATAGGGACCGCCGCCCAGCATGCCCACGTAGGCCAGCAGCACCGAGCCCGCCACCGTCGCCATACCGAGCGTCATGAGTGAGAAGAGCTCCGAGCGGGTCATGCGTTCGAGGTATGGCTTGACCACCAGTGTCGATTCGACCATGCCGACGAAGATGTTGGCCGCGGCGGCCAGGCTCTCCGCGCCCGACGTTCCCATGCTGCGCGCCAGCACCCACGCCAAGGCGTCGACCAGGCGTTGCACCACACCCAGGTGATAGAGCACCGCAAACAAGCTCCCCATGAAGATGATGATGGGGAGGACGTGC
>JAKSBN010000087.1 GCA_022361175.1 Pseudomonadota bacterium | reverse complement strand
GTGGCCGGGTCGTTCTACCACGCGCGCGGCCGCGGCCCGGGGCACGCCGCCGAGCCCCGGGAGTTCGCCCAGCTCGAACCCGACGGGGCCTGGCCTCCGATCCGGCGTCGCGCCCCGGAAGCCGAGGCAACCCGGGCGCGCAGACTCCTCGAGGGATTTGCGGTCGAAGCTGAGGGCGAAGCCCCCTGAAGCACGATCCCCCCATGGGAAAAGCCATTCCTCGGCCGTGGAAGGTGTCTTCTCGAAAGGAACGCCGGGGAACCGCGGTCTTTTCAAAACAGGTGCGCCAAGTCCTTGCTTTCCGTTGGCTTTCCGCGCCGCCGGCCGCTCCCCTCGATGGGCATTTCCCTTGCATGGGCGGGGAGTTGGGGAAGGGGATGCCGCTGGCATTCGGTGCTCGTTGCGCCTCGGCACCGCCGGGGCGCAGCGCATCGAGCGATGCGCGCGAACAGGACAGTCGCATCCCGAAATCCCCACCGCACTGCGGTCCTTTGAGGCACGGGGAAGGGGAAAGACGCCATGTTTGCTGCAGTCCGAAGAAGCTGGCTGATGTGTGTGCTGGTCTCCGCGGCGGTCGGGATGCCGCTCGCCGCCCACGCCGCACCCTTGGGTCTGAACGTGGGAGACACCGTCACCACCATCGAGTGGGACGTCTTACAGAGCCTGCCCGGAGACGGCGGAGCCTACACCGCCAGTTCGTCCAGCATCGGCGCCGACGGGCGCATCACCTCGGTCACGGTCGATACGGACCCCGGCGCGGGTCAGACCCTCGACACCCGGCCGATCGGCGACACCAACCTGCGTTTCGACCTGGAGCTGACGCTCCAGACCGTGACGCCGCTCGGCGGAGACGAGGTTTCGGTGGTGGCCGAGTTCGCCGGCGCCAGCGCGGTCGACCCGGACTTCTTCCTGACCGACAGCACGGGCGTCATTCTCGAGGGCAACTTCTCCAGCGCCTTCATCGTGGCGGGCGTCGTCAACCTGGCGAACGCCACCCTCACACCGACGCTCCTGACGTCGGCCGACATCACCCTGACCGGCGGCGACACCAACCTGGTGAACGCCCTGGGCGGAATGGCCACGCTGCTGCTGACCGGCGGCCTCTTCGACTTCTCCCCGGACTTGGGTGCGCTGGGCGGCGATGGAGATTTCTTCAACTCCGACTTCACGTTCTCGGGCTCGGGGATCCTGACCCCCGTCAGCGCAGCGCCATTCGTGCCGCAGCCTTCGACGGGGTTGCTGGTGGGCCTGGGGATCCTGGGGTTGGCGGTGCGGGCGCGACGTCCGGGACGGCGCGGGGGGCGTAGATCGTTCTAGGGAAGGGCGCGTGGGGCGGTAGGACGCTTGGGCGTCCGGTGCCCCGTCCCACGCCTCCCCTCCCGAACCGGAACCGAGGGACAGGGTACGCACGATGAAGGCACTCTGCGGAGCTTCGATGATGCGTTCGATCGGGATTCTGGTGCTGGGTTGTCTGCTGGCGCTGCCCGCCGCGGGCGCCACGATTCGCTTCGGAGGCGTGGACGCCCAGAGCCAGTACACGGGCTTCTCGGGACCGCCCGGACCCGACACCCCCGGCGTCTTCACGTTCAACGATACGGTGAACGGGGCCAACCCCGGGCCCGAGCCCGGCACGGTGACGACCGAGGAGAACATCGCGGGCCTCGTCGGCGGGCGCATCAACCTGGAGTTGTTCCTTGACACCAGCAGCTACGACCCGGCGACCGACTCGCTCTTGGACGCCCGCTTCGTCGGCACCGGCCCGACGCCCGAGATCACCATCTGGGACGCGGGCCAGACGACGCTGTTGCTGTCGTTCGACGTGCAGTTCGTCGACGTGGTGAGCGCGAGTCCGTTCGGCGGTGGTGCCTTGAGCCTCGGCGACAGTCCGCGGGGCGACCCGCCCCAGGCGGTGAACTCGAGCCTGCTGGTCTCGGGCGGCTCGCTGGCTGGGGCCGTGGGCGGCATTGGCACGGAGGCCGTGCTGCAGCTGATCCTCTCGCGGCCCAACCCGGCGCTGCCGATCGCCGGATTCCCCTTCTTCAACGGCTACCTCAACGATTCGCTCACGGTGGGGATCACCACCAACCCGCTGTCGGCGGTAAACTGGGACATCGCGATCGTGCCGGAGCCGGACACGGGCATTCTCGTCGGCGCTTCGCTGGTTGTCCTGGGGCTGTTGCGACGGGAGCGTCTGCGCAGACGCCGCTGAGCCCCCCGCGGAACCCGACGCGCCCGGCACGGTCTCGAGACAGCCCGCGCCGGGCGTGCTGTTTGTGGCTCTCGTCGGCGGGTCGTCTGGTGTGGTCGTTTTGTGATCGTCTTGTGGTCGTCTCGATGTGGATGAAGCGGATCGGCGCGAAGACCGCGTCAGCAGCAGCAGCGGCGTGCCTCGGCTTGGCGGTCCCGCCCTCGGCGGCGGCTCCGCTGGCCGGTGACTTCGACGGCAACGGCGCGGTAGACGCCAGCGACGAGACCTGGCTGCGCGCGGTCTACGGGGCCCGCCGCAGCGAGCCCGCATCGCCCTACGATCCCGCCGCCGACCTGGACGCCAACGACGTCATCGACTATCGCGATGCGGCGCTCTACGGCGCGGCCTTCGGCAGCGTCGGCGGCGACGTGGACGTCTCGCCTCCGGCCGTGTTCGTCACCCTGAACGACATCCCGGACGACATGAACGACCTGCTGGTGGTCCCACCCGACGGCTTCCGGATCACGCTGCACCTGGACGCGGCGGGGGGAAGCGTGCTGGATCCGGCTACGCTCACCGTCACCTGCTCCCAGGCGGTCGGCCCCTACCCCCCCGGCGCCGAGCTGGGCTCGCAATTCAGCGTGACGCCGACTCGTGCCGTGTGGGAGGTGCCGACGGGCAGTGACCTGGCTCGCACCACCCACGAGATCACGGTGTGGGTGCAGGACGCGGCGGGCAACGACGCCACGGAGACGTTCGGCTTCGCCGTGCGCGACTTCGCGTTCGGGCCCCCGCTCGAAAACCTCAACACGTTCTTCCTCGACTTCGACCAGGATCGAAGCCTCAGCCCCGAGATCGACTTCATCGAAGACCTGCGGGAGTACGGGCTGTCGTCCGCCGCCACCCCGGCCCTCGAGACGCAGATGCGCGACCGGCTCGTCGCCGAGATCGTGGCCCGCGTGTACCCGTTCTTCGACCGCGGCCCGGACGGCAGCCCGGGCGTCGATCCCGTCCACGTCGCCTTCAGCGCCGCGCTTCCCGCCGGAGCCCACTCCCGCGTCTGCGTGGGAGGCCAATCCTCGCTGGGCCCGTCCTTTCTCGGCGCCACGACGCTCGACCCCAACAACGCGAACGAGACCACGGACGAGTGCGCCAGCAGCGGCAACGGCATCTTCCCCCAGGCGCTCGACAACCTGTGGTCCGGCAACCCGGAGTTCCAGGCCGCGTTTTCTCCCCTCGACCCGGGCCTCGGCGGGACGCCGGTGGGCGAGCACCCGGACGACGCCGCGGTCATGGCGCCCAACTTCGACCCGGCAACCGCCAGCGCCGCAGAGTTGGCTCGCCATCTCGAGATCGAGAACGCCGTGGACGCCTTCGCCCAGGCCATCGCCGGCGTCACGGCCCACGAGGTGGGCCACGCGCTCGGGCTGGTGGCCCACGGCGACGCGCCGGGCGGGCTCTTCGGCGGGCTCTCGGGTGGTCGCCGAGACCACAACGTCACCGCCGGGGCCGACGCGACCCCCGCGGAGAACTTCCTCATGAACGCGGGCGGCAGCTTCACTTTCCAAGAACTCACGGGCCGCGGCGGCGAGTCGCTGCCCGTCTTCCGCCCGCTCAACTGGGCCTACCTGCGCAATCGGGTGGCCCTCAACGTGCAGGTGACCGGCCTGTTTCCGCCGCCGGTCGTCGACGCCGTCGAGCCCAACCCGGTGGTCTTCCCCGACCCCTTCACCGGCGTGCCGGTGACCATTCGCGGCGCCGACTTCCTGAACGATCCGGTCCCGCCGACGGTGAGCCTCGTCATCGAAGGCGACCCCACCCCGAACCCGATTCAGAACGTAACCTGGGTGGACGCCGAGACCCTGGTGGGCACCGTCCAACCGGCCCTGGTCGCTCCGGGCCTCTACGACCTGCGCTTCGTCAACTCCGACGGCCAGAGGATCGAACGGGTGGACTTCGTCGAGGTAGCGGGGCCATGAGGATGCGCGCACTGGTGCTGGCGGGCGTGGCGGGGCTGCTCCTGGGCACGGACTGTGGCGGCGGCGGACCGCGCGTCTCGATCTGGCTCGCGCCTTTCGAGCTGGCGCTGGCGCCGGGCGACGTCGCGGGGGTCCAGGTCTTCATGCGGACCAACGGAACCCCGCTGCAGGCGTACGAGCTCGAAGTGAACGTCGATCCCGCGCTGCTGACGACGCTCCAGGTGCTGCCGCACGCCGATTTCGACGACAACGGGGCGCTGTTGGTGGATCCCGTCTTCGGCGTCGGAACCGGGTCGACGAGCCGCATCGTCGACGTCCGCCGCGGTGCCGCAGCCAGCGGCGAGTTCCGGATCGCGACGCTCGTGGTGGCGGCCCAGGGGCCGGGAAGCGGAGTCGTGCGCCTCCGGGCCGGCGCGGCGACACCGACCGGGGCCGACTTTCGCGTCGATGCGCTCGACGCCGCGGTGACGGTGGCGGCGCCCTAGCCGCCCCCGTGACGGCGCCGGACCCGACGCCTCACAGGTCCCAGAAGAAGTCCTTGTTGGTGAGCTCGGGCTCAGAGGAAGCCGAGCCCCCGCCGTCGCCGTCGCCTGCTTCGGCACCCGCACCGCGGTGGATGCGCTCCACCAGCTCCTCCAAGTCGCGCGTCTCGGTCTCCCAGTAGGTCTCGGTGCCGAAGTGCGGAAAGGCGTCCGGAAATGCCGGGTCCTCGTAGCGCCGGGCGATCCAGGCGGCGTAGAAGACGAAGCGGTAGCCGCGCAGGGGCTCCACCAGCCGCAACCAGGCGTCGTCGAAGGGTCGAAACTCGCGGTAGCCCTCGATCAGGAGCTGCCGTTGCCGGGCGGCGTAGACGTCGCGGCCGGGCAGCAGCATCCAGACGTCGTGCACGGCTGGGCCGATGGTGAGGTCGTCGAAGTCCAGGAAGAAGAAGCCCTCGTCGCCGGAGAGCAGGTTGCCCCCGTGGCAGTCGCCGTGAATGGCGTGCACTGGAACGCCGGCGCTCCAGGCGTCGTAGAGCGACACGAGCTCCCGCACCGCCTGGCCGTAGCGGCGCGCGCACGAGGGCGGCAGGAAGTCGCCCTCCTCCAGGGTCGCCAGCGACGCCAGGGCCGTGTGTTCCGAATCGAGGCGGGGCCGGTGCTCGAGGGCCAACGCTTCGCCCACGTTGTGGATCCGCGCCAGGAGCCGCCCCAAGACGGCCACCTCCGCGTCGGTCAGCTCGTCGGGAGACCGCCCGCCCGTGCGCGGCCTCACCGCGTAGTGGATGCCTGCAACCTCGTGCAGCGTCTGGCCGTCGGGAAAGCGCAGCGGCGCGCACACCGGGATCTCGGCATCGCGCAAGGCGAACAGCAGCCGATGCTCGTCCAGGATCGCCTCGCGGGACCAGCGCCCGGGGCGGTAGAACTTGGCCACCACGTGGCTGCCGTCCTCGAGCCGCAGGTCCATCACGCGGTTCTCGAGGGCGTTCAGCGCGGTGCAGTGCCCCGTCGGCGCGAAGCCACCCGCCTCGACGGCGGCCAGGACGCGATCGGGGGTCAGTCGGAAGAAGAACTCGTTCTCGTCCACAGCCGCGCAGCATACCCCACTCGAAACGGCGGACCGCCTCGCGCAGTTTGCCGAGCAACTTGCGTTTCGTTAGCCTTCTCAACCACTTAGACTCCCAGCAAACACTGCCCAGAGACATCACAGAGAGACGCGAGACACATGGCCTCCCCCGAACGCGATCGCCCCTGGGTCTTCCGCACCTACTCGGGCCACTCCTCCGCCGCGAAGAGCAACGAGCTCTATCGCAAGAATCTGGCGAAGGGCCAGACGGGCTTGTCGGTGGCGTTCGACCTCCCGACCCAGACCGGCTACGACGCCGATCACCCGCTGGCGCGCGGCGAAGTGGGCAAGGTGGGCGTGCCCATCGGCCACATCGACGACATGCAGGCGCTGTTCCAAGACATTCCGCTCGACCGCATGAACACGTCGATGACCATCAACGCCACCGCCGCCTGGCTGCTGTCGCTCTACGTCGCCACGGCCGAACGCCAGGGCGCACCGCTCACGAGCCTGATGGGCACGACCCAGAACGACATCATCAAGGAGTACCTGTCCCGGGGCACCTACGTCTTCCCGCCCGACGCGTCGCTGCGGCTCATCACCGACATGGTGGCCTACACGGTGCACGAGATTCCCAAGTGGAACCCCATCAACATCTGCTCCTACCACCTGCAGGAGGCGGGTGCGACGCCGGTCCAGGAGATCGCCTACTCGATGGCCACGGCCATCGCCGTCCTCGACGCCGTGGCCGAGCGCGACGACATCGAGCCGGAGGTGATGCCCCAGGTCGTGAGCCGCATCTCGTTCTTCCTGAACGCCGGCATCCGCTTCGTGGAGGAGATCTGCAAGGTGCGCGCGATGGCGGAGCTGTGGGACGCCATCACCCTCGAGCGCTACGGCGTCGAAGACCCGAAGCTGCGCCGCTTCCGCTACGGCGTGCAGGTCAACAGCCTGGGGCTCACC
>JAKSBN010000384.1 GCA_022361175.1 Pseudomonadota bacterium | reverse complement strand
TCGCGTGGGGGCGGAGGCTCGCTTGGGGGGCGGAGTGGGGCGAGGGTCTTGCTCCGGTCGCGTCTTGGTGAGGCTGCGCTTGATTTCGCCGCCGCTCCCCTCGCCGCATCCGCTCGCGCGGCGCCACGGTGGGAGCGGTACCGGGCTCAGGGCTGGGTGGCTTGGTGGTCCAGCTGGGCGAGTTGGTCGAGGATGGCGAGCAGGGTCTCGACGCCGCGTTCCAGGTTGGCGATGGAGACGCGTTCGTCGACGCCGTGGACACCCCGGGTGTCGGCGGGCGCGATCCAGCGCGGCACGAAGCCGTAGGCCGCGATGCCCCGGTCCCGAAACCAGTGGGCGTCGGTGAAGCCCGCGATGACTTGGGGCACGACCAGCGCCCCCGGCTCGCGCGCGGCCGCCGTCTGTTGGATGGCGCGGTAGAGCGCCGTGTCGGTGCCGGAGACGCCCGCCGCGAAGGACAACAACACCTCGAGGCTGAGCTCCGGGTCGGCGACGACCTCCTCGAGCTCGGAGACGAAGTCTTCACAGCGCCCTCCGGGCAGCAGGCGGACGTCCAGGTGGGCGCTGGCGACCGACGGCGACACGTTCGTGCGCGGGCCGCCCTCCAGCACGGTGATGGCCACGGTGTCCCGCACCAGGGCATTGCGCCCGCGGCTGCCCAGGAAGCGGCGCCGGAAGGGCGAATCTTCGCTGAGCGCGACCTCGAGGTTGCGGTAGCCCGCGCGGTCCTCTTCCGCCGCCAGCCCCGCCAGCTGGAAGAACATCCGGCTGACCGCGGGGATGACGCGGATGGGGGTCTCGGTGCGCCGGACGCGATCCAGCGCCGCCACCAGGCGGGGGACGGCGGCGTCGCGGGTGGGCGCGGAGCTGTGGCCGGGGGTGCCGCGGGCCCGCAGTGCCAGCCAGCAGGGCTGCTTCTCGGTCACGGTGACGCCCCAGACCGAAGGCCGGTGGTCTTCGCCGGGCCTCACGCTGCCCCCCTCGGTCAGCAGGAACTCGGCGTCGCGCAGCAGCTCGGGGTGCTCGCGCACGAGCCAGCCCGCTCCGTTTCGTCCACCGGTTTCCTCGTCGGGCGTGGCCAGCAGGATCACGTCCCGCGGGAGTGCGGTGTCGCGCCGCGCCAGCTGAATCAGGGTCAGCAGCTGAACCACGCCGACGCCCTTGGCGTCGAGAGCGCCCCGGCCCCAGACGTGCCCGTCGCGGATCTCGCCGCCGAAGGGATCGACTCGCCACTCGTCCGGGTCCGCCGGCACGACGTCCAGGTGGGAGAGCAGGATCAGCGGGCGGGCCGTGCCGGAGCCCGGGACCCGCGCCCACAGAGCGCCGCGGCCGGCGCCGGGGGTCGGGACGACGCGGGCTTCCACGTCGGCGTCGGCCAGCACTTCGCGCCAGGCCTCCGCCAGGGCCGCTTCCCCGCCGGGGGGGACGGTGGTGTCGATCTGGATCGCCTGGCTCAGCAGTGCCGCCGCGCGTTCGGCCAGTGGCGCCTCGCGCTTGCGAAAGGGCCAGTCGGCGCGGGCGCCGGCGGCCACCGCCAACCCACTGAGCAGCGCGACGAGCAGCGCCGCTCCCAGCACGGTCCACGCGCGCATCGCGATCTGGAACGGGTTCAAATCAGCCCTACCCGCGCACCCGCGCTTGGTTTCCCCGCGGGGTATTCGGTGAGGAGTCGAAGTGCCGGGCGGGCGGCGAGGGGACTTTCCTCATCCGGCCTCAGCCCTTTACCGTGCATTTCTGCCTGTCGGAGGCTAAGTATACCCGCGGCTGGCGTGTCCATCCCGGGGCCCGCCACGGGCGCGCCCCCCACCCAGACCACAAGCTGTGTCGGCGCGCACGTGTGGGTCGCGTGTGGTCGCGTTCATTTGCGTGAAACGCGTCGCTTGTGTGAACAATGCGCGGAGGCGGATTCGGGTGGAGGGCCTGGACGTGGAGGGGCGGGACGCCTTTCGCAATCCGACGCGGCGATCGCCGGTGGGGTTGTTGGGCTTGGTGGCGCTGTCCGCGCTGCTGGCCGCGCCGGTCATGGCGCCCGCCAACGCCGTTCGGGGGCTCGACGAGATTCACCCTCCGGTCCCCGTGGCCTCGCTGCCGATCTACCGCGAACCCGAAGCGGCGGAGCCCGACGTCGCCGCGGCGCCGCCGGCCATCCCCGCGATTCCCGACGACGCGCTGGTGCCCGAGCCCATGGACGGCTACGGGCCCGCGCGACTGACGCTGGTGACCCGCGGCGAGCTGGCCGCCGGGGACACCCTCGGGCGCTCGCTTCGCGCCCAGGGCATCGCGGCGACCCACATCCACCGCATCGATCGCGGCATGCGGGGCGTCTTCGACTTCCGCCGCTCGCAGCCGGGCCACCGCTATCGGCTCACCCAAGCCCCCGACGGCACACTGCTCGAGTTCCGGTACACCGTCGGCGCGATGCAGCGCTACCGGCTGTGGCTCGACGGGGAGGACTACCGGGCCGAGCGGGAGACCGTCGAGCTCGAACCGAGGGTGGCGCGCATCGCGGGCACCGTGACCTCGACGCTCTACGGCACCATCCGAAGCCTGGGAGAGGATCCGCAGCTGGCCTCGGCCTTCGCCGACGTCTTCGCGTGGGACATCGACTTCTCCCGCAGCGTCCAGCCGGGCGACGACTTCCGGATCCTCTACGAGCGCCTGTTCACGACCGACGACGAAGGTCAGGACGTCTACGTGCGGCCGGGCCGGATCTTGGCGGCGCGCTACCGGGGGGCGGCGGGCGACCACGCCGCCGTCTTCTTCGAGGACGCGGGCCACGGCGGGTACTTCCGGCCCGACGGCAGCTCGGTGGAGCGCGAGTTTCTGGCCTCCCCGGTTCGCTACGGCCGCATCAGCTCGCGCTACACGAAGGCCCGGCGCCACCCCATTCTGAAGATCACGCGGCCGCACTTCGGCATCGACTACGCCGCCCCGCACGGCACGCCGGTCTGGGCCGTGGCCGACGGCACCGTGATCTACCGCGGCTGGGGCGGCAGCTTCGGCAATCTCGTGAAGATCCGACACGCCAACGGCTACGTCAGCTACTACTCGCACCTGAGCGGCTTCGCGGACGGCATCGCCGTGGGCGCGACGGTCACGCAGAAGGGTGTGATCGGGTACGTCGGCGACTCCGGTCTGGCGACTGGGCCTCACGTCTGTTTTCGCGTCTCCAAGAACGGCCGCTACGTGAATCCCCTGGCGCTGCGGTCGCCGGTGGGGGCTCCCGTCGCCGAGGCCCAGGCCCCCCTGTTCGCCGAGCAGCGCGACTCGCTGCTGGCCGCGCTGGACCACGGCCCCACGCTGGCCATGGACGAGGCGCTCTAGGCTCACGGGCCCCTAGATCAGGTTCGAGCAGTCGTCGAAATAGCCGCAGCGCGGGCAGCGCTGCTTGCAACTGCGGCCCGCCAGGCGGGCCGAGCACTGGGGGCACCAGGCCTGGGGCATCCGCTCGTCCGGAGCAGGCGAGGGGCTCTCCGCCTCGGGCGGCAGCTCCGGGTCGCGCCTCGGCACGCCTGGCTTGCTGGCGACATCGCAGCTGGCCATATCGCAGTGTGGGCGTACATCGCAGTGTGGGCGCGTCACCGACCCTCCCCCCCGGCATCCGAAGCTAGCAGCCCCGGGCGGTCTCGGCGGGCCCGGGCCGCCCCTTTGTCGGGCGGGCCGAGTGTGCGAGCATCCAACGCCGCGCCCGCTGAGGAGGATCCCGTGGACCGAGCGGATCAACAGGACCAGGGCCGAGGCGAGCGGCCGCTCGAGAAGCGCCTGCGGGCACTCGGCCGCGAGCTCGGCGCCCGCGAGGCGGAACACACCGACTCCCTGTCGGCGGCGCGCTCGAACGCCGAGAAGCTGCACGCCATCGTCGCCGACGCCCTGGCGACGTTTCACGACGCGGCGGCGGGGGCCGGCGCGCCCCATCTGCAGGTGGAGCTGTCGGCGCCGCGATTGGACGACAAGCACGTGCGGGCGGTCGAGTTCGAGCTGGCGCGCGGACGCCATCGGGCCATCGTGACCGTGAAGAGCCGGGGCGAAGTGACGCTGGTGGGCCCGTTTCGCGCCGGCAAGAACGAGGGCCCGTGCCGCTCGTTTCCGTGCGATGCCATGGACGAGTTGGACGGCGCGTTGGGCGACTTCCTGTCGCGCTTCCTCGAGGAAGCGAGCACTCCTTGATGCGGCCCGCGCTGGCCGACGTCCGCCGGGTGCTGGTGGGGTCGGCGAACGCTCCCAAGGTCGAGGCCGTGCGCTCGGCGCTGTCCCCCTACGCCCCGGCGGCCACCGTGGCCGGCGTGGGAGTCGCGAGCGGGGTTCCCGACCAGCCCGTGGGCTGGGACGAGATCACGCGCGGCGCCAGCAACCGCGCCCGCGCCGCCGCGGAGGCGGAGGCCTGCGACCTGGCCGTGGGGCTGGAGGACGGGCTCGTGCACATTCCCGGACGCGGTGCGGGCGCCTTCAACGTGGGCTGCGCGGCGATCCAGTGCGGCGGCCGCGAGTCCGTGGCCTACAGCTCTGCCTTCGCCTACCCGCCCGTCTGTACCGGGCCGGCCGAGCGGAACCGGGAACCGATCGGCGAGCTCTTCGACGCGCTCTACGCACAGACGCGGGAGGCCCGGGACGCGGTGCCTTCGGGCCGCGGCGTGGGCAACATCGGCCGCCTGAGCGGCGGTGAGCTCACCCGCTCCGAGTACGCCCGCCACGCGGTGGTGTGCGCCCTGCTCCCCTTCCTGCACCCGGACTGGTATCCGGAGGACGCGACCCCGTGAGCGACGAGCCCTCGCGGCCGATCGAGTCGATCGACGAGTTGGTGGCGACCTTCCGCGCCGCCGAGAAGCCCGTCGCGCAGTGGCGCATCGGGACCGAGCACGAGAAGATCGGGATCTTCGCGGATGGGCACGCGCGGGTCCCCTATCCCGGAGAGCGCGGCATCGGCGCCCTGCTCGACCGCCTGGCGGACGCCGCCGGCTGGGACCGCATCGTCGAACGCGAGCGCGTGATCGCCCTGGCCCGCGACGGCGCCACCATCACCCTCGAACCCGGCGGTCAGGTCGAGCTCTCGGGTGCACCGCTGCGGACGATTCGCGAAACCTGCCGCGAGTTCAACCAGCACGTCGAGCTCGTGAAGCGGGTGTCGGACGAGCTCGGCATCGTCTTCCTGTGCCTCGGGATGGATCCGCTGCACGACATCGCCGAGATCCCGGTCATGCCCAAGGCGCGTTACGACATCATGCGCCGCTACCTTCCCACGCGCGGCTCGCTGGGCCTCTACATGATGCACGCCACCGCCACCGTCCAGGCCAACTTCGACTACGCGAGTGAGGCCGACATGGCCGACAAGTTTCGGACGGCCCTCGCGTGCTCGCCGGTGGTGTCGGCCCTGTTCGCCAACTCGAGCTTCTCCGGCGGACAGCCCAACGGCTTCGCGTCGAAGCGCCTCGAGATCTGGCGCCACACCGATCCGGATCGCTGCGGCTTTCTGCCCTTCGTCTTCGAGAGCGACTTCGGCTACCGCGACTACGTCGACTGGGTCCTGGACGTTCCCATGTTCTTCGTGGTGCGCGACGGTGAATACGCATCCGCCGACGGCATGACGTTCCGCCAGTTTCTGGAGCGCGGGTTCGGCGAGTCGCGAGCCACCCACGGCGATTGGGAGACCCATTTGACGACGGTGTTTCCCGAGGTGCGGATGAAGGGGTACTTGGAAGTGCGGGGCGCCGACGCGGTGCCCGGGACGCTCATCTGCGCACTGCCCGCGCTCTGGAAGGGGATCCTGTACGACGCCGCCGCCTGCGCCGAAGCCTACGCCCTGGTGCGGCACGCGGCCCCGGACGCGCTCGATCGCGGACTCGCCCAGATCGCGCGACACGGGCTGGACGCCCAGCTGGGCGGCGCGTCGGTGAAGGAGCTGGCCGAGAGCCTGGTGCGGATCTCGGCCGACGGCCTGCGGCGCATCGCGGAGCGGGGCGAAACCGACGCCGACGAGCGCTCCTTCCTGGATCCGCTGCTGGAGATTCTCGAGGCGGGCCGGAGCCCGGGCACCCTCTTGGTGGAACGCTTCCACGGCGAGTGGGGAGGCCGGATCGAGCGCTTGATCGAGTCGGCCCGCTACTGATAAAGTGCTTGGAAATCGGGGGCTTTTGGCCTCCAGGAGACCCGCATGGCCACGACCTTCAAGGTGAGCTTCACCCTCGATGAAAAGGACGCCTCCTATTTCCGGGGCCTCTTCCGCAAGGCCAAGAAGCAGGCCGGCGACCTGGAGGCGACGGAGGTCATCGCCGCCGCGCGTTCGCTGATCGACCGCGTGCGGGCCGAGAAGCGCACGCCCAATTTCGTCCGCGATGCCATCACGACGCTCGAGGACTTGACCCAGCTGATCGAGGACGAGGACTACGCGGCGCCCAAGGGCGTGGTGTCGCAGGTGCTCGCCGGTCTGGCCTACTTCGCCAACCCGGACGATCTCATTCCCGACCACGTGCCCGGACTCGGCTTTCTCGATGACGCGATCATGATCAAGTTCGTCGAGGACGAGTTCAAGCACGAGCTGTGGGCGTATCGGCGCTTCGTGAAGTTCCGCAAGGGCGCCGAACAGCGGCCGTGGAGCAACGTTGCCCGCGAGCGTTTCCCCAGTAGACTTCGGGCGGAGCGGCAGAAGCTCCGCGAGTCCATCGAGGCGCGCAAGCAGAAGGATGCGAAGCGCAACGGCGGTTTCTAGAGTGGCTTCCGGCGGTCGCGGTTCTCGCCCACGCGGCCCCGCTCGCTCGGCGAGCGTTGGCGAGGGTGACCGGAGCCCCGTCCTATGGGCCCCAAGCGGACGACGTGCCCCCAAGCAAGGCGATGACGAGCCCCGACCAACCCAAGATTCTGGTTGTCGACGACGAGGAGGCCATCCTCGAGACGATGACCTTTACGTTCATGGACGACTACGAGGTCCTGACCACCACGGACGCCCGTGAAGGGTTGACCCTGCTGGACGAGCACGCCCCGGTGGCGGTGGCGCTGACGGACCAGCGCATGCCGAACATGACGGGCGTCGAATTCCTCACCGAGGTGACGGCGCGGCACCCGGAGACGGTGCGCATCATTCTCACCGGCTTCGCCGACATGGACGCGATCATCCAGGCGATCAACGACGGACAGGTCTACGCCTACATCACGAAGCCCTGGGAGCCCGATCAGCTGAAGCAGGTGGTGAAGCGCGCCGTCGACCACCACAGTCTCGCGCTGGAAAACCGCCAGCTGCTGGAAGAGCTCACGCGCGCCAACCGCTTCCTGGAAGCCGTGATGGACCGCCTGGACGTCGGTGCCATCGCCATCGATGCCGGAGGCGTGGTGCAGGCGGTGAACCGGCCCGCCTGCGCGCTGCTGCACCTGGAGGACGACCCCACCGGCCGCCGCATCCCCAACGTGCTCGCGGACAAAGGCCTGCAGGAAGTGGAAGCCACGGTCGCCCAGCTGGCCGAGGAGCGCGGCGGCAGCTTCGAGGATCTGGAGCTGGCCACCAACGGCTCGAGCCAGCGGCTGCGGATCAGCCTGCAGAGCCTGGCCGACCCGAACGGCCAGCACCTGGGCCGGGTAATCCTGTTCCGAGAGGTTTCGCACGAGCCGCTGCAGCGGCGCTTCCACGAGATCGTGACCTCGGTGCAGGACCAGGACGAGGGCTGCCGCCCGCGGCTCGAGCAGGCGGTCGGCGAGCTGGCGGCGCTGTCCGAGGAAGTGCGCGGCTCGGGCGTCAATTCGCCGGGGATGGTGCAGCTGCTGGAGCGCGTGGGGCGCACGCAGACGGCCGTGCAGAGCTGGCTCGACGTGGACGACGATCTGACGCGCGAGGACTACCCGGACGCGCAGGTGCTCTTGGATCGCATGCGGGTGGCGGCGCGTCGCTGGCCCGACCCGGATGCCCTGCCCGAGCCGGTGCGCGAGCTGTCCCGGCGCGTGGAGGCCTACTACGAGTCTGGCGAGAACAGCAAGCAGCGGATCCTCTGATCCCACTGCCGCCGCCGGGCCGGGGCTCGAGCGGCTCGAACTGCGCGTCGAGCGCCTCCAGCTGCGCTTCCGGTTCACGTTCGCCTTCCACGCGCGGGAGGTGCGCTTCGAGCGCGACCAGGGCGCGGGCTTCGAGCGCGTGTTTCCCGAGACGTTCTCTTTTCACCCCGAGCGCCACGACCCGGCCGAGCTGTACCTGCAGCTGGAGGACCTGCTGCGTCGGCCGCGTCTGCTCTCGCCCAAGGCCAACCGCCGCGACGCCCAGGAGCTGGTGCTGCGGCTCCTGCCCCTGGTGCCCCGCTACCTGGAGGAGCTGGTGAACCGGCTGGAGGCGGAGGGGCGACTCTCCGGATCCTTCCGAGCCCGCGTGCACCAGGACGTGGCGCTGTTGGGCCAGATCGTGTTTCGCTTCCTGCAGCGGGATCAGATCGAGTCGCGCCGATCCGTGCGGGTGGCGGGGCACCACCTGCGCAAGCTGATCTTCCGCTCGCTCGACGTGGTGGTGCGGGAGCGGGTCGATTCCGACTACCTGGAGCGCTACGTCGGGCGCCGCGTCAACCCCGTCGACCTGTCCGACGACCCCACCGAATCCGGCTACCTGCACGCCATGGAGGGCGACGACGCCGAGCTGGTGAATCGCACTTCGGTGCGCATGGCCGAGTGGGCCTTCTTCCAGTGGCTGGAGGGAGTGTGTCTGGACGAGGAGAACCAGGCCTTCGAGAAGGAGGACTCGCCGTTCGAGGACCGCGAGCGCGAGGTGCTCCACGCCGTGCACGCCAGCGGCGGGGATCGGATCGAACGCGAAGCCGACCTCTGCATCTTCCTGCGGCGTCCGGGACGCGATGCCAGCCGTGTGCTCGGCAAGCTCGAGCGCTGGTTCCTGCGCCAGTACGACATTCCCAACTCCTCCGCGGTGATCCAGCACGCGGCCCGCGTCGACGGCGGCGTCGATGCCGGCGACCGGCTGCTGTCCCGCAACAACATGCGGACCTACCTGGCCATCTACGCCGCGATTCTGGCGCCGCTGGCCGCCGCGGCCTTCTTCTATGCGGAGTATCCGCGGATCTTCGACTGGTTCGCGGTGGGCCTGGTCTTCGCCGTCAACGCGGGCGCGGTGTGGTTCCTGGGCTACCGCTTCTGCTGGAAGCGGGACCTCACGTTCTTCTACGCCTCGGTGCCGCGCATCGGCGCCGGCGTCATCGTGGGCTACCTGCCCGTGTTCCTGATCGACGAGGTCTGGGACCTGGCCGGTCGCTCGCTCGGCATCGTGCTCTCGGTGTCCGTGCTGTTGGCGTTGACGACGCTCCTCTACGTGTACCTCGAGGTGCAGCGTCGCCTCGGCGACGCCACCGTCGCCTTTTCACGCGCGCGAGCCCTCTTCCTGATGGGCACGCTGCAGTCCATGTCCGTGGGGCTTCTGGTGACGAATCTGGTGGGCGGGATCATGGTCAGCCGCAACTGGTCGCCGGGGGACCAACAGCTGCCGGTCGAGGTGCTGCGGGGAGAGCTGGCCCCGCTGGTGGGCGAACTGCCCCCCATCCTCGGGATCGAGCCCTTCTACGTGTATCCGTCGGCCGTCTTCATGATGATGTTCCTGGCCTTCTTCATCGGGATCTTCCTGCAGCTCCTGTGGGAAGACCTGCCGGTTACCGAGCCACTGTAACCGCCCGCAAAGGCCGCCCGCGCCGGTGGAACCCTGTGGCGGGGGGTGCATCTCACCCGTACCATTCCACGCGATCGGGAGGAATTCGTGTCGGTCGAGCACCGCAAAATCATCATCATCGGGAGCGGTCCCGCGGGATACACGGCCGCGATCTACGCGGCGCGGGCGGAGCTGCAGCCGCTGGTCATCGCCGGGCTGACGTTCGGCGGCCAGCTCATGATCACGACCGACGTGGAGAACTACCCCGGCTTCCCCGACGGGGTGACCGGCCCCGACCTGATGGAGATGCTCCAGAAGCAGGCCGAGCGGTTCGGGGCGGACGTGCGTCTGGAAGACGCCACGTCGGTGGACCTGTCCGAGCGCCCGTTCCGGGTCGAGACCGAGAGTGAGGCCTTCACGGCCGACGCGGTGGTAGTCGCCACGGGTGCCTCGGCCCGGTGGCTCGGGCTGCCGTCCGAGGAGCGGCTCCAGAACAAGGGGGTCTCCGCCTGCGCCACGTGCGACGGAGCGCTGTTTCGCGGCAAGCCCATGGCCGTGGTCGGAGGGGGCGATACCGCCATGGAGGAGGCCCTCTTCCTCACGCGCTTTGCGACGGAGGTCACGGTCGTGCACCGGCGGGACGAGCTCCGCGCCAGCAAGATCATGCAGGAACGTGCCATCTCGCACGACAAGATCCGTTTCGCCTGGAACAGCGAAGTGGAAGAAGTGCTGGGAGACGACTTCGTGACTGGAGTGCGCCTCGTCGACCGGAAGACCGGCGAGAAATCCGAGCTTCCGGTAGAAGCGCTCTTCATTGCGATCGGCCACCAGCCGAATACCCAGTTGTTCGCGGGCCAGCTCGAACTCGACGACGTGGGGTACGTCAAGGTCGAGCCGGGCGGGACGCGAACCTCGGTCGAAGGTGTCTTTGCGTGCGGCGACGTGTGTGATCCCACCTACCGGCAGGCCGTGACGGCGGCCGGGACGGGGTGCATGGCCGCCATCGACGCCGAGCGCTGGTTGGCCGAGCAGGGAGACGCCTAGCCGCAGCCGGGGGACGCGTGGGTCTCACGAGAGAGCGACTCGAGAAGCTGATCGATCGCTCGACGGACATCGTCGTTGCGACGGACCGCAAGGGCAGCGTCATCTACTACAACGACGGTGCTGCCGAGACCCTGGGCTACTCCCAGAGCGAGGTCCTGGGCACCTTCGTCGGGCGCCTCTACCCGAGCGTGGACGAGGCCAAGCGCGTAGCGGCGGCCATGCGCAGCCCCGAGCACGGCGGCGCCGGGGTGGTGGACAACTTCGAGACGCACTTCCTCTCCAAGACGGGCGACCAGATCCCCGTCGCCATCTCCGGCACGCTGCTCTACACCGACGCCGGCGAGGAAGACGGGACCATCGGGTTCGCCAAGGATCTGCGCGAGATCCTGCACCGCGACCAGCTGGCCACCTTGGGGCAGGTGGCCATCGGCCTCTCGCACGAGATCAACAACCCGCTGGCCGTGGTGCTGAACCAGGCGGAGCTCTTGGAGCAGGACCTGACCGCGCTCGCCGGGGAGCGGGACTGCTCGGTGGAGTACGAGCGCGTGGACGCGGTGCGGCGCGAGGTGGCCCGGATCACCGAGATCCTGGAGCGCCTGACGGAGATGGTCGAGACCGACAGCGTCGAGACGATCGACTACATCGGGCCTGCCAAGATGATCGACCTCCGCGCCAGTCGCGGGCCGTCGGAGACGGATCCCCGGCTGCGGGATCTGCGCATCCTGGTGGCCGACGACGACGCCGGGATCTGTCGCTCCATGAAGGAGATTCTGGAGGGGCACGGCTGCGTGGTCACGACCGCCAGCGACGGCATGCAGGCCCTCGAGCAGCTGGAGAACCGGCACTTCGATCTGCTCTTGACCGACGTCGTGATGCCCAACATGGACGGGCACCAGCTGTACCTGGCCGTCCAGGAGCAGCACCCGGGGCTGCCGGTGCTGATGATGACCGCCTTCCACTACGACAAGGACCACATCATCAAGCGCAGCCGCATGAAGGGCCTGCAGGGTGTGATCTTCAAGAAGCCGGTGGATTCGAAGCGCCTGTGCGAGGTGATCGTCGAATCGGTGGGCGCGAAGCGCGACGACTAGCTCGCGGCTTCGGACTTTTCCAATGCGAACGGTGAGCTCGTTTGTCGCGGGTGCGGTGAGGGGAGCTCTGGCGAATGGCTCGCGTGGGGGCGGAGGCTCGCTCGGTGGCGGAGTGGGGCGAGGGGTTTTGCTCCGATTGGGGCTTGGTGGGGCTGCGCTTGATTTCGCCGCCGCTCCCCTCACCGCACCCGCTTGCGCGGAGTTGGGCGAACCGGATGAAGGCCGGGTTAGGGCTCGACGGCTTCTTTGGGGATGTTGAAGAGCTGGCCGGCGGCGTTCTTGGCGAGGTAGTGGTTGTCCCACTCGCGCAGGATGGTGATTTCTTCGCCGGCCTCGAAGGCGATCTCTTCCACGTCCTCGCCCAGGTTGGGCTGGTGCTTGAAGGTGGCCGCCTGCTTCAGGGTCGCCATGGCTTCCTCCGGTGGGCGGACACTAGCCGTCCTGCGTCGCAGGGTCGACCGGCGGCCGGTGGGGCAGCGTTCGGGCGGCGCAGAGCGCCACGATTCTCCGCGCGCCGGCGCGCCGGAGAGCGCGGGCGGCCGCTTCCAGGGTGGCGCCGGTGGTGACGACGTCGTCGACCAGCCAGACGTCGCGGGGGACGCGCCCACTGGAGTGCACCGCGAAGGCATTTCGGACGTTGCGGCGGCGGGCCGCGCGGTCGAGTCCGGTCTGGGACGGCGTGTGCCGCCGTCGCACCAGCAGGGCCGTCGGCCACGGGCGGCGGCAGCGCTCGGCCACGGCTTCGGCCAGGAGGGCGGCGGGGTTGAAGCCGCGGGCCCGCAGGCGCTTCGGGTGGAGGGGAACGGGAATGACGGCGTCCGGGCCCGTCCCGGGCGCCCGCGGCACCACCGCGCGCACGAGGTGGCGCAGCACGAGTCCGGGTGCGGGATCCAGGCGCTCCCAGAGCGAGGTGGGGTACTTGAAGCGGTGCGTCCACGTCTCCACGGTCGCGTCGAAGGCCACGGCGGCGAGGCAGGCCGCCAGGGGAGAGCGCCGGCCGCGACAGCCGAGACAGCGGGTGTCGCCGTGCCAGGGGGCCCGCGCCTGACACTGGCTGCAGTGCGACGCGGACAGCCACGGCCACATCGCGTCGCAAGCGGAGCAGACGGCCGTGGGCTCGGGCAGCCAGCGCTCGCAGACGGCGCAGCGAGACGGAACGAGCAGCTCGATCCAACCCTTCGCGTTGGACTTCGCGTTCAGCAACCGGGGGGCTCCGCGGGACCGCGAGGCTCAGTCGATCAGGCAGCGGCCGCTCATCGACGCCGGCACGGGCAGGTCGAGGAGCTCGAGAATCGTGGGGGCCAGGTCGGCCAGCGTGCCGTCGTGGAGCGCTCGGCCCCCGGCGTCCGACGTGATCCAGTAGAGGGGCACGGGGTTGGTGGTGTGCGCGGTGTGGGGCTCGCCCGTTTCGGGGTCGACCATCAGCTCGCAGTTGCCGTGATCGGCCGTGATCAAGACCTGCCCGCCGCGGGCGAGGACGGCGTCGGCCACGCGTTCGAGGCAGGGGTCGATGGATTCCACGGCCTTCACGGCGGCGGGCAGGATCCCGGTGTGGCCCACCATGTCGGGGTTGGCGTAGTTCACCAGCACGAAGCCGTAGTCGCGTTCGGCCACGTGGGCCACCAGCGCCTCGGTGACCTGGACGGCGCTCATCTCGGGCTTGTGGTCGTAGGTCGGGATGTCCCGCGGCGACGGCACCAGCACCCGGTCCTCGGCCGGGAAGGGCTCTTCCAGGCCGTTGTTGAAGAAGAAGGTGACGTGCGCGTACTTCTCGGTCTCGGCCAGGCGCAGCTGGGCCAGGCCCGCCTTGGCGATGACCTCGCCCAGGATGTCCGCCGGCCGCAGCGGCGGGTAGGCGACGGGCAGGCCGAAGCTCTCGTCGTACTCGGTCAGGCACAGGAAGGCGGCCAGCTCGGGCGCGTGGCCCCGCTCGAGCTGCCCGGCAAAGGCGTCGGGGTGAACGTTGGCGAGCGCGTTGGTGATCTCGCGCGCGCGGTCGGCGCGGAAGTTCACGAACCAGACGCCGTCGCCGTCCTGGGGGAGCCGGGCGCCCGCGATCACCGTCGGCTTCACGAACTCGTCGCTCTCGTCGCGCGCGTAGGCCGCCTCCACGGCGGCGACGGCGTCGGGCGCTTCCTGGCCCTCTCCGTGCACGAGGGCGTTGTACGCCTGCTGCACCCGCTCCCAGCGGTTGTCGCGGTCCATGGCGTAGTAGCGCCCCGTGACGGTGGCGATCTGGGCGCCGGTGGCGGCGGTCCGCTCGGCCAGCGCGCGCACGAAGCCGAGCCCGGAACGCGGCGGCGTGTCGCGGCCGTCCAGGAAGGCGTGCACCACGGCCTGGACACCCCGGCGCCGACACTCGTCGAGGACGGCGTAGAGGTGGTCCTGGTGGCTGTGGACTCCGCCGTCGGACACGAGACCCAGCAGGTGGAGGGCGCCGCCGCTCTCCGCCAGCGCCGTGAAGAGAGCCTGGATCGCTTCGTTGCGGGCCAGGTCGCCCGAGGCGAACGCCTTGTTGATCCGGGTCATGTCCTGGTCGATCACGCGGCCCGCCCCCATGGTCATGTGGCCGACCTCGGAGTTGCCCATCTGGCCCGGCGGCAGACCCACGGCCTCACCCGACGTCTCCAGGCGGGCGTGCGGGTACTCCCGGGCGGCGCGCGACAGGAACGGCAGGTGGGCCAGGGCGGTCGAGTCGTGGGGGCCTCCGTCGCCGATGCCGAACCCGTCCAGCACCACCAGCATCACCGGCCCTGTCATCCGGCGCTCTCCTGCATCCGCTCCTCGGGCAGCTCGATGGCGAGGGCGGGCGCTTCGCTCCACAACCGCTCCAGGTCGTAGTGCTCGCGCAACTCGGACACGAAGATGTGGACGATCACGTCGTCCAGATCCATCAGGACCCAGCGGCCTTCGTCGTAGCCCTCGATGCCGAGCCGCTTCTCGCCGTGCGCGCGCCAGGCCTCGGCGATGGCGTCCGAGATGGCGCGCACCTGTCGATCCGAGCGGCCCGTCAGCACGATGAACGTGTCGGCGAACGAGCTCACGTGGCTCACGTCCAAAGCGACCGGCTCCTCGGCCTTGCGGTCGAGCGCGGCGTCCACGATCCACTGGGCGCGCTCCGTCTGGTTGGCTTCGCTCATCGAGCCGACTCCGTCTTGCGTTCCTCGAGCGGGTGCCCGGCCGCCCCGGCGGCGTACACGCCACTGGCTTCGACGGCCGACCGGACCCGTTCCGGGAGGAGGTATCGCACCGAACGGCCGGCCCGCAGGCGGGCCCGGATGTCCGAAGACGACACGTCCAGAGCGGTGATCTCGAGGCGGCGGATCCAGGTGCCCGCCTCTCGGTGACGCGCCTCGTCGCCGTCGGGAGCGAACTCGAAGGCTCGGGCCAGCGGGGCCGGCACCGCATCCGAGAGCAGGCCCGGGGTAGCGGGGGGGCGGGTCATCACCGCGAAGTGCGCAAGGGTAAGGAGCCGCTCGGGCTCGCGCCAGGTCCCGATCTCGAGAAACGCATCCCAGCCGATCAGGAAGACGGGCGGCGCCGGGCCCAGGCCGGGGCCCAGCTCGGCCAGGGTGTCCACGGTGTAGGAGGGCTCGGACCGCCGGATTTCCGTGGGGTCGGCGACGAAGGCCGGGTTGTCGGCCACCGCGGCCTCCACCCAGGCCAGCCGCTCGGCGGGCGAGGCCAGCGTGTCGGCCCCGCAGGCCTGTTTGTGGGGCGGACGGGCGCTGGGCAGAAACCGGATCTCGCTCAGGTCGAGCGCCTCCAGCACTTCCTGCGCGGCGCGCAGATGGCCCACGTGAATGGGATTGAAGGTGCCCCCGAACAGGCCGACGAGCGGGCTCTCCCGCGCCAGGCTCATTCCCGCAGTTGGCCGCTGCCGTAGAGGACGAACTTGCGCGTCGTCAGCTCGGCCAGGCCCATGGGTCCGAAGGCGTGGAGCGTGGAGGTGGAGATGCCGATCTCGGCGCCGAGCCCCAGCCGGAATCCGTCCGAGAACGCCGTGGAGCAGTTGACGCCCACCACCGAGGACTGCAGCCGGCGTGTGAACGCCTGGGCGTTGTCGTAGTCGCGCGTCACGATGATCTCGGTGTGGTTCGAGCCGTAGCGGCGGATGTGCTCGACGGCGGCGTCCAGGTCTTCTACCACCCGGACCGCCAGAATCGGGGCCAGGTACTCGGCCACCCAGTCGTCGTCGGCGGCGGGCCGGGCCTCGGCGAAGACCTCGCGCGTGCGTTCGCAGCCGCGGATCTCGACCCCGTCCTCGTGCAGCGCCTTCAGTACGCCGGGCAGGGTCGTGTGGGCCGCGTCGCGGTGGCAGAGCAGCGTCTCCAGCGCGTTGCAGACGGCCATCTGGCGCAGCTTCGAGTCGCGGGCGATGGCGACGGACATCTCCGGATCGGCGCTGGCGTCGAGATAGACGTGACACACGCCCTCGTCGTGGGCGATGACGGGGATCGTGCTCTCGCTCTTCACCTTGCGGACCAGGGCCGAGCCCCCGCGCGGGATGATCAGGTCGATGGCGTGGTCGAGCTTCACCAGCACGTCGATGGCGGCGCGGTCGGTGGTGGGCAGGACGATGACGGCGTCTTCGGGCAGTCCCACGTCGGCGGCCGCCGCGCGCAGCACCTGGCCCAGGGCCTGGTTCGAGTGGAAGGCCTCCGAGCCCCCGCGCAGGATCACGGCGTTGCCCGCTTTCACGCACAGCGCGGCCGCGTCGACGGTGACGTTGGGTCGCGACTCGTAGATGATGCCGATGACGCCCAAGGGGATGCGCATGCGCCCCACCTGCACGCCGTTCGGCCGCACGCGCAGCTCGCTGATCTCGCCCACCGGGTCCGGCAGCGCGGCCACGTCGCGCAGTCCCTGGAGCATGTCGCGCCACTTGTCGCCGGCGAGCGCCAGGCGGTTCACCAGGGGTTCGGCCACGCCCTTCTCGCGGGCCTCCTCCAGGTCGCGCGCGTTGGCCAGGGCGATGCTCTCGGCCGCCTCTTCCAGACGCGCCGCCGCGCGCTCGAGCCACGCGTTCTTGGTGCGCGTGTCCAGGGCGGACAGCGTCTCGGAGGCCCGCTTGGCGCGCAGCGCCAGGTCGCGAATGGTTTCTTCCAGGCTCATGGGGTGCCTTGCCGGGCTTGGGGTTTCTCGGACCAGCGGTTTCGGGGTCTACGGGGGCTCGACCAACACCAGGTCGTTGCGGTGAATCACCTCGTCGCCGTTCGAATATCCTAGCACCCGGGCGATCTCCCGCGTGGGGCGGCCCTGGATGCGGGTCACCTCGGCGGCGGAGTACGCGACCAGCCCCCGCGCCAGCTCGCGCCCGCCGGGCTCGACGCAGGCCACGGCGTCGCCCACGTCGAAGCGGCCCTGCACGTCGACCACGCCGGCCGGCAGCAGGCTGCGACCCCGGTCCACCAGCGCGCGGGCCGCGCCCGGATCGACCACGAGCGTGCCGCGTGTGCGGGCCGTGTACGCCAGCCAGTGCTTGCGGCTCGCCAGTTTCTCGCCCGAACGGAAGAGCGTGCCCACGGGTTCGCCGGCGGCCACGTCCAGCAGCACGTCGCGCCGGTTGCCGCGGCAGACGACGGTGGCGGCGCCCGAGTGTGCGGCGCTGCGCACCGCCTCCAGCTTGGTCGTCATGCCCCCGCGACCGAAATCCGTGTGCGAGCCCGACGCGGCGCGCTCGATCTCGGGCGTGAGCCGATCGACCACCGGGATCAGCGGCGGCAGCGGTCCCGACTTGGGCGGCCGCGCTTCGTGAAGGCCCTCCACGTCCGTGAGAATCACCAGCAGGTCGGCCGCCACCAGGTTGACGACGGTGGCCGAGAGGTTGTCGTTGTCGCCGAAGCGGATCTCGTCGGTGGCCACGGTGTCGTTCTCGTTGACGATCGGCAGCGCGCCCAGGCGCAGGAGCTCCAGCAGGCAGTGGCGCGCGTTCAGGAACCGCCCCCGGTCTTCCAGCCCGACGCGCGTCACCAGCACCTGTCCGACGGCGCGTCCGAGGCGCTCGAAGCGGCGCTGGTAGAGCTGCATCAGCCCGATCTGCCCCACGGCCGCCGCCGCCTGCAGCGTCGGGATCGTGCGGCCCGGCTGCTCCCACCCGAGTTTGTGGCTGCCGACGGCGATGGCGCCGGACGACACCAGCACCACCTCGCGGCCGTCGTCCTGCAGCGCCGCGATCTGGCGACAGAGTTCGCTCACGACCCGGCCGCGCACGTCGCCACCGTCGGCCAGGGTCGAGCTCCCCACCTTGACGACGATGCGCTTGGCCCGCCGGCACTCCGGGCGCGCCGCCTTCTGCCGTTGTCGCGCGGGCGTCACGTCGCCTCCGCCGCACGGGCTTCCGCTGCGGCGCGGGCCCGCTCGAGCTCTTCCCACATGCGTTCGAGCAGGTCGGGGACGCCCTCGCCCGTGGCGCCCGAGACGACGAGAACTTCGCGCCCCCGCTCGCCGAGCGCCTTGCGCACCGGCGCCAGGGCCTGGGCGTCCGACACCGTGTCCGACTTGTTGATCACGACGATCTCGGGGCGGTCCAACAGCTCGGGGCGGTAGCGGCCGAGCTCGCGGCGAATTGCGTCGTAGTCCGCCACCAGGTCGCGCTCCTCCATCACCATGGCGCCGGCGTCGAGCAGGTGCACCAACACCCGGGTGCGTTCGATGTGGCGCAGAAAGCGGTCGCCGAGACCGGCGCCGTCGCTGGCCCCCTCGATCAGACCGGGGATGTCGGCCACCACGAAGCGGCGCTCGCCCAGATCCACCACGCCCAGGCTCGGGACCAAGGTCGTGAAGGGATAGGCGGCCACCCGCGGCTTGGCGGCGGAGATGCGGGAGATCAGGGTCGACTTGCCGGCGTTCGGGAAGCCCACCAGGCCCACGTCGGCCATCAGCTTGAGCGAGAGCCGCAGCGCCAGCGTCTCGCCCGGTTTGCCGGGCAGCGCGAAGTCGGGCGCCTGGCGCGTCGGCGTGGCGAAGTGCGCGTTGCCCCAGCCGCCGCGCCCGCCGCGGGCCACCACGAAGCGCTCGCCGTCGTCGGAGAGGTCGGCCAGCGGTTCCGCCCCCTCGCCGTCGGCCGCGTCGAAGACCAGCGTACCCACCGGCAGGCGGATCTCGCACGAGTCGCCGGCCGGACCGTCTTTGCGCTGGGGTCCGCCGTCGCGGCCGCGCTCCGCGCGGAGCTCGCGCCGACCGCGCAGGTGGAGCAGCGTGTTCAGGTTGCGGTCGGCGATCAGCACGACGTCCCCTCCGCGTCCGCCGTCGCCTCCGTCGGGGCCGCCGCGGGGGACGAACTTCGCGCGGTGCATGTGGACGCAGCCGTTCCCACCGGCCCCCGAGGCCACGGTGAGATCCACCTCGTCGACGAACGCGTGGCTCGTCTTCATCGCATGCCCCTGTCTGGGGGAAACCGCCGCGGCGTGGGCGGTGGGAGAGGCGCTACTCGGCGGCTTCGACGTGGGCGAGCTTGCGCCCGCGCGACTCGCCGTACTGCACGACCCCGTCGCGCAAGGCGAAGAGCGTGTAGTCCTTGCCGAGACCCACGTTGTTGCCCGGGTAGATCTTGGTGCCGAGCTGGCGCACGAGGATCGAGCCGGCGGTCACCGTCTGGCCCGCGAAGACCTTCACGCCGCGTCGCTGCCCGTTGCTGTCGCGCCCGTTGCGCGAGCTTCCCTGACCCTTCTTGTGTGACATGGCTCAGCCCTCGATGGATTCGACGCGGATCTCGGTGTACGCCTGGCGATGGCCGCGCTTGCGGCGGTAGTGCTTGCGCCGCTTCAGCTTGAAGACCGTGATCTTCGGACCGCGGCCCTGGGCCGTGATGGTGCCGGTCACCTTGGCGCCGGCCAGCGTGGGCTCGCCCACCTTCAGGTCGCCATCGTTCGAGAGCAACAGCACGTCCGCGAGCTCGATGGAGTCCCCCACCTCGCCCGCGAGCTTCTCGACTCGAACGCTTTCACCCGGCGAAACCCGGACCTGTTTCCCACCGGTGCGCACCACGGCGTACATCACGGCTCCTCGTGTTTTTCGGAGTCCGGCAGTATCCGCGATTCCGGAGCCTCGTCAACCGCTTGGGCGACTTCCGGCGCCGCCTCGTCGGCCCCGTTCCCGCGGCTTTCGGCGGCGGCGGGAGGGTCGTTTGGAGCTGGGGTCGCGGCCGCGTCTTCCCCTCGGGGATTCGCTGTCTCTGCCGGCGAGGCGGGGTCGGCTTCGCCGGCCGGGAGGGCCGGCTCGGGCTCGATCTCCGCCGCGACCGCAACCTCCGGGCTCGACTCCGGCGACTCGGCGTCGGCGGGGCTCGGTTCCGCGGCGGGCTCGGCGCCGTTGCCGCGGCGCGCCTTGGCGCCGCCCTTCTCGCGCCGGCTCTTGGGGTCCTCCAACCAACTCACCGAGAACTCGACCGGGGGCCCGTCCGAAAGGGACTCCACCTCGAACTGCTCCTGGTGGAGTCCCGGCCGCGCCCGCACCTCGACGTCGCGACCGAGGCTCTTCGAGAGCTCCGCCAGGGCGTCCTTGCCCGCGCCCAGGAGCTGCTCGGCCACCTTGGGGTGGACCGTCACGGCGATGCGGCGGCCGCAGAAGCGCGGCAGGTCCTTGCGGATCTCGCGCAGCACCTTGAACGCGACGCTGTCGCGCGAGAGCACGTAGCCGCGCCCTTCGCAGTACGAGCACGGCTCGCACACCATCTGCACCAGGTTCTCGCGCGTGCGCTTGCGCGTCATCTCCACGAGCCCGAGCTCGGAGATCTTCAGGATGTTGGTCTTGGCCTTGTCGCCGCGCACCGCCTCCTGGAGCGCCTTGTTGACCTTGTCCCGGTTCTCGCCCGAGTCCATGTCGATCAGGTCGATGATGATCAGGCCGCCGATGTTGCGGAAGCGCAGCTGGTTGACCGCTTCCTTTACCGCCTCGAGGTTGGTCTTGAGGACTGTCTCCTCGAG
>JAKSBN010000024.1 GCA_022361175.1 Pseudomonadota bacterium | reverse complement strand
TCGCTCGCGGCTGGCGAGCAGCGCGCGCGCCCTGGCGACGGCGGCGCGCCACCACCGCAATCGCAAGGCGGCGGCGTTGGCCACGCGCGCGTCGTCGCTGGACGGGCTGTCGCCGCTCTCCGTGCTCGGGCGGGGCTACGCCGTGGCGAGGCGCCCCGGCGACGGCGCGATCCTGCGGCGGGCCGATCAGGTGGCGGCCGGCGAGCCGATCGACGTGCGTCTGGCCGAGGCGCGGATCGAAGCCCGGGTCGAATCCGTCGAGGACTTGTCGGATCGCGAGAAAACCCTTCAGAATTGAGGAGTTCGAGGTTCAGTGCGCGTTGACGGCGCACGGGTGCCCCAGTAGCATCCGCCCATGAGTCCCCCGCGTTCGCGCACCAAGACCGCCGCCGAGGGCGAAGAGCTGCCCTTCGAGGGCGCGCTCGGACGCATCGAGGAAATCGTGGATCGCCTGGAGGAAGGGGATCTGCCGCTGGAGGAGGCGCTCTCGGCGTTCGAGGAGGGCGTCCGGCTCACGAAGCGGTGTGCCACTCAGCTCGAGGCGGCCGAGCGGCGGATCGAAGTGCTGTTGAAGGACGGCGAGGAGTGGCTGGTGCGCCCGTTCGAGGGCGCCGACGGCGAAGCGAACCCGAGCGACCCCGAGGAGGATGATCGCTAGTGGACGTGCAAGCGTGGTGGGCCGAGCGGCTGCCACGGGTGGAACGCGAGCTGGACGCGGTGTTGCCCGCGGCCGCAGAACCGCCCCAGACACTTCACGCGGCCATGCGGCACCTGGTGTTCCCCGGCGGCAAACGCCTGCGCCCGGCCTTCGCCATGGCGGCCGCCGAGGCCGTGGGCGCCCCGGCTCGGGCGGCGCTGCCGGCGGCGGTCGGCGTTGAGCTGGTACACGCCTACTCCCTGATTCACGACGATCTGCCCTGCATGGACGACGACGACGAGCGCCGCGGGCGCCCGACCGTCCACGTCGCGTTCGGCGAGGCCGTCGCGGTTCTGGCCGGAGACGCGCTGCAGGCGCTGGCCTTTCAGACGGTGGCCGCGGCGCGTCCCGCCGAGTCCGCCGCCCGCGTCGTCCACGCGCTCGCCGCCGCGGCGGGGTCCCGCGCACTGGTGGGTGGCCAGGTGGACGATCTGGCGTTCGACCCCGAGAACCGCGACACGGCGCACATCGAGTCCGTGCACGCCCGCAAGTCCGGGGCCTTGATCGCGGTGTCGGTGTCCGGAGGCGCCCGTCTCGCCGGCGCGGACGACGCCCTGTGCGAGCGGCTGCACGCCTTCGGCCTCGACGTGGGCGTGGCGTTTCAGATTCAAGACGACGTTCTCGACGAGGGCGAAGACGACGCGTGCTCGCTGGTGCGCGCCATCGGGAGGGAGGGGGCGGCGGCGCGCGCCGAAGAGCTCCTGTCCCGCGCGCTCGCCCGCCTCGAGGATCTGGGAAGCGGTGCGGAGCCCCTGCGCGAGCTGGCGCGCTACGCGGTCAGGAGAGAGAAATGAGCGACGATCCCACCCGGGAGAGCGGGGACTCCCAGCGGCTCCTGCACGGAATCGACAGCCCCGAGGCGCTGCGCCGGCTTTCGCGCGATCAGGTGGAGCAGGTCGCCCAGGAGATCCGCCAGGAGATCCTGGAGAACGTGTCCCAGACCGGCGGCCACCTGGCGTCCAGTCTGGGCGCGTGCGAGCTCATCACGGGCATCCACTACGTCTTCAACACTCCGGAGGACCGGCTGGTTCTCGACGTGGGGCACCAGGGCTATCCGCACAAGATGCTGACCGGTCGGCGCCAGGCCTTCGACCGGATCGGGAAAGAGGACGGCATCGCCAAGTTCCTGCGCCGCCACGAGTCGGACTACGACCACTTCGGCGCCGGCCACGCCGGGACTTCGATTTCAGCGGCCCTCGGCATGGCGCGTGCCAAGCAGCACCAGGGCCTGCCGGGCAGCACGATCGCGCTGATCGGCGACGGCTCCATGACCGCCGGGATGGCGTTCGAAGCGCTCAACCACGCGGGCGACCTGCAGCAGAAGAACCTGGTCGTCGTGCTGAACGACAACGAGATGTCCATCTCGCCCAACGTCGGCGCCATGTCGTCCTACCTGTCCCGCAAGTTCTCGGCGCCGATGGTTCGGCGCATGAAGGGCTGGGCCAAGGAGTTCCTGTCCGGCCTGCCGGGGGACATGCTGCACTGGGCGCGCAAGGCGGAGGAGTCGCTCAAGGTCTTCTTCTCGCCCGGGCTGCTCTTCGAGGCGCTGAACTTCCGCTACGTGGGCCCGATCCAGGGCCATCGCATGGAGGTCGTGCTCGAGACCCTCGAGAACGTGAAGCAGATGCTGGCGAACGGCGACGGTCCGATCCTGGTGCACGCCATCACGGCCAAGGGCTACGGCTACGAGCCGGCGCAGCAGGACCCGCTCAAGTACCACGGCGTGACGCCCTTCGACGTGGACACGGGCAAGTTCGCGCCCAAGAAGCCCGGCCCCCCGTCCTACACCAAGGTCTTCGCCGACACGCTGGTGCGCCTGGCGCGCGAGGACGACCGCGTGGTGGCGATCACGGCGGCCATGGCCGGCGGAACCGGCCTCGACAAGTTCCAGAAGGAGTTCCCGAGCCGCTTCTACGACGTGGGGATCGCCGAGCAGCACGGCGTGACGTTCGCGGCCGGGCTGGCCACCGAGGGCATGAAGCCCGTGGCCGGGATCTACTCCACCTTCCTGCAGCGGGCCTACGACCAGGTGGTGCACGACGTGTGCCTGCAGAACCTGGACGTCACCTTCGCCCTCGACCGCGCAGGCATCGTGGGAGCGGACGGCGCGACGCACCAGGGCTTCTACGACATCGCCTACTTCCGCACGCTGCCCAACACCGTGGTGATGGCGCCGAAGGACGAGAACGAGCTGCAGCACATGCTGCGCACGGCGGTCGAATATCCGGGACCGGCGGCGATCCGGTACCCGCGCGGCAACGGCTTCGGCGTCCCCATGGACCCCGACATCAAGACCGTCCCGCTCGGCCAATCCGAGCTGCTGCGCGACGGCGATCAGGTGCTGATCGCGGCGCTCGGAACGCTGGTGCATCCGGCGCTGGAGGCCGCCGAGGAGCTCGCCGCCGAAGGCATCTCGGCCGCCGTGCTGAACGCGCGCTTCGCGAAGCCCGTGGACAGCGCGCGCATCTCGGCCCTGGCCCGGCGCTGCGGCGCCGTGGTGACGGTGGAAGAGGGGAGCGGCATGGGCGGCTTCGGCGGCGCCGTCCTCGAGGCGCTGGCCGAGGCCGACGTGTCGGTGCCGACCCAGGTCGTGGCGGTGCCGGACCGGGTGATCGAGCACGGCAACCCCGATCGCCTGCGCGAGGGGCTGGGGCTCGACCGCGCCGGCATCGCAGCGGCCGCCCGCGCGGCGCGCGCCGCCGCGGACGACCGCTGAAGGGCCGGCGCCTCGACGAACGCGTGCTGGCCGAGGGGCTGGCGGAATCCCGCACCCGCGCCCAGGCCCTCGTGCGCACCGGCCGGGTGCTGGTGGACGACGTGCCCGTCGACAAACCCGGCACCCGGGTGCGCGACGAGTCGGTCCTGCGCCTCAAGGGGGCGGTCCAGCGCTTCGTCTCTCGCGGCGGCGACAAGCTGGCCGGCGCGCTGGAGGACCTCGGCATCGACGTCTCCGGGGCGGACTGTCTGGACGTGGGCGCCTCCACCGGCGGCTTTTGCGATTGCCTGCTGCAGGCGGGAGCGCGCTCGGTCGCGGCCGTCGACGTGGGCTACGGCCAACTCCACCCCAAGCTGCGCTCGGACCCGCGCGTGACGGTCCTGGAGCGCACCCACGTGCGGGACCTGCAGCCGCAAACGCTGCCCGCGGCGCCCGACTGGATCGCCGTGGACGTCTCGTTCATCCCGCTTCGCCGCGTCCTGCCCGAGCTGGCACGGATTGCCGCGGGCGCCCAGGTGGTGGCGTTGGTGAAGCCGCAGTTCGAAGTAGGGCGCGAGCGCGTGGGGAAGGGCGGCGTCGTGCGCGACGACGCGCTGCGCGCCGAGGCCGTGGCCGACGTGGTCGCCACGGCTCGCGAGCTCGGCTACGAGGACGTCGGGCAAGCGGACAGCCGCGTCCACGGCCCCAAGGGGAATCGCGAGATATTCCTGTGGCTGCGCCGGCAAGTGACCGAACCTTGACGGGAGGGGCGCACGACCTAGGTTGTCGCGACCCGCGCCCGTTCACTCGTGGGAGGTGACCATGTCCCTGGTCGAGATCACGACCGCCGCCGCCGATCGCATCCGGGCCCTCCTCGAAGAGGACGGCAAGCTGGAGAGCCATGCCCTGCGCATGAAGGTGATCGGCGGGGGGTGTTCGGGCCTGCAGTACGAGCTCTCCTTCGACGACCGCGAGACCGACGTGGACAGCCTCATCGAGGGCCAGGGGATCCGCGTCGTGGTCGACGAGAAGAGCGCGCTCTACCTGGTGGGCAGCCGCCTCGACGTCGTGGACACGCTCCAGGAATCCGGCTTCAAGATCGAGAACCCGAACGCCACGAACACCTGCGGCTGCGGCCAGTCCTTCGCGGCCTGAGGCGCGCGCCTCCCCGCCGCCGCGATGGCCGCCGAGCCCATCTATCTCGACCACCACGCCACCACGCCCGTCGATCCCCGCGTGCTGGAGGCGATGGAGCCCTACTGGCGGCGCGACTTCGGAAACGCGGCCAGCCGTGGCCACCTGTTCGGCTGGCGCGCCGAAGCCGCCGTGGAAGACGCGCGCGAGCGCATCGCCGCCGCGATCGGCGCCGAGCCGCGCGAGATCGTCTTCACCAGCGGGGCCACCGAGAGCAACAACCTGGCGCTGCTGGGCGCCGCCCGCGCTCGCCGCCGGGGTCACGTCGTCACCGTAGCCACCGAGCACAAGGCCGTGCTGGATCCCGTTCGGGCGCTCGAGCGGGAGGGGTTCCGGGTGACGCGGTTGCCGGTCGAGGCGGATGGGCTGCTGGAGCTGCCCCGGCTGGAGGAAGCCCTGGCGGACGACACCGTCCTGGTGTCGGTGATGGCGGCCAACAACGAGATCGGGGTGCTCCAGCCCGTGCAGGAGGCGGCCGGCCTGTGCCGCGAACGCGGCATCCCGCTCCACAGTGATGCCGCCCAGGCGCTCGGCAAGATCCCGCTGGACCTCGCCGAGTGGCCGGCGGATCTCGTTTCCGCGACGGCCCACAAGCTCTACGGACCCAAGGGAGTCGGTTTCTTGTTCGTGCGGAACCGGCGCCCGCGCGTGCGGATCGCCCCGCTCTTCCACGGCGGGGGACACGAGCGGGGGCTCCGGTCCGGCACGCTGCCGGTTCCGCTGGTGGCGGGGATGGCCCGGGCGGTGGAGCTGGCCGTGGCCGAGCGCGAAGCCGACGCGGTGCGCATGGGGGCGCTGCGGGACCGATTGCGCGCGCGGCTCGAGGCGGAGCTGCCGGGTGTCCACGTCCACGGAGACCTCGTGCGGCGCCTGCCGGGCAACCTCAACTGCGGCTTCGAAGGCGTGGACGGCGAGAAGCTGCTGCTGGCGCTGCCGCGGTTGGCCGTGTCCACGGGCTCGGCCTGCACGTCGGCGTCACCCGAGCCGAGCCACGTGCTGGCCGCGCTGGGCGTGCCCGAGGCCCTGGCGCGCGCCTCGCTGCGCTTCGGCGTGGGCCGCGAAACGACCGGAGCCCAGATCGAGGCGGCGGCCGACCAGGTGGTGGCGGCCGTGGCCTCGCTGCGCGGCGAGGCCCGCTGACGGCCGCCGGGCCGCCCGGCCCCGGGGCGCCCACAGATCCGCTACGTTGTCGGCTCCACGGCACCGGGTGCAGGACCCAGGCGCCACGGCGGGAGCGACGCATGCTCGCCCCGCCACCCCACGATGGCCCGCGGCCGGAACGCGCCGCGGACGCAGAGACTGGCCGCGCGAAACGCCGCCTCCACCCGCGGAGCGCGGGAAGCGTGCACCGCGAGGGAGACTGAGTTGGCAGAGCAGAAGGCGACGAACATCACCTGGCACGCCGGGCACGTGACCCGCGCGGACCGCGAGACCCGGCTGGGCCAGAAGGGCTGCACCGTTTGGCTGACGGGGCTCTCGGGCTCGGGCAAGTCGACGATCGCGGTGGCCGCCGAGAAGCAGCTGGTGGAGGGCGGCGCACTGGCCTACGTGCTGGACGGCGACAACGTCCGCCACGGGCTCAACAAGAACCTCGGCTTCTCACCCGAGGACCGGACCGAGAACATCCGCCGCATCGGCGAGGTGGCCAAGCTCTTCACCGACGCCGGGGTGATCGTCTTCACCTCCTTCATCTCCCCCTACCGGGCCGATCGCGACGCCGTGCGGGCCGTGATGGCCGAGGGGGACTTCATCGAGGTCTACGTTTCGGCCAGCCTGGACACCTGTGAATCCCGCGACGTGAAGGGGCTCTACGCCAAGGCGCGCAAGGGCGAGATTCCCGAGTTCACGGGCATCTCGGCGCCCTACGAGGCACCGGAGCGGCCCGAACTGGTGCTCGACACCAACGGCCAGACGGTGGAGGAGAGCACGCGCGCCCTCGTGCAGTACCTGCACGACAAAGGCTACGTCGGGCGCTGATTCGGGCGCAGGCCCGTGCGCACGTCGACCGATGGGAGTACGGTGGCAGCGCGAGGTCGTCCCATGAGTCTGGATCACCCCAGACGCCGGAATCGGTGCCGGAATCGGCCCCGAGATCGGCGCGCGAGACAGGGCGTGGTCGCGATGCTGGCGGCGCTGACGCTCGTCGCGTGTGCGGGAGTGCCTCGAACCGAGCCATCGCCCGCCCCTCGGGGCAGCGCCGCGGAAGCGGTCGTCCGTGTGGAGCCCACAGCCAGCGCCGACCTGGACGTGATGGTCGGTCAGATGGCCGAGCTGGAGGAAGACTGGCCCGGCGCGCGCGCGGCCTATCGCCGGGCGCTGGAACAAGACCCCGACTCGGCCTACCTGCACCTGCGTCTGGCCGAGCTGGCGACCCGGCTCGAGGACCTGACCGTGGCTCTCGACTACGCGCGGCGAGCGGTGGAGCTGGAACCCGAGGACGACGAAGCGCGCATCTTCCTGGGCCGCCTCTACCGGATTCAGCGCGACGTGGCGGGCGCCGAGGCCGCCCTGACCCGCGACGACGGGAACGGGGCCGCGCCCCGCAGTCGCCTGGCCGCGCTGCTGCTGTTCCAGATCTACCTCGAGTCCGGTCGCGTCGAGGACGCGCTGGGGACGGCGTTGGCCCTGGCGCGGGACGATCCCCGCGACCTGCAGGCCACGCTGGCGCTGGCGACGGCGTACGAGCACCAGGGGCGCCCGGTCGACGCCGAGCGGGCGTTGCGGGAGGGCCTCGCGCACCACCCCGATCAGGTGGGGCTGTTCGACCGGTTGGCGCGCTCGCACCGGCGCCGCGGCGATCGCAAGGGCGAGATCGACGTGTACCGCCAGGTGCTCGAACGGCACCCCGAGCACTACGGCACCCTCATGGCGCTGGGCGAAGCCCAGTTCGCCGCCGGCGACCTGCCCTCCGCCACGGCGACCTTCGACCGCGTCGTGGAGCTCTACCCCGGCGACGTCGAGGCGCTGCGCCGCTCGGCCTCGCTCCTGTACGCCGCCGATCGCCGCGAGGAGGCGGCCGAACGCCTGGCGGAGGCGGTGCGGCGTTTCCCGAAGCGCCCGGAGCTGGCGTATTCGCTGGGGCGCATCTTCCGCGCCTTGGATCGCCACGACGAGGCCATCGAGGCCTTCGATCGCATTCCCAAGGGCCACCGCATCTACGGCGAGGCCCGGCTCCAGGTGGCCGACATCCTGGAAGGGCGCGGCGACTTCGCCGGCGCGCTCCGCGAGGTCACGCGGGCGAAGGTGGCGCGTCCCGCGCGCGCGCTGGATTTCCACGCCGCCGTCCTGCAGGCGCGGGCCGGGGACTTCGAGGGCGCGGTCGCCGCGCTCGAGGAGCTGCGCGCGCAGGATCCCGAGGACGACGAGGTTCTCTACCAGATCGGCGTGCTCTTCGGCGAGGCGCAGCGGTACGAGGAGGCCATCGAGTTCATGCGCCTCGCCCTCGAGGTCAACCCCGAGAACCCGCACGCCATGAACTTCATCGGCTACACCTTCGCCGAGCGAGGGCAGAACCTGGAGGAGGCCGAGGATCTCATTCGCAAGGCCCTCGTGCTGCGCCCCGACGACGGCTACATCACCGACAGCCTGGGCTGGGTGCACTACATGCAGGCCCGCGAGCTCGCCGCGGCCGGGGACCACGGGAGGGCGCGCGAGCTCTACGAGCGAGCGCGGGTCAAGCTGGCCGAGGCCGCGGAGTTGACGGGCGGCGACCCCGTCGTCTCCGAGCACTTGGGCGACGTGCATCTGGCCCTCGACGACAAGGTCCGAGCCCTGGCGTTCTACGAAGAGGCGGTTTCGCTGGAGCCCCGCGAGCGCGAGCAGCCGCACCTGTTCGACAAGCTGGAGCGGCTGCGCGGCGAGCTCGCGCGTCCGTGAATCGCGCCTGCGCGCGCGCTCTCGCGTTTTCTTCAATCGTCTTCGGCTGGGGCTGTTCCACGCTGGGTCCGCCGGCGGCGGCACCCGTTCCCGCGTCGGATCCGCGGGTCTCCGCGTACGTCTCGGCACTGCACGAGGCGGCCGAGCGCCGCCAGGCGGTGCGCGGCGTCGTGAGACTGGCGCTCGACGACGGCGACCAGCGGGCGCGCAGCGTGCAGCGGATCGCCGCGGCGCGGCCGGCCCGGCTTCGGGTCGAGGTGCTGGGCCTGCTGGACCAGATTCTGGCGGTGCTGGCCACGGACGGCGAGACGTTTCAGCTTCACCAGACGAGTCCACGCCGGTTCGAGGCCGGACCGGTGTCGCGGGGATTGTTGCGGCGCGTCGCGCGCATCGACCTGGCTCCTGAGGCGGCGGCACCCCTGTTGCTGGGCGCGCCCGCGCCGGCCGAGCGGCTCCGGATGGCGAGCGCGATGGAGTGGTCGGACGGGCGCCTGGCGATTCCCTTCGTCGACACCCACGGCGGCCTGCGCGAGCGCTACGAGTTCGACGAGGACGGGCGCCTGCAGGCGCTCCACCGTTTCCGGGAGGGGGACCGTCTTCACTGGGTGGCGCGCTTCGGCGACTACCGCGACCTCGCGGGCGAGTCCTTCGCCCACCAGATCGCGCTGGAGTTCCCGGACACCAAAGCGGTCGCCGTCCTGACCTTCCGCCGAGCGGAGCTGAACCCCGCGCTGCCAGAGGGGATCTTCCACCTGGAACCGCCGAAGCGTGTATCTTCCGCCGGGGGGGAGCCGACGCGTTGAACGCCGGTACTGGGACTCGAGCGGTCCTCTGGATGAACCACTGGGATCGGTTGTGCGCTTTCGGGCTGGGCGCCTTGGTCGGCGCGCTGGTGGCGTGCACGAACAACCCGTACCCCGACGCCGACACCGACCGGAAGATCTACTACACGAGCTTCCGCGAGGCGCCGCGGACCCTCGATCCCGCCGTGGCCTACACGACCTCGTCGCACGCGGTGACCGGCAACGTCTACGACACGCTGCTCGAGTACCACTACCTGAAGCGCCCCTACACCTTGATCCCCGGCCTGGCCGAGGAGGTGCCGGTGGCGGAGCCGCGGCCGGACGGCCGCGTGGCGTATCGCTTTCGGCTGCGCCCCGACCTGCGGTTCCACGCCGACCCCTGCTTCGAGCGCGGCGGCGAGGGACGAAAGACGCGGGCGGTCACGGCCGCCGACGTGGCCTTCGAGCTGACGCGCATCGCCGACCCCGCCGTCAACAGTCCCGTCGTGGAGCCGTTCTCCAACCTGGTCGGGTTCCGCGAGTTCGGAACGCGCCTGGCAGAGCGGCGCGAAGCCGACGAGGCCTTCGCCGCCCGGCCCGCCCACGAGCAGTACGCCGAGCTGGGCGCCATCCCGGGCATCCGGGTGCTCTCGGAGCGCGAGCTGGAGATCGTGCTGATCTCGGCCTATCCCCAGATCCTCTACTGGTTCGCCATGCCCTTCACGACGCCGGTGCCGTGGGAGGCCGTGGACTACTACGACGGGGAGGACGGTCGCCCGGCCTTCTCCGACCATCCGGTGGGCACCGGGCCCTATCGGCTGTCCTACTACAACAAGCAGTTTCGCATGGTGCTGGAGGCCGAGGAGAGCTGGTACGGGCGACGCCACCCGGAGTGGCGGGCGCCGGGGACGGTGTACCCGTCGGAGGGGGCGCCGGGCGACGCGGAAGCCGGTCTCTTGGATCCCGCCGTCGTGGGCCGGCCGCTGCCGCTGATCGAACGCATCGTCTTCCAGCGCGAGAAGGAGTCGATTCCGCGCTTCAACAAGTTCCTGCAGGGCTACTACGACGCCAGCGGGATCATCAAGGAGAGCTTCGACAAGATCATCGTGAACGACGGCCTCTCGCCGGAGATGGCCGCGCTCGGCATTCGGCTGGAGCGCTCCGTGGAGCCCTCGATCTTCTATCTGGGCTTCAACATGGAGGACCCGGTGGTCGGCGCCGAGGCCGGCGAACGCGGCCGCGCGCTGCGCCAGGCCCTGAGCTTGGCCGTCGACACCGAGGAGTGGCTGCGGCTCTTCACCAATGGCCGCGGCGTGCTGGCGCAGTCGCCGCTTCCGCCCGGGCTCTTCGGCTACGACCCCGACTACCGCAATCCCTACCGCCGGGTGGATCTCGACCGGGCGCGCCAGCGGCTGGCGGACGCGGGCTACCCGGACGGGATCGATCCCGCCACCGGCGAGCCGCTGCGGCTCACCTTCGACGTCTACCAGACGACGGCCCAGCAGCTGCTGGCCAACCGCTTCTACATCGACGGGTGGCGCCGCATCGGGGTCGACGTGCGGCTGGAGGCGACCAACTACAACAAGTTCCAGGAGAAGGTCCGCAACGGCGCCTACCAGATCTTCTCGTGGGGTTGGATCGCGGACTACCCCGATCCGGAGAACTTCTTCTTCCTGCTGTGGTCCGAGATGGCGCGCTCGAAGAGCGGCGGACCCAACACGGCGAACTTCTCCCACCCGCGCTTCGACGAGCTCTTCCTGCGCATCAAGTCGATGGAGAACTCGCCCGAGCGGCAGGCACTGCTCAAAGAGATGGTGGCGATCCTGGAGACCGAACGCCCCTGGATCGAGGGCTTCCACATGGAGTCCTATTCGCTCTACCACGGCTGGCTCCACCACCAGAAGCCGTTCGGGATGTCGTTTCCCATGACCAAGTACTGGGATCTCGACGCGGCGGGTCGCAGCGAGCTTCGCCGCGCCTGGAACGAACCGGTGACCTGGCCCGTCTACGCCCTGGTGGCCGCCGCCGCGGTGGTGGTGCTTCCGGGCATCCGGACGTTCCTGCGGGAGCGCCAGTAGTGCTGGCGTACGTCCTGCGGCGCGTGGCGTACGGGGGCCTCATCGTCCTGGGCGTGCTCTTCTTTCTGTTCCTGCTGTTCTTCCAGGTGACGGATCCCGACGACATCGCGCGCCGGGCCCTGGGCGACAAGGCGGGCCCGGAGGTGATCGCCCAGTGGAAGGCCAACCACGGCTACGACAAGCCGCTGTGGCCGTGGCAGAACCCCGTGGACAACCTGTTCGTGGATCACTTCCGGCGCATGCTGACTTTCGACTTCGGGCGCAGCGACGCGGACGACGTGTTGATCTCCGAGCGCATCCGGGCGGGCGCCGGGCCCAGCCTGACGCTCACGATTCCGCTGTTTCTGTTGGGGCTGCCGCTCGGGATCGGCTTGTCGCTGTTCGCGGCCTTCTTTCGCGAGACCTACATCGACACGGCGGGCGTCTTCCTGGCCGTGCTGGCCATGAGCATCTCGATCCTGCTCTACATCATCGGCGCCCAGTTCCTGATCGGGATCTCGCTGCGCTGGTTCCCCATCTCGGGCTTCGACCCCGATCCGCAGGTGGTGGCCCGGTTCCTGGCGCTGCCCATCGCGGTCGGATTGGCGTCCGGGCTGGGCGGCGCCGTGCGCTTCTATCGGACGGTCTTCGTGGAGGAGACCAGCCGCGACTACGTGCGTACCGCCCGCGCCAAGGGCGCCGGGGAGATGCGGGTGATGGGGCGCCACGTGCTGCGCAACGCGCTGATTCCGATCCTCACCCGGGTGGTGCTCGAGATTCCGTTCCTGTTCACGGGCTCGCTCCTGCTGGAGGCGTTCTTCGGGATTCCGGGGCTCGGCGCCATCACCGTGGATGCGATTCAGGGCAACGATTTCTCGACGCTGCGCACGATGGTGTTCATCGGCTCCCTGCTCTTCATCACCGGTCAGATCCTGACCGACATCAGCTACTCGCTGGTCGATCCGCGCGTGCGGTTGGAGTGATCGTGCCGGAAACCCACGTCATCTCGAACATCATCGTCGTGTTGCTGCTGGGCGGCGGGGTCTGGACCGGGCTCTTTCTGCGGGGGAACCGGCTCTGGGGCGAGGCGGCCCGGTCGCTGTGGCGGCGGCGCCCGGTGGCGCTGGCCGTCATCGCCGTCTACGTGGCGGTGGCGCTCCTCGACTCCGTGGCGTGGCGGGGCGGCGAGAGCGCCGGGGACGACGCGGTCGCGAGTCGGGAGGCCCGGAGCGTGATCGACCGCCTGTTCGTGGGGACGCGGGAGAAGAGCTACTCGGCCCCGTTGGCCCACGTCGAGTTCTACGGAGACGCTCCCCTGGCAGATCCCGGCGGACACCTCCTCGGCACCGACATCCTGGGCCGGGACGTTCTCTACCTCACGCTCAAGGGCTCGCGCGTGGCGCTGCTGATCGGCGGCTTCACCAGCCTGATCGCGATTCCCCTGGCGCTGCTCTTGGGGGTCAGCGCGGGCTATTTCGGTGGCCGCCTCGACGACTTCGTGTTCTTCGTGATGTCCACCCTCGCTTCGATGCCCAGTCTGCTCCTGCTCATCGCGCTCATCATGGCCATGGGGAGGAGTACTTTCTCGGTCTGCGTGGCCCTCGGCGTGACGGGCTGGGTGGGGCTCTGCCGGGTCACCCGGGGCGAGACCCTGAAGCTGCGAGAACAGGACTACGTTCATGCCGCGCGCGCCCTGGGCGTCTCCGAGGGGCGCATCGTCGTGCGGCACGTGCTTCCGAACCTCGCGCATCTGGTGGTGATCACGTTCGTCCTGATGTTCTCGGGGCTGGTCCTGTCGGAGGCGATTCTCTCCTGGCTGGGCATCGGCGTGGACGGCAGCTGGGGCCAGATGATCGATCAGGCGCGCGACGAACTCTCCCGCGATCCGGTCATCCTGTGGAACCTGGCTTCGGCCGGCACGGCGCTCTTCGGCCTGATCCTGGCCGTCAACTTCGTGGGCGACGCCATCCGGGACATCCTGGATCCGCGCACGCTGCGGGAGACGGCTTGATGGCGCTCTTGGAGGTGGAGCATCTGACGCTGCGCTTCCCGGCCGCCGGCGGCTCCGTGCCGGTGGTCGACGACGTGAGCTTCGCCATCGACGCCGGCGAGGTGCTGGCCCTGGTGGGCGAGTCGGGCTGCGGCAAGTCCATGACGGCGCTCTCCATCCTGCGCCTGGCGCCCAAGCCCGGTCGCATCGAGGCAAAGCGCATCGGTCTCGACGGCCGCGACCTCCGCACCCTGCCGGTGACGGAGATGCGCCGGGTCCGCGGTCGCGAGATCTCGATGATCTTCCAGGAGCCCATGACCAGCCTGAGCCCCGTGGCCACCGCGGGCGCGCAGGTCGTGGAGGCGATCCGGCTGCACGAGCGGGTCTCGCAGCGGGCCGCGCGCGACCGCGTGGAGGAGCTCTTTCGCCAGGTGGGGATTCCCGATCCCGGTGCCCGTCGCGACGCCTATCCCCACGAGCTGTCGGGCGGGCTGAAGCAGCGGGTGATGATCGCGATGGCGCTGGCCACGCGCCCGCGGCTGCTGATCGCGGACGAGCCGACCACGGCCCTCGACGTGACCATCCAGGCCCAGATCCTCGAGTTGCTGCGCGGCCTCCAGCGCGACCTGGGGACGGCGATCCTGCTGATCACCCACGACCTGGGCGTGGTGAACGAACTGGCCGATCGCGTGGCGGTGATGTACGCGGGCCGCATCGTCGAGCGGGGAGAGCGCGCCGAGGTGCTGGGCTCGCCGCGGCATCCGTACACCGAGGGGTTGCTGGCGTCGATGCCCGCCCACGCCGTGGCCGGCCAGCGCCTGACGGAGATCGCCGGGGTGGTGCCCCAGCCCAGCGAGTGGCCGGAGGGGTGTCGGTTCTCGACTCGCTGCCCCCGGGTCGTCGATCGCTGCCGGACCGAAGTGCCCGCGGTGGTCTCGCTCGGCGAGACCCAGAGCGCCGCCTGTCACCTGGTGTCGGGGGAGGGCGCATGAGCGAGGAGCCGCTGCTCGCCGTCGAGGGCCTGCGCACCTGGTTCCCGATCCGCCGCGGGGTGTTCCAGCGCACGGTGGGGCACGTACGCGCCGTCGACGGCGTCGATCTCGAGGTGCGCGCCGGCGAGACGCTGGCCCTGGTGGGGGAGTCGGGCTGCGGCAAGACGACGGTTGGCCAGAGTATTCTCCGGCTGGTGGAGCCGCGCGAGGGCCGCGTCCTGTTCGACGGCCAGGATCTGCTGGCACTCCCGCCGCCGGCGCTGCGGCCGCTGCGGCGCCGGCTGCAGATCGTCTTCCAGGACCCCATGGCTTCGCTGAACCCGCGCCGGCGCGTGCGCGAGATCATTGCCGAAGGGCTGCGGAGCTTCGGCCTGGTGAAGAGCGAGGGTGCTTGCACGGAGCGCGTGGGCCAGCTCCTGGAGCGCGTCCAGCTCGACCCGCGCTTGATGGACCGCTATCCCCACGAGTTCTCGGGCGGCCAACGGCAGCGCATCGGCATTGCGCGTGCGCTGGCGGTCGAGCCGGAGCTCGTCATCTGCGACGAGGCCGTGTCGGCGCTGGACGTCTCGATCCAGGCCCAGATCCTGAACCTGCTGCGCGACCTCCAGGCCGAGTTCGGCCTGGCCTATCTCTTCATCACCCACGATCTCTCGGTCGTGCGCTACCTGGCCGACCGGGTGGCGGTGATGTACCTGGGCCAGATCGTGGAGCAGGCTGAGACCGAAGCGCTGTTCCGCGAGCCGGGACATCCCTACACGCGCGGGCTCCTGGCGTCGGTTCCCTCGGTGGATCCGAGTCGGCGCGGGCTCCAGGCCCCGGTCCTGGGCGACGTGCCGTCCCCTGCCGCTCCACCGCCGGGCTGCCGCTTCCACACCCGCTGCCCGGAGGTGTTCGAGCGCTGTCGAGGGGAGAGACCCTCGCTGGTGTCCTCGGATTCGCGGGGCGTACGCTGTTTCCTGGCTGAGGAACCCCCCGGCCCCTGAGGCCGCGAGAGGCGCAACGGGTCAAGCTTCGAGCCCCTTTGGCCGATCCAACCACCGAAGGGGTGGGAATGTCGGCCAGACCGAAGCTCGGCGATCTGCTGGTTGCGGCGGGACTCATCGATCCGTTCCAGCTGAAGGCGGCCCTCGGCGAACAGAAGCGCTGGGGCAAGCGTCTCGGCGTGACCTTGATCAAGCTCGGCTTCGCGACCGAGGACGCGATCGTGCGGGCGCTGGCGCGCCAGCTGGGCCTGCCGGTGGCCACGCTCGAGGGCAAGAAGATCCACCGCGACGTGCTCGATCTGGTTCCCATCGAACTGGCCGACAAGCACATGTGTCTGCCGCTCTTCCTGAAGGAGCAGGGCCGCTCGCGCCTGCTGTTCGTGGCCATGGAGGATCCAAGCGATCTGGCCGCGACCGACGAGCTGGCGTTTCACACTGGGCTCGAGGTCAAGCCGGTGCTGATGACGCCCTCCGAGATCTGCCAGGGGATCGATCGCTTCTACCGGGGCGACGAGGCTCTCTCCATCGAACCGGAGGGCGATCCGCTGGCCGAGATCACGGCCCCGGCGATGGAGCCCGAACCCTCTCTTCCTCGCGAGCCGGCCCCCGAGCCTCCGCCCCCCGCGCCCGCGCCCCAACCGGGGCCGGTCTTCCAGGCGCCGGGCCAATCCGACGCGGCGCCCGCCCCCGCGGCACCCCTCGACCGCGCCAGCCAGGACGTGCTGAAGGCGATCGCCCAGCTGCTGGTGGAGAAGGGCCTCCTCGGCAAGGACGAGCTGATGGCGCGCGTGCGCGCGCTGCGCGACGGTGGCAGCGGCGGCTGAGCCCGCTTGCTTGACACCACCCGGCAGGCGGGCCACTCTGCGCCGCCCCGTAGGCCCAATCGCCCCCTCGCCCCGAAGAGGCTTGACCATGCGTCTCGACTACGCCGTCCACGTCGACACCATCGACGTCCCCCGTTTCGCGGTCGAAGCCGTGGAGGGCATCGGCAAGCTCTTCACGCTGGCCACGTTGGTGTTGAACGTCCTGTACACGAAGGAACGCGTGGAGGTGATCTTCCACGGCCTCAATCCCGAGGACCCCGAGCGCAAGATCGCCGCGTTTCGCGAGATCGTCGACAGCGCGGAAGGCAGTGGCGTGGCGTACGAGGTGGGGCGCGGCGGCCGCGTGCCCGGGTCGTCCAGCTACTTCCAGTGGCTCCACATCACGCGGTCCTAGAGGCTATCTCAGTTCGCGTCGCACGTGTCGCCCCGCCAGTGATGGCGGCGTTGGCGACTCTGGGCCACCACGTCGCGCAGTACGCGCTCGGCGTCGGCCTGGAAGGGCAGGGCGCGGGCGTAGCGGTGGAAGGCGCTTCGGCGCAGCGAGGCGTCGAGCGCGCCGTCGGGCAGGGACGCGTTCAGCTGGGCCAGCGCCCGCACCCGGGCTCGATCTCCCAACGGTCGCACCGGAAACGAGACGTCCTCCAGATCGAGCAGCGCCACCTCCCCCGATCGGGGGGACACGCGTAGATTGCGCGCCTTCAGGTCCCGGTGGTGTGCCTGGCGCGTGTGGAGCTCGCGCAGCAGGCGGGCGAGCGCCGGGGCCAGCACGGCCGCCGGCAGCGCCTGCGGCGAGGCCGCGTCGGCGGGCAGCCAATCGGTCAGGTCTTCCAGCACGATCCACGACTCCAGCGGCACGCCCAGGCGCCGCCGTTCGAGGTAGGCGAGCGGCTGGGCGGCCCGCACGCCGCGGGCGGCCAGACCGTGTCCTCCCCGCCAGGCCCGCCGGGCCGGACTGCCCCGCCAGGCGTCGGCGAGCGGGCGGAGGCCCGGGCGGGACGCTTGCTTCACGACGTAGAAGCCCGAGCGTGTGCGTACCCGCGTCACGCGACCGCGGGCGTCGTTTTCCAGCACCTCGGCGGCGCCCTGGGGCGCCGCGCGGTGTCCCCGCAGTGCCTCGTCCAAGTCGGCCTCCGCCAGCGAGTGCAGGCGCAGGCCGCGGGTCGCGCCCACCCGCACCAGCGCCGCGCTGCGGCCGGGCCGCGAGGCGTGACGCAGGCGGCTTCGGTAGTGGCGGGTGGCCCAGGCGCGGTGCGCTGCCTGGACGTTGTGCCAGAGCCGCCGCGAGAGGCGGCGCTCCGCGCCGGGGGAGACCGCAGCGCGCAGGGCCCGGACGCGATCCGACAGCGTCCCGTTTCGGGCCAGCGAGAAGTCGAGCATGCCCAGATCGCGCAGTCGCGCAGCGCTCGACAGTGCGCGGCGGCTGCGTTGGAAGTCGATCAGGACGGGCCCGGCCGGGCCGGCGAGCGCGTTGCCCAGGTGGAGATCGCCGTGCGCGAAGCCCGCCCGGTGGAGCGCGTGCACGGCCCGCCCCAGCGCTCGCAGCGCTTCGCGCCGCACCTGCGGCGCCGCCTGCTCGAGCTCGTCGCGCAGGGGGGCGCCCGCACACCAGGCGGTGACGATCACCGCATCTCCGTTCGCCAAGCGCGCGAAGCCCAGGGGAGTGGGGACGGGCACGTCGCACGCCTCCAGCGCGCAGAGGACGCGCCACTCGCGTTCGGCCGGCGAGCGACCCCACCAGCGCTTCGCCCGCTCGGGCCACGGCGCCGACCCGCTGCGGAAGTGCTTGACCAGGACGTCGTTCGCGCCCACCTGCAGCCGCACCACGCGTCGCCGCGGGGTGTCGCGCAGGACCTCCGCGGCGGGTTTGCCGTCGAGCCAGTCGGCGACGGCGGCGCGGAGGGGCGGGGCCCCCACCTCGAAGCGCGCGCGCGGGCTCACTCCGACCCCGCGCGATAGAGCCGGCGCAGTCGTTCGGCGTGAGCCTGCCAGGTGAGCTCGCGGGCGCGCTTGCGCCCGGTTTCGCCCATGGCGGCGCGCGGCTCCGGGGCCGCCAGGCTGGCCAGCGCCTGCGCGAAACCGTCGGCGTCTTCGGGGTTCGTCACGACGCGGGCGCCCTCGCCCAGCCATTCTGCCGAGCCCGAGACGCCGCTGGTCACCACGGCCCGCGCGCTGGCCGCGGCTTCCAGGCAGACGTTGGCGAAGGCGTCGTAGCGCGTCGGCAGCAGCAACCCGTCGGCGGCGGCCAGCACGACCTCCAGGTCGTCCCGCTCGCCGAGGAAGCGCACGCGCCCAGCCAGCCCCAAGCTCTGCGCCCGGGTTTGCCAGGGCCCGGGCGCGTCGCGGCCGGCCACCCAGAGGTGGGTCTCGGGGTCGCCCTCCGCGGCCAGGGCGCGCAGGGCCGTATCGAGTCCTTTGCGCCGCCAACCGCTGCCCGCGAAGAGCCACGCGCGCTGGGGCCCGCCCTCTTGCTGACGGAGGGCGCGCGCCGCGGCGGCGTGGCGGGTGGGATGGAAGCGTTCGGTGTCCACTCCGTTCGGGAGCACGGCAAAGCGATCGGCCGCCACGCCGTAGCGGTCGGCGATCTCGTCGCGCACCCGGCTCGACGCGCACTGGATGCGCTGCGCCGCGTCGCCGAAGACGCCGGCCTCCAGGCGCAGCAAGACGGCGTGACGGGGCGAGGCCCGGCGCAGTGCGCACCCCACGGGGCCGTAGGTTCGCGCCATGTAGGCGGCGTGGCTGCCGCCGCCGGCGCGGTAGAGGTGCTGGTGACGGGTCCGGGCGAACGAGTGGACGAACTCGACCCCGAGCCGCTCCAACAGGCGGTGGGCACGCCGGGAGAACGCGAGCACCCGCCACGGCTGCCAGCCCTCGGACACCGAAACCCGATGCACGGCCAAGCGCGTGCGCGCCGCCCGGCGGGCCACGACCTGCACATCGTCACCGGCCTCGGCCAGGGCGTGCGCCGTCTCCCACGCCGCCTGCTCGACGCCTCCACCTCGGGGGTCGAAGCGCTCGACCACGAGTCCGATTCGCATGCCGCAAGAGTGACGCGAGCCGGGCCCGAGGCAAGCGCTGGCCGAGATTCCGTGGTCGGGGGACTCTTGCCCCGTTCGCGGCGATCCGTGAACGCCGGGAACGCTCGGGCAGCACGAGGTGTCTGTGTTCGGGGCCGAGGGCGGTGCTCTCGGTGGGGGTGGTTGACGCCCCCGGCGGGCACTTCGTATAGTTGCGCGCTCCACGGTTCGTGGATCCGTCATTCACCCACTTCCCAAAGATTGTCAGCTGCTCCCGTGGCCAACCTCCCGACGACCTCCGACTCGAATCGCCAGCGCCACGGCCGCGACAAACGCCAGCTCATCCTGGAAGCGGCCATCAAGGTGTTCGCCGCCACCGGCTACCACGGCTCGCGCGTGTCGGACATCGCCCGCGAGGCCGGGATCGCCTACGGGCTCGTCTACCACTACTTCAAGAACAAGGAAGAGATCCTCGACACCATCTTCGAGGAGCGCTTCGGCGGGTTTTTGGAGGCGGTGGACGGGATCGCCGAGGGCACCACTTCGACCGAGGACAAGCTGCTCTCCGTGGCCGCGCTGATCCTGAACGCGTACCGGTTGCGGCCCGAGTGGGTGAAGGTGCTGGTCTTCGAGATGCAGCGGTCGTCGCGCTTTGCAGAGCCCAGCCAGATCCGCGCCGTGCGCCGGCTCTTCCAGACCGTGGCGCGCGTCCTGCGGACCGGCCAGGAACGCGGCGAGCTGCGCGGCGACATCGATCCGGACATCGCGTGCTTTCTCTTCATCGGGGGCCTGGACAGCATCGTCACCAGCCGCGTGCTGAACCTGATCCAGATCGAAGGCGAGGCGCGCGAGGAGAGCGAGTACTACCTGAAGGTGGCCCGCACCATCGTCGACATCTTCTTGCGGGGCCTCGCAGCAGGAGCGAAGGGCACATGAGCGAAGACGCGGGCGCGCTGGCGCCGGCTCCCACGAGCAGCAACGGTGCGCCGGTGATCGAGGCCCGGGCGCTGTCGAAGCGCTACGGCGACGTGTTGGCCGTGGACGACGTGAGCTTCTCGATCGCGAAGGGGGAGGTGGTGGGCTTCCTGGGGCCGAACGGGGCCGGCAAGACCACCACCATGCGCATGCTGACCGGGTTTTTGCCGGCGACCGACGGCACCGCGCGGATCGCGGGTCATGACATCTTCGGCGAGGCGCTCGCGGCGCGGCGCGCCATCGGCTACCTGCCGGAGGCGCCGCCGCTCTATCCCGAGATGAGCGTCGAGAGCTACGTGCGCTACGTCGCGCAGCTGAAGGACGTGCCCCGGGCCCGCCGCCGCGACGCCGTCACCCGGGCGCTCGCCCGCTGCGGCCTGACCGACGTGCGCGGGCGCGTCATCGCCACCCTGTCCAAGGGCTATCGCCAGCGCGTCGGCCTGGCCCAGGCCATCGTCCACGACCCGCCGGTG
>JAKSBN010000256.1 GCA_022361175.1 Pseudomonadota bacterium | reverse complement strand
GTGGATCCCGAGCGCAGCCGGCGTCGGGGCGACCTCTTTCGGCTCACCCATCGCGACTTCGACGGCGTGCCCGGCGTGACGCCGGACGAAGCCCGCGGGTTGCTGCTCCGGTCGGTCGCGAAGGGCGACGGGCCGGCCGCCGTCACCGTGCGCCGGCTGCGTGTGGACTGAGCCCGCGTTGACGCTGTCCCCGCCCTTGTGATAGGGTGAAATCTTATTGAAAACCAGTCAGTTAGAGGATTCCGGGTCACGACGCATCAGGCGCGGTCCGGGTCGCTCGACCGGCTGCTCTTGCCCGTGAGGGTCGCGCTCTTCATGGCCTCGCCCGATTCGTCGTCCCCGGCGGCCTACCGCAACCGCGGCGGCCTGGACGTCCGCTCGTGCGCGGTGGTGGCGGCGGAGTGGCTGGGACTGGTGCTCGCGTTCGAGGGCCATCGCCGCGGCTGGCTGCCCGCTCCCCTGGCGGCCGTGATCGGGCTCGCGTCTCTCAACCTGGCCTTCACGGTCTGGCACGAGGGCATCCACCAGACCCTGGCGCGCCACCGCGGCTTGAACCACGCCCTCGGCCGCCTGGCGGCCGTGCCGGTCGTGATTCCGTACGACCGGCTTCGGGTGCACCACCTGCTCCACCATCGCTACACCAACGACCCCGCGCGCGATCCCGATCACTGGCAGCTGCGCGGTTCCCTCTGGACGCTGCCGTTCCGGCTGCGCGCCGGCGAGCGGGAGGCGCGCGCCCTGTGCGAGGCAGAAGACCCGGCCTGCGTGCGGAGCGCGGGCGATCGCATCCAGCTGGCGGCGACCGGGTTGCTGCTGTTGACGGCGTTCTGGGCGTCTCCGTGGAGCCTCGTCTTCGCCTGGCTCGCGCCGCGCGCCGCGCTGGTCTACGTGCACGCGGCCTATGTGAACTACTTGCCCCACGTGGGGCTGCCGGCCGACCGGTGGGCGGGGGCCCGCTTTCTCTGGGTGCCGGATTGGCTGAGCCGCTTGATGGTTCGCCACAACTACCACGCGCTCCACCACGCCTATCCGTCGATTCCGTGGCATCGCTACCGCGAAGCCTACCCGGCCTTGGCCTCCGAGCTGGAGGCCCACGGGGTGTCGGCGTTGTCCGGGCGGCAGAGCCTGCGTCTGCTGAACGGGGGCGCGTCCTGAGCGCCGCGTGCGCCATTTGCGGCGACGAGCGCCTGCGGCCCTCCTACGCTGCAGTGCCCGACTACGAGTATGGACTCCCGTACTCCACCAGTCTGGTGCAGTGCCCCGAGTGTCGGGCCGTGCAGCAAGATCCACTGCCCAAGGCCGAAGCGCTGCCGGACTTCTATCCGACCCACTACCACGCGTACCACTACAAGTCGTCCCGCATCGGCGACGCGCTGAAGCGCCGCTACAGCCGTCGCGTGGGGCGCGACATCCGCGCGCGCATCGGGCGAGAGGGTCGGATTCTGGACCTCGGTTGTGCGGACGGCTCGTTCCTGGCCGCGCTGGAAGACCTGGGCTCCTGGGAGCTCCACGGCATCGACCTGAATCCGGAGGTGGTGCGCCGGCCGCGTTCCCCTCGGCTGCGGCTGCGCGTCGGCCAGCTCGGTCCCGACACCTATCCCGCGCAGTACTTCGACGCCATCGTGGCCACGCATCTGGTGGAGCACGTGGTGGACCCGCTGGAGCTGCTCCGCGTGTGCGCGCGCAGCCTGCGACCCGGCGGCGTCCTGGTGGGCGAGCTTCCCAACTGGGAGTGCTGGGACCGCTGGCTCTTCGGCCGCCACTGGGGCGGGTTGCACCTGCCGCGGCACCTCTTCTTCTGGGATCCGGAGGCCTTCGCCCGGTTGGGCCGCCGGGCGGGCTTCGCCGAGGTCGAGGTGCATCCCATGCTGCAGCCGGCGCACTGGGCGATCTCGCTGCAGAACTGGCTGGTGGCGCACCTGGGGCTGGAGCGTTGGCTTCGCCACGGACGCCTGCCGTTGTACACGCCGCTGGTGCTGGCGGCCCTGCCCATCAACGTCCTCCAAAACGCGCTCGGGAGCCCCAGCATCATGGGCTTCTGCTTTCGAACCGCCGCGTCCTAGGCCGAGCTGCCGCGCGGCTGCCGGCGAGCGCGCGCGAGCGGGCCCCACGGGCACCCCAAAAGATGCTATTTACAACCGGTTCTGGACCCGAACGGTGCGGAACCCGATCCACTCGGCCGACTCGCATTCGAGGCTCTGATGAACGCCGATCCCCTGCTGTCCGTTGTCGTGCCCGCCTACAACGCGCGCACGACGCTGAAGGAGATCCTCCGGCGGGTGGCGGCGACGCCGTCTCGCAAGGAAATCATCGTCGTGGACGACGCCTCCACGGACGGCACCCGGGACATCGTGGCCGGGCTCGAGCGCGATTGGGTGGGGGTGCTCGGACTGCGCGACCCCGAGATCATCGCGCGCACGCAGGTGAAGGCGGTGCTCCAGCCCGAGAACCAGGGGAAGGGCGCGGCGCTCAACGCGGGCTTCGCGAAGGTCGAGGGGGACATCGTGGTCATCCAGGACGCGGACCTCGAGTACGACCCGCGCGACTACGACACCCTGCTGGAGCCCATCCTGTCGGGCGATGCCGACGTCGTCTACGGCTCGCGCTTCAGCGGCGACCGCAAGCGCGTCCTCTACTTCTGGCACATGGTGGGCAACCGCGCCCTGACGACGCTCTCCAACGCGCTGACGAACCTGGCGCTGTCCGACATGGAGACCTGCTACAAGGCCTTCAACGCCCAGCTGCTCAAGCGTTTCACGATCCGCTCGAAGCGCTTCGGCATCGAGCCCGAGATCACGGCCAAGTTCGCGCGCATGAAGGTGCGGGTGTTCGAGGTTCCGGTTTCGTACGACGGGCGGACCTACGAAGCGGGCAAGAAGATCGGCTGGAAGGACGGAGTGGCCGCGTTGTGGTTCGTCCTGAAGTACGCGTTCATCGACGACGTGGACAATCAGCTCCCGGGCTACACGACGCTGCGGCGCATGCGCAAGCTGCGCGCCTACAACGAGTGGGCGTGGCGCAAGCTCGAGCCGCACGTGGGCGACGCCGTGCTCGAGGTCGGGTCGGGCACCGGCAACGTGACGCAGTATCTGTTGAATCGGGATCACGTGACGGCCACGGACGTGGACGAGCGCTACATCGACATGCTGCGCGCGGTCTTCGGACCCTATCCGAACGTTCGGGTCGAGCCGTTCGACCTGGCCAAGAATCCCTCGGCGGAGGTGGCCTCGCGGCGCTACGACACGATCTTGTGCCTCAACGTGCTCGAGCACATCGAAGACGACGTGGGCGCGCTGGTGCGCCTGCGCGCGCTGCTCGAGCCGGGCGGCAAGCTGCTGCTGGTGATTCCGGCGCTCGAGGCTCTGATGGGATCGATCGATCGCGCCATCGGGCACTACCGCCGCTACGACGCGGAAGTGGTGTGCGAGCGCCTGCGCGAGGCCGGCTTCCAGGTCGAGCACACGCGCTACATGAACAGCTTCGGGATCGCGGGCTGGTACCTGAACTCCCGCATCTTCAAGCGCAAGAGCGTGCCCGGCTTCCAAGCCCGCATCAACAACTGGCTGGTGCCCCTGTTGAAGCTGGAGGACCGCTTCAACCTGCCGTGGGGGATGTCCCTGGTGGCCGTGGCCACGAGCCCGGCCGACGGCGGCGAGTGAGCGGGCCCGTGGCTCGCGAGGCCGCGCTCGACCGCGAGGCGTTGCGCGCGTTCTCCCGCGTGTCGAACCTGTGGGGAGCGGCGGACGCAGTCGCGGTCTGGGGCGTCGTCGTGCTCGCCTGGGTTGGCGCGGCGGCGTTCGAGGCGTGGTGGGCGACGCTCGTGGCCTTCGTCGTCGTCGGCAGCCGCCAGAACGCGCTGGCCACGCTGGCCCACGAGGCGTGGCACCGCCTGTGTTTCGGCTCTCCGACGTGGAACCACCGCGTCGGTGCGTGGCTCTACGCGTATCCGCTGGGAATCGCGTACCACCACGACCGGCGCCGCCACCTGCGCCATCACCGCGAGGTGGGGATCGCCACGGATCCGGACTGGATCAACTACACCAGCGAGGGGCGTGAGACGCCGCTGCGGGTGCTCCGGTACCTCGCGTCGCTGCTCTGCGGCGTGCTGTTCTTCGAGACGGCGTGGAGTCTGGTCTTTCGGCGGGAACCGCGGATCGGAGCGGACACCGTGGCCGGCGGACCTGCCACGGGGGATCCGCCGCTCTGGGCCGAATTCTTGGGCGTGGTCGCCGTGCAGGGCGTGCTCTTCGTCGGGCTCTGGGCGGCCTTTGCGTGGTGGTTCTACCCGCTGCTCTGGCTGGCGCCTCTCGCCACCGTCGGGGGGTTCCTGGCGAACTTCCGGGCCCTCTTGGAGCACGTCTCGGTGGGACCCGCCGCACCGTCGGCGCGGCTGCGAGACTTCGACGCCGGTCCGATCGAAGCCTTCCTGGTGTCGCCGAGCCACTTTCACTACCACGCGCTGCACCACGCGTACGTCTCGATTCCGCATCGGAAGCTGCCCGAGGCGAAGATCTGGATCCTCGCGCGGCACGGGCGCTACCCCCACGCGGTGTCTCCGGGGTACCTGCGTTCGTTCTGGCGGCACCTGCGGGCGCTGGCCCGAAGCCGACGCCAGGAGACCGCGGTGAAGGTGATTCCGGACCGCGAGCCCGAGCCCAGGGCGGTCGCCGTCTGCGACCAGTGCGGCGGCGCGGAGGGCCGGCCCGTGACGGGCTGGCTGCGGGACGTGGAGTCGGCGGCAGAGCTGCCGCCCTCGTTCCGGGATCTGACCTTCCGCTTCGTCCGCTGCGGCGAGTGCGGTCTCGTCTACATGCGCGAGCGCCCGAGTCTCGGCGATCTCGACGTCTTCTACGGCGACGCCTACAAGTGCTTCGAGAGCTACGCCGACCGCGGCCCGATCATGCTGGCGTTGGCGCGGGCCGTCGCCCGGGGCAAGCGTCGGGAGATCGAGCGGCTGATGCCGGCCGGCCAGAACACGCTGCTCGACTACGGCTGCGGTGCCGGCACCTGGCTCGACCTGATGCAGGGGCTCGGCTGCTCCTTCCGGATGATCGGGACCGACGTGACCGAGGGCCCGCTGGAGGAGCTGAGGCGGAGGGGGGTCGAAGCCCACTGCTGCGACGAAACGACCCTCTTCGAGCACTTGAAGCCCGGCAGCGTGGGCGTGATCCACTTCTTTCACGTGATCGAGCACCTCCCGAGCGTGAGG
>JAKSBN010000302.1 GCA_022361175.1 Pseudomonadota bacterium | reverse complement strand
TGATGAGCCCGCCCTTCTCGGCGGCCTCGATCATGGCCAGGCCGATGCGGTCCTTCACGCTGTTGGCCGGGTTCTGGCTCTCGAGCTTCACGGCGATCGTCGCGTTGACGCCCTCCGTCACGCGGTTGAGCCGAACCAGGGGGGTGCGACCGATCAGCTCGGTGATGTTGTTGGCGATGGGCATTTGCTCGCTGTCCTCCGGCGCGTGTGCGCGGTTGGGGGCCGGGCGAAGCGCGCCTGCTCCGTCCGAGAAGACCCGGGCCGGTCAGCATACCCCCTGGGAGGGGCGGCTGTCATCCGGGCGGCCGGTCGCCGGCTCGTCGACGGAGCCGACCAGCTCCTCCACCAACACGGTTGCGTAGCTGCCGGCGGGCAGCTGGAAGGACAGGTGCAAACACCCCTCCGCGTAAGCCAGCGAGAGCTCCTCGGGGCGAAAGCGCGCCGCGCGGCGCGCGCCGCGCAGGCGCAGCCCCGGCGGCGCGCGTTCCGCCCAATCCGGGGGCACGTCGAGCGCCTCCTGGGCTTCGCGCTCGCGCTTTGCGGCCGCGCCGCGCGCCTCCAGCAGGCGCGTGCCGAACAGCGGCCCGGTGGGATGAAGCTCGAAGGCGGCAGCCCGCTCGTTCTCGCGCGCCTCGTCTTCCACCACGAAGGCGCCGCCGCTGCTCGCGAGCATGGCCACCTCGCCGCACTCCAGGCGATCCAGCGGTAGCGGACGGCGGCGCAGGGCCTCGTTGAAGACCGCGGCCTGCAGCGCCGACAGCCAGAACCGGGCACGGCGCCGATCGCTAGAGCGCGACCGGCCCAGCAGCACGTCGCGGCCGCGGTCGACGTTCTCGCCGCCCCGGCCGAAGCGCTGGCGGCCGAAGCGATTGGCGACGCCCACGCTTTCGGCCCGGCGCGCGGCCTCGCGGGCCTGCTCGGCCAACGCGGCATCCACGTCTCGCAGCACCAGCCGAAAGCGGTTGCCCGCCAGCTGTCCGGTTCGCAGCTTGTGGCCGTGGCAGACCGCCCGGAGCACGCTCACGCCGTCGAGCGCGAGGTCGAGGGCGGCGGCGGGCGCCAGCCCCGGCACGGAGAACCACTGGCGGGTCACGGCCAGCCGGTCTTTCCGTCCCGCGTAGCCCACGTCGCGCGGCCGCACGCCGGCCACGCGGGCCAGGTCGCGCGCCACCGCTTCCGTGTCGCGCAGGCGTTTCTCCAGGAACACGTAGGTGTGTCCGCCGCGGCCCTCGGGCTCGAAGAGCGGGCACTCCTCGACGAAGAAGTCCTCGGGCCTGTCGCGCAGCCGCGGCACGCTAGGCCGGCGGCTGCAGCTGCTTCACGGGAGCGAAAGACGCGCGGTGGATGGGCGAAGGCCCCATCCGCCGCAGGGCCTCCAGGTGCTCCGCCGTCGCGTAGCCCTTGTGGCGCGTGAAGCCGTAACCCGGATGCAAGCGGTCCATGCGCTCCATCAGCGCGTCGCGGTGCACCTTGGCCACGATCGAAGCCGCGGCGATGGAGCCGTCGCGCGCGTCGCCGTTCACCAAAGGCGTCTGGGGCGCCGCCACGCCCGGAATCGTGCGCGCGTCCACCAGGACGTGGTCCGGGGTAGCGCGCAAGCCGACCAGCGCACGCCGCATGGCTTCGAGCCCTGCGCGGTAGATGTTGAGCCGATCGATCTCGGAAGCGCTCACCTCCGCCACCGAAACGGCCCGGGCCTGCTCGCGAATGGCCCGCTCCAAGCGCGCGCGGGCGCGCGGGCTTTTCTTCTTCGAGTCGTCGAGACCCGGCAGATCCACTTCGTCGTCGAGCACCACGGCGGCGGCCACCACCGGTCCAGCCAGCGGGCCCATGCCGACTTCGTCGACGCCGGCGACCGTGCGGGCCCCGTCTCGGTGGAGTTCGTCGCGCAGGGCCAGCAGGGCCGCCACCCGCTCGCGCTCGGCCTGGCTACGCCGCCTACGCGCCCGGAAGCGTTCGGCCAGCGCCCGGGCGCCCGCCCGCGAATCGGCCTCGAGCTCGGCCAGAAGCGCTTCGAGCCGGCCGGGGTCCCGCTCTGCCGCCGCCAGGCGTGCCTCCAGCACGGCCAGCGAGGGGCGTCTTTTCACGAGGGCTCCGAGGGCTTGGGGCGCTGTGGACGCAGCCCGAGCTTCCGCTCCACGGCCCGCAGCCGGCGCAGCGCGTCGGGCAGGCGCGCCAACGCCGCCATGGCGCGGTGCCACGCGTGCTCGGGCTGTTGCGGCGTGCCCCACACGCGCTGACCGGCCGGTACGTCTTTGTGAAGACCCGCGCGCGCGCCGACGAAGGCGCGTTCGCCCACGGTCAGGTGGCCCGCGCTGCCGCTCTGGGCCATGAGCACCGCGCCGCGCTCGAGAATCGTGCTGCCGGAGAGGCCGCTCTGGGCCACCACCACGGCGTCCTCGCCGATCTCGCAGTTGTGGGCGATCTGGACCAGGTTGTCGATCTTGGCGCCGCGGCGGATGCGCGTCTCGCCGAGCGTCGCGCGGTCGACGGTCGTATTGGCACCGATCTCGACCTCGTCTTCCACCACCACGCAGCCGACCTGAGGCACTTTCTCGAGCCGGCCCGCTTCGTCCATCGCGTAGCCGAACCCGTCGCCGCCCAAGACCACACCGGGCTGCAGGATCACGCGATCCCCGAGCCGCGTGCCTTCGCGCAGCACCACGCCCGCGTGCAGCATGCAGTCCGCGCCCACCTGCACCCCGGGATACAACACGACGCGCGGATGGAGGCAGCTTCCGGGGCCGACATGGGCGCCGGCGCCCACGACGGCGCCCGCGGCGATGGAAGCCGTCGGGTGCACCTGGGCGTCCTCCGCCACCAGGGCACCGGCAGCGATGCCCGCGGCGGGCGGCGCTCCGGGCACCAGTCGGGTGACCGCCCGCGCGAAATCGAGCGACGGGTTCGGAGACCGGATCGCGGGCCGACCGCCGGCGTCGAGACCTTCCGGGAGGATCACGGCGCCGGCCTTCGATTCCCGCAAGGCCGCTGCGAACTGCGCGGAGCGGGCGAACGAAAGGTCTTCGGCGCCCGCGCTCGCCAGCGGCGCCACCCCGCCGATGGCGAAATCGCCATCGCCCTCGCACTCGCGGCCGAGGTCTCGGGCCAGGTCGGCGAGCCGTCGCGGCGACGCGACGCGGGTCAACGCGTCAGCAGGACGGGAACCGGTGCCGTGCGGGCCACCGCGGCTGCGTTGCTGCCGAGGAAGTAGTCGGTGATGCGATTGCGGCCGAAGGCCCCCATCACGATCAGCCCGGCCCGGGTCTCGCGCGCGGTGTCGACGATCTTGACGTCCGGCCGCCCGAGCGTGGACGAAGTTTCCTGGACGGGCACGTTGGCCCCGCCCACCAGCTGTCGCACCTCGTCAAAGCGGGCCACCGCCCGCCCCTTGTCCTTCGAATCCACGAACACGTGGAGCTTCTCGGACAGGCCGTTGGCCAGCGCCACGGCGAGGTTCGCCGCGATGCGGGATCCGGGCGAGCCGTCGAAGGCGAGCACGATGGGCCCGGTCAGCGCCGCCCCCGCCGGCACGATCAGGGTCGAACGGCTGGTCTTGCGCATCACGCCCTCGACCGTCGAGCCGATGAGCGCCGTGTGGTACGCCGCGCTCTGGCCTTCGCGGCCGAGCGCGGCGAGATCGAAGCCCTGCCCCTTCTCGACGATGCGGTCGTCGGCCACACCCTGGCCCACCTCGCAGCTCGCCTCGACGCCCTCGCCCCGGGCGCGCTCGCCGAAGCGCCGCGCGATGGCCTCGGCGCGGGCCTTGTAGTAGTCGGCGACCGCACTCTCCGGAAAAGCCGGCAGCGACAGGCCGTCGTGCCCCGGCGCCTTGATGGACTTGTCCTCCAAGACGGTATAGCCGGACACGCGCAGCGACAGCTTGGACGCCAGCGAAATGGAGACTCGTTCGGCGGCGCTCGCCGCCTCAGAGCCGTCGGTCGCAACGAGTAGGGACTCGATCATGCCGCTCCTCGCGATCACTCAGGACAGCAAGCGTCCGAGCGGGGTTCCCCAGATGAGACGCATCAAGCGCCTCACCAGTTTGAACTTCTTGAGCGAATAGGGATACCAGAAAGACTCCGATTTCCCTCCAAACCGGTCGACGATGATCGACTGGGCGTGACAGTAGCTCTTGAGCCCCGCCTCGCCGTTCACCTGACCGATCCCGCTCTCCTTCACGCCTCCGAAGGGAGACTCGGTGACGCCGTACGTGATCATGCAGTCGTTCACGACGGCGGCGCCGCTCTGGACGGCCGCCGCCAGCCCGGCGCCACGACGCTTGTCGCGCGTCCAGACGCTGGCGTTCAGGCCGTAGCGCGAGTCGTTCGCGAGCTGCAGCGCTTCTTCCTCGCTGCGCACCCGCATGATGGGCATCACCGGCCCGAACGTCTCCTCGCGCATGATCTTCATCTGGTGGTCCACGTCCACCAGCACGGTGGGCTCGTAGAAGAGCCCGGGCAGATCGGGGTTGCGCCGGCCGCCGGTCAGCACCTTGGCGCCGCGAGCCGCGGCGTCCTGTACGTGCTCCTCGATCACCGAGAGCTGATGGGGCCAGATCACGGGTCCGATCTCGAACTCGCCCTCGGCCCCCTGCCGCAGCTGGGCCGTCAGCTCGACCACCCGGCCCACGAACTCGTCCGCCACCTCTTCGTGCACGTAGACCCGCTCGGTCGACATGCAGACCTGGCCCGCGTTGGCGAAAGCGCCGTAGACAGCGCCGGCGGCGGCTCGCTCGAGATCCGCATCGGCACACACGATCATGGGGTCCTTGCCCCCGAGCTCGAGCGTGACGGGCTTCAGCAATCGGCCGCAGGCCTCGGCCACCTTGCGGCCGGTCTTCACCGAACCGGTGAAACAGATCTTGTCGACGCCCGACTCCACCAGGGCCGCGCCGGTTTCCCCGTCGCCCTGCACCAGGTTGAAGACGCCGTCGGGCAGGCCCGCCGCCTCGAAGAGCTCCTCCAACAAGCGGCCGGCGAAGGGCGTCACCTCGGAGGGCTTCAGCACCACCGTGTTGCCGGCCATCAGCGCCTGCACCACGGGGTTGAGCGAGAGCACGAAGGGGAAGTTCCAGGGCGTGATCACCCCGATCACACCGAGAGGCCGGTAGCGGATCTGCAGGCGCTTGTTCCAGGCCAGGTGGGTGGAGACGACCCGGTCGGCCAGAATGCTCTTGGCGCGCTTGGCGTAGAACTGCAGCGCGTCGCAGGCGGGCAGCAACTCGGTCCCCAGGGCTTCCAGGCGCGGCTTGCCGGTGTCCCCGACCAGGGTGTCGACGAAGGCCTCCTGGCGCTCCAGCAGCACCGCGATGGCCCGTTCGAGAAAGCGTCGGCGCTCGTCGAAGCCGAGCGCGGCCCAGTCCGGCTGCGCCTTCCGGGCCCGCTCGACCGCCGCGGCCACGTCCGCCCCGGACGCCACTTCGATCTCGCCCAGCGCCTCCAGAGTCGCCGGATTCGACAGCCGGAGCCGCCTCCGGCCGCTCTCTCCGAGTTCGCTGGGCTCGACGATGGCCATTCGGTGCGCTCTCCCAAACCTCTCTGTGTCGTCTCGGTGTCGCGCTGGGCCTGTCGGCGGCGGACCGTCGGTGCCGGCCGACCTCAGGTCGGCCTCCCCGGCGGGTCCCAAGGGTACGCCACCCCCGAGGGTGAAGCAATCCAGTTGGTCTAGCCCTTCAATCCGGTTGGTCTCGCCCTTGGGAGGCGCCTGGGCGGGCGGCCGCGGCTGGCAAAAGGCCTCGACCCGAGGGCTCAGCGGGCGCTGGCGCGGCCCGCGAAGTAGCGCAGCACGTCGGTCTCGGTGACGAGCCCAACCAGCGCATCCCGGTCGTCCACGACCGGCAGACAGCCGATCTTGCGGTCGGCCATGATCAGGGCGGCTTCCTCCACCGGAGCCTCGGGATGAACCACCACCGGCGGCTGCGACATCACGCGCGCGATCTCCACCGCGTGCAGGAAGGCGCGCCGCTCGGCGCTGCCGAACTCGTTCAAGTTCGAAAGCGAGGCCCGCAGCAGGTCGCGCTCCGACACCACTCCCACGAGGCTGCCGGCCAGCACCACGGGCATGTGGCGCACGCCACCCAGCGTCATGATATCTTCCACCGTCGACAGGCGTTCTTCGGCGCTGATCGTGATGATCTTGCGCTGCATCATGTCGCGCACGCGCGTCGTTCTCTTGGCTGTCGCCGGCTGGGATGCGGCCTGCTTCACGGAAGCCTCAGGGAGAGCCTGCTCCATTGAAAGGAGTCTACTCGATGGCGCCGGAGCGAGGGAAGCGCGGAGGGCCGCAGCCGGCCCACGCGGCGAGTGCGAACTCGCCGGAGGACTCCCCGCTCGATCGCGGCGCAGAACCCAAGGCCCCGCCCGGGCCGCTTCCCGAACTGATTCGGCGTCTGGCCGCGCTGGGACTCTCGGGCTTCTTCACCACCGAGACCGCGCTGCGGCGGGCGCTCGGTGACACGGTTCCCCAGGAGTGGGTCGACTTCGCCGCAGGGCAGAGCGAACGCACCCGTTCCGAGGTGATCGAGCGCATGGCGGCCGAGTTCGGCCGCGTCTTCGAGCAGGTCGACCTGGCCGCCGTCCTGAGCGAGCTTCTGGAGGGCCACACGCTCGACGTGCGGGCGCAGATTCGCCTCGAGCCGCGCGCGGACGACGAGAGCGGGGCCGAGGGAGGGATTCGATTCTCGGTGGCGGGTACCAAGAAGGACACCTCATGAACCCGACATCGAACGCGGGGGATGCTCCGAGCGCCCCCGCTCGATCTTGGCTCCGTGCCGGGCTAGGCGCGGGCTTCTTCCTGGCGTTGATGCTCTACACCGCAGTCGTTCACCAGGGCTTGGGGGTCCCGCAAGGCGGCTTCCCCACCGCCTGGTATCACCCGAGCGGCTTCCTGATCGATTGGGACGTGACGGGGCGTTACCAGTACGAGGTGAGGGGGGTGCCGCTCTTCGCGCTGCCGGCGCTGCTGCTGGCGCTGGCCGCGTGCGTTTTCTCGCGCTCGGCGATCGTGTGGGCGCTGTCCTTCTCCGCCGCCATCGCCGTCCCCCTCTACGCCTACTACGGACTGGTGGCGCGCTTTCCCTGGGAGTTCTTCCACTGGCGCGCATCGCTGGTTCTGACCGGAATCGCGCTGGCGATAGGCTGCGCGGCGGCCGCCCCGGCGCTGGCGCGCAGCTGGCTGCGGCTCCGCCCCGCCTTCCAGTTCGGGCTCTACGCGCTCCTGTTCTTCGGCATCGTGGCGCTGTTGCGCAATCCGACGGGCACGAACGAGTCGCTGCCGTTCAACTTCTCGCCGTGGCCGGCGATTCCGGTGTTCGGCCTGGAGCTGGGCGCCTACGGCATCTGCGGCGTGCTCCTGGGCGTAGCCGGTGGGCTCGCGGCGCTGGCCTTCCGGCGCGAGCGCCCGCTGCTGGCGCTGGGCCTCGGCCTCGTCGGCCTGGCGTTTCCCGCCGTGTGGTTCGCGATGCGCTTCGGCGGCGACACCCGACCGGCCGTCGTCCTGACGGCGATCACCACCCTGGCCCTCGTCGGTGCGGCGCTCGGGCCGTGGTTCGGCGAGCGGGGGCCGACGCGATCGCAGCGGTTGTGGCGCCGCGCCAGCCACTTCGCCCTGGGTGCGACGCTGGCCGCCGTGCCGCTGCTGGCGGGCCGCGGGCTGGCCACCGGCGACTACGTGGCGACCAAGCACGTTCGCGCGCGCGTCGTGAGCGACGCCCTCGCCCGCTACTACACCACGCAGGGCGAGTACCCCGACTCCCTCGAGCTTCTGATCGAGGCCGGCGAGCTCGATTCGATTCCCGTACCCCGGGTGGGCTTCAGCTTCCTGAACGGTTGGGGCGACGACGCGGACGGCGTCGCGTTCGACTATCGCAGTCTCGGCAGCAGCTACGTGCTGGAGTTCGAGACGACCGAGTGGGTCCAGTGCGCCTACAACCCGCCCTGGGAGGACGAGGAGGAGGACGACTTCTCGTTCGGTGTCGAGGGAGAGGACGACTTCGAAGACGAGGAAGAGGAGTCCGACGGCGACGATGCCTGGTCCTGCCCCGAATCGCGCCCGCAGCTCTGGTAGGACGGCCGTCGGAAGGGCCCTGCGCACCAGCGAGCAGGTCTTCCGCGCGCGGCGCATCGGCACCACGTTCGGACGCGTGTACCTCGGCATCAAGGCTCAGCAGTGGATCGCGCGCCAGCTGAGACCACGCGACATGCAGGCCCGCTGGTCCCGCTTTCACCGGGACTCGGCCGAGTCCATCTACTCGGCTGCCGTCGACCTCCGCGGCCTGGTGCTGAAGGGCTGCCAGTTTCTCGGGTCGCGGGCCGACGTGGTGCCGCCCGAGTACGTGGAGACGCTGTCGCGTCTTCAGGACCGCGTGCCGCCCAAGTCGTTTCGCGTGGTGCGCGAACGGGTCGAGCGCGAACTCGACCGTCCGCTGGCCGAGGCCTTCGCGGAGTTCTCCGAGACCCCCATCGCCGCCGCTTCGCTGGCCCAGGTGCACCTGGCGCGGCTGCGGTCGGGCGAGCGCGTGGCCGTCAAGGTGCAGTACCCCGAGATCGAGCGCTTGGTGCGCGCCGACCTGGCCCAGCTGCGCGTCCTGTTTCGGGCCGTGGGCTGGTTGGAGCGCGACTTCGACCTGATGCCGGTGGTGGAGGAGCTGGGCCGACAGGTGCCGCAGGAGCTCGACTTCGAATCCGAGGCCCGGAACGCGGAGCGCGTCGCCGCGCTGCTGGCGCACCGCGAGGACGTGCGCGTTCCAAGCGTCCACTGGCCGCTCACGACCCGCCGCGTACTGGTGAGCGAGTACGTGGAGGGAGTGAAGATCAGCGACGTGGCGAACCTGCGGCAGGCCGGGCACGCCACCGAACAACTGGCCCGCACCCTGGTGGAGGCGTACTGCGAGCAGATCCTCGTGCACGGCTTCTTTCACGCCGATCCGCACCCGGGCAACCTGCTCGTCACCCCGGCCGGCCAGCTGGTCTTTCTCGACTTCGGGCTCTGCAAGGAGCTTCCGTCCGGCTTCCGGGAGGCGGTGGTCGGCTTCGCGGCCGCGCTCGTCCAGGGTCGGCCCGAGGCCATGGCCGCGGCGCTCGCGCAGCTGGGCTTCGAGACCCGCGACGGCGGCACCCGCGGCCTGGAGGAGATCAGCGAGATCCTGCTGGACGTGGGCAAGCGCCTGCGCGGACAGGCCTGGATCGACCCCGACGTCGTGCGCGACGCGGGCCGCGAGCTGCCTGAGCGCATCCGCCGCAATCCCATCGTTCGGGTGCCCGGCCACGTGGTGCTGCTGGGCCGGGTGCTGGGGCTCTTGTCGGGGGTGGGACGCTCGCTCGGCGGGCGCGTCGACATGCTGGGGCTGATCCTGCCGTATGCCATGGGCCAGCGGACCTCCGATGGGTGAGCGCAGCCAGCGCGAACACTGGGGTCTCGAGCGCTTCGCCCTGGGCCTAGCCCTCGGCGGCGCTGCCGAAGCCCGCGACTGGCAGCGGCAGCTCGAGTGGGTCGAGCGGGCCGACGCCCTGGGACTGCACTCCGTCTGGCTGCCCGAGATGCACTTCGCCCCGGGCTGCACGGCGTCGCCGCTGCTGGGCCTGGCCGCCTTCGCCGCCCGCACCCGCCAACTCCGGCTGGGAACGACGTCGCTGCTCCTGCCCATTCACTCGCCCGTGCGCCTCGCCCGCGAGATCGCGCTGCTCGACGCCCTGTCCCGCGGCCGCGTGCTGGTGGGCCTGGGCCGCGGGTTTCGCGCTCCGCTCTTCCGCGCCTTCGGCGTCGACGCGGCGTCCAAGCGCGACCGCTTCGACGCCGCCCTGGATCTGATCCTGGCGCTGTGGGAGGGCCAGTCCCCCGATCTCTCCGACAGCCCCTTCGCCGACGGTGCGACACGCGAGAACGACTCGGTCCCCGCGCCCTGGCAGGACCCCCACCCCCCCTTGGCCGTCGCCGCGTTCGGGCCCAAGGGCCTCGAGCAGGCGGCGCGCCGCGGCCTGCCCTACCTGGCCTCGCCGCTTGAGACGACCCAGACCCTGTGCGAGAACCTGGCCTACCACCGCGAGCACCTCCCGGCCGAGGTCGACCCCGCCGCTCTGGTGGTGCCCATCATGCGCACGGTCCACGTGGCGCGCGACACCGCCGAGGCGGCGCGGGCCGCCGAGGGCCTCGAGCGAGAGGCGCGCCGGCTGGCGGACACGCGCATGACCAAGGCCCTCGCCCGCGCCGCCGCCGGAGACTCCCAGGACCGAGCCCTGGTCGGCACCGCGAACCAGGTGCACGACCAGATCGCGCGCCTGCGCGAAGTGGCCGGCATCGATCTCCTGATCGTGCGCCCCGCCACCGCCGCGCTCAGCGAAACCGAGCGCACGGCCTCCCTCGAGCAGCTCGGCCCACTCCTCGAGTCCCTGCGCGCCTAGCCGAAACACCCCGACGCACCAGCCCCCGACGCGTTTCGCGCGCTTCCCACGTGCTTGCACCGAGTTCGAGGGCGCGGCGAGGGGAGTGGCGGCGAAATCAAGCGCAGCCCCCCACCGAGCCCGACCGCGGCAGCGCCCTCCACTTGGCTCGCGAACCCGATCGAAACTGCAGGCTCACGGCGAGCCATTCGCCGCCGCTCCCCTCGCCGCG
>JAKSBN010000139.1 GCA_022361175.1 Pseudomonadota bacterium | reverse complement strand
TGGGCGTCCACAGCAAGCTGCTGGAGATCGCCGTCGAGCTGGAGGAGATCGCGCTCAAGGACGAGTACTTCGTCGAGCGCAAGCTCTACCCGAACGTCGACTTCTACTCGGGCGTCATCTACAACGCGATCGGCACGCCGTCGAACATGTTCACCGCGCTCTTCGCCATCGGGCGGCTGCCCGGCTGGATCGCCCAGTGGTCCGAGCTCCACCAGGATCCGGACTTCAAGATCGGCCGCCCGCGCCAGATCTACACCGGCGAGACCAAGCGCGACTACGTGCCGATCGACAAGCGCTAGCGCCCACCCGCATGGCCTCCGTGCCCGACACCTGCTGGGTCGACGGCCGGCTCGTCGACCGCGGTGAGCCCGCCCTGCAGCTCGACGACAGCGCCTTCCTGGAGGGCCGCGGCTGCTACACCACCGCCCGCATCGTGGACGGCAAGACCCGCTGGCTGGAGCGCCACGTGAGGCGACTGCAGCGGGACGCCAAGGCGCTGCGGCTGGGCGACGTCCCGACCGAGGCGGTGACGGCGGCCTTCGAGGCCCTGGCCGCGGCCGTCTTCCCGGATCGCGACGGCATCGTCCGGCTGCAGGCCAGCCGCGACGGAACGGGCATGCTCCACTTGGTGGGCATTCCGCGGGAGACCGGCCCCGAGCCGGACCGCTGGGACGCCGTCGTGGCGCCCTTCGCCCACGAGGGACCGACCCCGGTGCGCGGCGCGAAAGTCTCCAACCGGTTGATCCACACCCTGGCCCGCGAAGCCTGCCGCAGCGCCGGCGCCCACGAGGCGATCCTGTGCGACCACGCCGGCCGCGTGATCGAGGGCGCGGGCTGCAACCTGTTCGCGGTCTTCGACGACGGCGAGCTGGCGGCGCCCGCGCTGGAGCAGGGGGCCGTGGCGGGGCTGGCCCAGGAAGTCGTGCGCGAGCAGATTCCCGACCTGGTCGACCGGGAGGTCTGGCGCGCCGAGGTGCCCGCGCTGCGCGAGCTCATCGCGGTGAACGCCGTCCGCGGCGCCCGACCGATCGTGCGGGTCGACGGCCAGCCGATCGGCGGGGGCCAGCCCGGGCCGTGGGCCGAGAAGCTGGACGCGCTGCTCGCGCGCGCGTGAGCGCTTCCCGCGGGATCCACTACTCTCCCGCGGACTTCCGACACCAGCAGGAGAGACCCCCTCATGCAGATATCCGACGTGTGCGCGGCCGTCACCGGCGGCGCTTCAGGCCTCGGCGAGGCCACCGTCCGCCAGATCGTGACCCAGGGCGGCCGAGCCGCCATCCTCGACATGAACGCCGAGAAGGGCGAGGCCCTGGCCAAGGAGCTGGGCGACTCCTGCTTCTTCGCCCGCACCAACGTGGCCGACGAGGCGGCCGTGACCCACGCGCTGGATCAGGCGGTGGAGCGCTTCGGGCGCCTCAACGCGAACGTGAACTGCGCCGGCATCGGCTCGGCCGGCCGCACCGTCTCCCGGGACGGCACTCCGTTCTCCCTGGAGACCTTCCGGCTGACCGTGGAGGTGAACCTGATCGGCACCTTCAACGCCATTCGGCTGGCGGCCGCCCGGATGCTGAAGCACGAGCCCGACGCCGCCGGCGAGCGCGGCGTGATCATCAACACCGCCTCGGTCGCGGCGTTCGACGGTCAGATCGGCCAGTGCGCCTACTCGGCCTCCAAGGGCGGCGTGGTGGGGATGACCCTGCCGATCGCGCGGGACCTCGCCAAGAGCGGCATCCGGGTCAACACGATCGCCCCCGGCCTGTTCGCCACCCCGATGCTGATGATGATGCCCGAGCCGGCCCGCCAGGCCCTGGCGGCGACGATCCCGTTCCCGCCCCGGCTGGGAGATCCGCCCGAGTACGCGGCGCTGGCCTGTCACATCATCGAGAACGGCATGCTGAACGGCGAAACGATCCGCCTGGACGGTGCCGTGCGCATGCCCCCGAAGTAGCATTCGGAGGCGCCACTTGGAGGCTGGATCTGAGCAGCGTTCAGATCCGCCGGCGGCCCACCGGCGGTGAGAGGCAGCGATCTGAACGGCGTTCAGATCGAACGTCGATTGCGTCGGCGAGCCGGTTGACAGCGTTCGGATCCACCCGCAGAGAGGACCCCCCGTGAACCTCGGAAAGCTATCGCTCACCCTGCCCGCCCCCTTCTGCAGCGCCGCCGAGTGCATCGAGCTGGCGCGCCGGGCCGAGTCCGAATGGGGCTACGAGGCCATCTGGCTGGCGGAGACCAACGGCGCCGAATCGTTCGCCCTGGCCGGCGCCATCAGCCAGGCGACGGAGAGGGTCGAAATCGGCACCGCCATCGTCCCGGCCTACAACCGCACTCCGGCCGTGCTGGCCATGGGCACCGGCACCCTGGCCCAGCTCTCCGGCCAGCGCTTCATCCTGGGGGTCGGATCCTCCAGCCACGCCATCATCCGCCACTGGAACGGCATGGCGTTCGAGGCCCCGCTGACCCGGGTGCGCGAGACGGTCGCCGTGCTGCGCCAGGCCCTCGCGGGCGAGAAGACCGAGTTCCACGGCGAGACCCTGCACTCGGACGGGTTCCGCCTGGGCGCCCTGCCGAGCGGACCGCAGCGGATCTACCTGGCGGCCCTGCGGGAAAAGATGCTGCAGCTGGCCGGGGAGATCGGCGACGGACTGATCATCAACTTCTTCCCGCTGGAGTCCGTCCCCAAGATCCTGGGCGCCTACCGGGAAGGGGCCGGGCGAGTGGGCCGCGACGCGGCGGACGACGAGGTGGTGGCCCGCTTCCAGGTCTGCGTGACCGACGACGTGGCCTCCGCCCGCAACCTGGTGCGCCTCTCGTTCGGGGGCTACGTGGCCGCCCCGGTCTACAACAAGTTCTTCCGCTGGGTGGGCTACGAGGACGTGGCCCGCAATGTGGCCGAGGCCTTCGACCGCCGCGACCGGGCCGCCACCGGCGCCGCCATGACCGACTCTTTCATCGACAGCATCGCGATCCTGGGCTCGGCGGAGGCCTGTCGCGAGCAGCTGGCCGCCTTCGTGGAGGCCGGCATCACCACACCGGTCGTCTCGCCCCTGGCCACCAGCGCCGACGAAGCGCGCCGCATGTGCGAGGCCCTGGCGCCGGCCAACACCTGATGGCGGGGCCCGTCCTGGTGAGCGGGGGCACGGGCCTCGTGGGCGGACGCCTGTTGCCCGCGCTGCGGGCCGGCGGCCGCGAGGTGCGTTCGCTCTCGCGCGCCGGCGACGCGGCCGGACCTCGCTTCGGGTGGGACGGAGTGCACCCGCCGGAGGCCGCGCTGCGCGGGAGCGAGGCGATCGTGCACCTCGCGGGCGAGCCGGTGTTCGGCGGCCCGCCGACGGCGGCGCGCCGCGCCCGCATCCGGGAGAGCCGGGTGGCCTCGACCCGGGCTTTCGTGGACGCCATCGCGGCGCTGCCCGCCGGCGACCGGCCGCAGACCTTCGTCTGCGCCTCCGCCGTCGGCTACTACGGCGATCGCGGCGAGGAGATCCTGGCCGAGGAGGCGGCGCCGGGCGAGGGCTTCCTGGCGGAGGTCTGCGTGGCGTGGGAGGCCGAGGCGCGCCGGGCGGAAGCACTCGGCGTGGCAGTCGCCCGCCTGCGCATCGGCATCGTCCTGGCGCGCGAGGGCGGCGCCCTCGCCGCGATGGCGCGGCCCTTCCGGCTGGGTCTGGGCGGACGCCTCGGCCACGGGCGCCAGTGGTTTCCCTGGATCCACGCCGACGATCTCGTGTCGCTGGTGCTGGCGTGCCTGGAGGGGCGCCTCACCGGGGCCGTCAACGCCACTGCGCCGGGTCCCGTGCGGAACGCGGAGCTAACCCGCGCTTTGGGAAGCGTGCTTCGCCGCCCCACCCTGCTTCCGGTGCCCGCCTTCGCCCTGCGCGCCGGTCTGGGAGAGCTGGCGGGCGAGCTGCTGGGCAGCCGGCGCGTCGTCCCGGCAGCCGCCGAAGCCGCGGGCGTGGCCTTCCGCCACCCGGACCTCGCGGGAGCGCTGGCCGCCGAGCTTCGGGGCTAGCGCCCCCGGCGCAGACGCTGGACGTCGATGTAGCGGCGGATCTCGCCCAGCGACGGCGGGCTGCCCTGAGAATCCCAGAAGTCGAGCCGGTTGCCGGTGCCCGTCTGGACGTTCACGATGGCGTCGGAGACCACGCGCAGGTCGCGCGGCTCGGGCACGCCCTCCCAGGCCGGGTACCAATCCCGCGCCTTCACGTCGCCCACGTCGTCCTCGCTCCAGCGGTGGTTGTGGTAGATGATCTTCCACAGCTCGCCCTTGGTGTCGTACGCGAATGAGTAGAGCGGCTGGAACGTCTGCCGATCGATCCACAGCACCTTGCGCGAGTACGGATGGTTCGCGTCCTTCGGCTTCATCTCGAGGCCGACGGCGCGGCGCAGCTCCCAGCGGTCGTTGGCGTAGGACAGGCCCGACGGGCCGTAGCTGCCGTTCTCGCTGTAGGGAAAGCCGAGCGCCTTGGTGTTCATGGGCGCCAAAAGCTGGCGCTCGCCCAGGCACTTCCAGTCGTACTGGGGGGGCAGCCCCGAGAACGTGAACAGGTCGTCGAAGCTGAAGTCCGTGCCGGCGATCGCGTTGCTGCGCTGGGTCTGCGAGATCTTGCGGATGCGGCGCACCTGCCGCGCGTAGATCCAGGTGTCCTCGGGCTTGGCCGCCGCGAGCGGACCGAAGGAATCCGCGTAGCGGTAGGTGAGCGTACGCGTGCCGGCCGCCTGGGGCGGCTTGTCCACCTCGAAGCCGATCACGGCCGCGCGCTTCTCGTCGGGAAAGACGTCGCCGCCCCGCTCCTGAAAGCGCGGCTCCGGCCGCCACTTGAGCAGCCACGCCGAGGTCGTCCCCTGGTAGGTGAGCGGCAGCGTCTCGCCGCGGTCGAGGTAGACGTAGCGGAACTTCGCGCGGGCGCCGAAGCCCTGCCAGCGGTGGACGAAGTTCCAGATCAGCTTCACGCCCGCCTGGGGATCTCCGTCGCACGCGATCTCGTCCACCGGAAAGGGCTGCCCGCCCGCGTAGCCGAGCAGCGCGCCGTCTTCGCCCAGCGTGGCGGTGCCGCGGTGGCGCGCGGTGGCGTCGCGGTAGACGGGCGGCGGCGAGTAGTCCCGCTGCCGGGGACCGATCTCGATCGCCATGCCCGGGTGGAAGAAGAAGCGCCGGTGGTCCCACACGCTGTCAGGCAGCCACGGCTTGAGCTGCGCCAGGTCGTCGTGCACGATCACGGCGCCCAGTCGATCGGGGAGATCCTCGATGGAGGCCGCGCCGGCGGGCGTCGCCCCCACCGTGACCACGGCGACGGAGATGCCGGCGATCCACCGCCGGAGCTCGACTCTGCGCAAGACTCGCTCTCCCACCTAGCTGCCCTCCACCCAGGCGGAATTCTCGGGCAAAGCGCGCGCGATGGAAAGGGACGAAAGCGGCGTGGCGCCGGTGCGCACAGAGCGGAGCGGTCGCGGGACCTGGGCTAGTGCGTGGGCTCGCACAGGTCGCTGTGAAAGAGCGCGGGCAGCACTTCTTTCACTCGAAGCTCGTCCTTCTCGGGCTGCACCTCGAAGAAGCGGAACTCGAAGCGCGGGGCGTCCAGCGACGGGTACTCGTCGCAGAAGTCCTGCACCAGGCGACCGGCCACCTCCTCGGCGTCGGCTTCCGTCACATCGGCCAGCAGCACGACGGCGCGCTCCCGCATCATGCGGAAGATCCCGTCCTCGACGCGCAGGGCGCTCTCGAGGAAGTCGACGAACTCCGGAAACAGGAGATCGCCTTCCTGCGCGGCCATGCCCACCACCACCGAGGACAGGCGATGGGAGCGCGCCAGCTCGGAGCCGCGGATCAGCAGTTCGCGCAGCTTGCGCGGATCGTCGTTGCGAGGTCGGGTCATTGCAGTCGCCATCTTCCGCAGTATCGACGGGTGTCCTCCAGTTCTGAAGAGATCTGCCGGCACGCCATGGGGAGAAACCAGTGTCGCCCAACTCGCCCCGGCATTCGCGCACCACTTGCCACCCGTCTGCACGTTGGGCGCATCCCACCCGCGTCTGCCGCGTCTGTGAAAGCACCTGCGAAATCCCCCTCGGAAAAACACGTCCCTCGGGGGCGAAGTCTCGACTCCGCCCGTGCGTTGTTGGTCCCCACGCCATCCCCTAACGTTCCGTCGCCGCGGGCGAGATCGACCGCGTTCACCCGTCATGGCCGAATCCTCCTCCTTCATCGAGCGCCCGCAGGAGTCGCGAGCGGTGGCCCCGCGACTCGTCGGGGCGTTCTACGCGCTGATCGCCGGGACGTTCGGATTGATCGTGCTGGGGGCCCTGGTCCGCGCCAACGGCGCCGGCCTGGCCTGCCCAGACTGGCCCCTCTGCTTTGGCGAGTGGGTGCCCGCCCTGGACGTCAAGATCGGCTTCGAATGGACGCATCGGCTCGTGGCCCTGCTCGTCTCCGCGACGTACGTCACCCTGGGCATCTGGACCTGGCGGCGGCCTCCCCTGGCCCCGCTGCGGCCGTGGTTGGTGGCCGGGTTCCTGGTGCTCGGGCTTCAAATCGTCTTGGGGGGCCTCACCGTCCTGCAGCTCCTGGCCGCCTGGACCGTGACGTCGCACCTGCTGGTGGGCAACGCGCTGAACCTGATGTTCCTGCTGACGGCCCGACGCCTGGCCGACGCCCAGAGCCCGCCGCCCCCGGCGGCGGCGGTCCCCGGTTGGGCCCGGGCGGCGGCGATCGCGGCGCTTGGCGCGCTGGCGCTGCAGGTGGGGTTGGGCGGGCTCGTGTCCTCGACGTACGCCGGGCTCGCCTGCCCGGAGTGGCCGGCCTGTCTGGGGGGCGAGTGGTTCCCCAGTTTCCAGGGCGCCCAGGGGACGCACCTGCTGCACCGCCTCACCGGCTACGCACTGGTGGCCGGTCTCTCGCTCTTCGCCTGGACCGCGCGCAGCCTGCCCGGCCTCGGCCCCTGGGCGCTGGCGGCGTGCGGGCTGGCGTGGCTGCAGGCCGGCGTGGGCGTGGCCAACGTGTTGCTGCGACTGCCGGTAGAGGTCACGGGCCTGCACTCGGCCCTGGCGGCGGCACTCGTCCTGGTGCTCGGCGTGTGCCTCGACGAAGCCCTCTGGCGCCCCCGTCGCCGGCAGGTGCTACAACAGCCGCGCTAAGCGGGCGAAGAAGGGATCGGGCGATGCGTTCCTACCAGGTGTTTCAGGCCATGAGCCCCGAGCAGGCGCAGGGGTTCTTTCGCCGGCTCTCGGACGAGGCGCCGCAGCTCTTCCGCCAGACCGTGGCGGCCGCGGCGGGAGCGCTCAAGGCCCGCCCCAACTACCTGCTGCGCCAACCCTTCGACAAGCAGGTGGCCAACGTGCGCCGGGCCCTCTCGCGCGTCTCGTCCGACGCCGCCGCCGGCGAAGTGCTGGCCGTGTACTTCCTGGAGCACCGCAAGCCGCTCCTGATCGAGTGGCTCGACACCGCCGGCGTGTCCCACGAAGACGGCACCCTGAAGGACGACGAGCCCGCGCAACCGGACGAGGCGGCCCTCCAGGCGGCCCTCGATCAGTTCCGGAACCAGGACGACGACCCCGACCGCCCCCTTCTCCTGGAGGCCTTCGCCGCCCAACCCGCCGTCGAGTGGCCGGCGCTGGAGAAAAGCCTCCGCTAGGCACGAAGCGGGGCGTCGCTCCAGCGAAACCGAAACGGGCCCGAGAGCCGAAGCTCCCGGGCCCGCGTCTTCTCGCCTGCGGGCTCGCGCTAGGCGCGCACCGTGATGGCCGCGTTGGAGATGATGGGCTTGTCCCGTTCCGCGCTCTTGGCCTGGATCAGGATCTTGTCGCCCTCCTTCCAGTACGACACCTGGTAGGTCTCGCCGGGGAAGGCCACGCCCGCGAAGCGGGCCTGGTAGCGCGCCACCTTGCCGACGTCGCCGCCCAGCACCTCGTCCACGATGGCCTTGCAGACCAGCCCGTAGGAACACAGGCCGTGGATGATGGGCTTGTCGAAGCCGCCGAGCTTGGCGAACTCGGGATCGGCGTGGAGCGGGTTCTTGTCGCCGGACAGGCGGTAGATCAGCGCCTGGTGCTCCATGGTCTTCCGCTCGATGACGCCGTCGGGCGCGCGGTCCGGCGCTTCGTTGCCGGCCTTGGGGCCGGACTCGCCGCCGAAGCCCCCCTCGCCGCGCAGGAAGAGCGAGAAGCGGTTCGTGAAGAGCGCCTCGCCGGACTCCTTCTCCACGGTCTCCACCTCGAGCACCACCAGCGCGGCCTTGCCCTTGTCGTAGAGCCCCGCCACCTTGCCGCGGCTCTCGATCTTGGCCGCCGTGGGCAGCGGCCGGTGCACCTCGAGATCCTGCTCTCCGTGCAGCAGCATGGCGAAGTTGAACTGGAGCCCGGGCACGTTGCCGAGCCCGCCCAGCGCCCCGAAGACCGGGATCACGCCGTAGCTGGGCAGCACCTTCAGGTTCTTCTCGTAGGTGTACTCGAGCTCCTTGGCGTCCGTGGGGGCGCCGAGGCCGGCTCCCACGCCCAGGTGGTACAGGATCACGTCGTCGGGGCCCCAGCTGCCCTCGCCCGCCGGCAGCTCGTGGCCCAGGGCCTTTTCCGGATCGATCGGCATCGTGTTCTCCTCCTAGTCCTTGAGCGCTTCGAAGATCACCTTCATCTCGTCGGCGATGCTGTTGGGGATCGTGTAGCCCTCGGGGTTCCGGATCTGGTCGAAGTTCGCCGCGATCTCCTCGATCGCGGGCACCGCGGCCTTGCCCTTGGTCCAGCCCGGAGCCAGCCCCACGAAGATGCGGGCGAAGCGGCCGCCGCCCACCGAGTAGATCTCGTGGGTCGCCTCGCACTGCTCGGAGCAGAGGTAGGCCACCAGCGGCGCCACGCAGGCGGGGTCGAGCGCATCGGCCGCCGGGCCCAGCAGATTCTCGGTGAGCCGCGTCTTGGCGATCGGGGCGATCACGTTGGACTTGATGTTGTACTTGGCGCCCTCGACCGCCAGCACGTGAGACAGGCCGCAGAGGCCCATCTTGGCGGCGCCGTAGTTGGTCTGGCCGAAGTTGCCGAAGATGCCGGCGGCGGACGCCGTGAAGATCAGGCGGCCGTAGTTCTTCTCCTTCATGTGCCGGAAGGCGGGCTGGCTCACGTAGAAGCCGCCCTTCAGGTGCACGTCCAGCACGATCTCCAACTCGGGCGGCGTCAACTTCACGAAGCTCCTGTCCCGCAGGATGCCGGCGTTGTTGATGACGATGTCCACCTGCCCGAAGTTGTCGATCGCCGTCTGCACGACTCCCTCGCCGCCCTCGGGCGTGGCGACGGAGTCGTAGTTGGCGACGGCCGTGCCGCCGGCTTCGTTGATCTCCTTGACGACGGCATCCGCTGCCGACGAGCCGGAACCCGTGCCGTCGGCCGCGCCGCCCAGGTCGTTCACGACCACCTTGGCGCCGCGCGAAGCCAGCAGCAGCGCGTGCTCTCGACCCAGGCCGCCGCCGGCGCCGGTGACGATGGCGACGCGGTTGTCGAAGCGAATCTCACTCATGGGGGAACTCCTTTTGTTGGCGATCGGTGGGATTGACTCGCGGATCAACCGCGCGCGTGGTGCGACGTGGCGTGGGTGCGAGAACCCCAGGTTGAGCGGTCAGGTACGAGGGAAACGGGCGTCCGCGCGTGAAGCCGCGCGGGCCCGTGGGACCCGGCGCGGGAGCATAGCGAAGCCCAGACCCGGTGCGGTCCGCGACTTCCCCCAAGGGGAGTGCTTGCTCGGAAACCCTCTGGGGCCCCGGAGCATCCGGAGTTCTGACGCGGCCCTGAGGCCGAGGGGCGAATCCCTGGTAACGAGCGGGCCACTTGCTGCGTATGCTTCTCCAACTCGAAGCCACGCTGGAGGAATTCGCTTCATGGCCCAGTCCGCAGAGAATCCGAGCTCGGAAGAGGCCGTCCGCTCCCGCTACGGGGCGGCGGCAGAGATCCGCGAAGAGGCCCTCTGCTGCCCGGTGGACTACGACCCCCAGTACCTGCAGGTCATTCCCGACGAGGTGCTGGAGCGGGACTACGGCTGCGGCGACCCCTCCCGCTACGTGCGCGAAGGCGACACGGTGCTCGACCTGGGAAGCGGCGGTGGCAAGATCTGCTTCATCGCGGCGCAGGTGGCCGGCCCGAAGGGCCGCGTGATCGGCGTCGACATGACCGACGAAATGCTGGCCCTGGCCCGCCGTTCGGCCCCGGTGGTGGCCGAGCGCCTGGGCTACGAGAACGTCGAGTTCCGCCGCGGCCAGATCCAGGATCTGGCGCTGGACCGCGACCAGCTGGGCGCCTGGCTGGCCGCGCATCCCGTGACCGACCTCACCGGCTACGCCGCCCTCGAGGCCGAGGCGGATCGGCTCCGGCGCGAGGCGCCCATGGTGCCGGACGAGAGCGTCGACATCGTGGTTTCCAACTGTGTGCTGAACCTGGTCCGCGAGGCGGATCGCACCGAGCTCGTGCGGGAGATCTACCGCGTGCTCAAGGTGGGGGGCCGCATCGCCATCTCCGACATCGTGAGCGACGAGCCGGTTCCGGAGCCCCTGCGCCGCGATCCCGAGCTCTGGAGCGGCTGCGTCTCCGGGGCCTTCCAGGAACGCGAGCTGCTGCAGCACCTGGAGGAGGCCGGTTTCCACGGCATTGCCATCGACAAGTGGGAGTCCGAGCCCTTCGCCGTGGCCGAGGGCATCGAGTTTCGCTCGGTGACGATCACCGCGCACAAGGGCAAGGAGGGCCCCTGCCTCGAGGCCAATCAGGCGGTCGTCTACCGCGGCCCCTGGAAGCAGGTGGAAGACGACGACGGCCACGTGCTGCGCCGGGGCGAGCGCACGGCGGTGTGCGCCAAGACGCTGGCGCTCTACACGAGGGAGCCGTATGCCCAAGACATCATCGGCATCGAGCCGCGGGTGCCCGTGCCGGAGGACGAGCGCGCGCCCTTCGACTGCTCGCGCGACGCGCGGCGGGACCCGCGCGAAACCAAGGGGGGCTCGTATCGGGCCACCCAGCGAAACGAAGGCGGCTGCTGCTGATGCAAGCCGAGGCCCCCGACTTCGCCGCAACCGTGCAACGGCACGCGGGCGGGCCCCTGTGCCGGGGGCGGGCCACGACCCTGCAGCTCAACATCACCAAGCGCTGCAACCTGGCGTGCCACCACTGCCACGTGGAGTCCGGGCCCAAGCGCAGCGAGTCGCTCGACCGCCGCGGCGCCGAGCGGATCCTGTGGCTGCTGGACCGCAACCCGCAGATCGAGCTGCTGGACTTGACCGGGGGGGCTCCCGAGCTCAACCCGCACTTCCGGTTCGTGGTGGAGGGCGCCCGCGCGCGGGGGCGACGCGTCATCGACCGCTGCAACTTGACCGTGCTCTTCGAGCCCGGCCAAGAGGACACGGCCGAGTTCCTGGCGGATCACGACGTCGAGATCGTGGCCTCGCTGCCGTGCTACACGCGCGAGAACGTGGAGCAGCAGCGCGGGCGCGGCGTCTTCGGCAAGAGCATCGAGGGCCTACAGTGGCTGAACCGGCTGGGCTACGGCAAGACCGGATCGCACCGCGCCCTCGACCTGGTCTACAACCCGCTTGGAGCGTTCCTGCCACCGCCGCAGCCGCAGCTGGAGGCCCGCTACCGAAGCGAGCTGCGGGAGCTCTTCGGCATCGAGTTCCGGCGGCTCCTCACCATCACCAACATGCCCATCAAGCGCTTCGCCCACGACCTGGCGCGAGAGGGCCGCGAAGCGGAGTACCTGTCGCTGTTGGTGAACCACTTCAACCCGGAGACCCTGCCCGGCCTCATGTGTCGCGACCTGGTGTCGGTGGGCTTCGACGGACAGCTCTACGACTGCGACTTCAACCAGATGCTCGAGTTGCCGCTGGGAGGCCGGGCCCGCTCGATCTA
>JAKSBN010000040.1 GCA_022361175.1 Pseudomonadota bacterium | reverse complement strand
GCAGGGGGGCTGGCGGCTCCGGCGCATGGCGCGCCGGCTCGGCTACGAACAGACCAGGCTCCCCCGGTTGGCTCGCGACTTCGATCTTCTCGTTTGCATCGCGGACATGTTTCCCGGGCTCCATCGCGGGGTCGGGGTCGTCTTCGTCAATACCCTCCGCATCTACGACCTTCGTTACTACGGGGATCTGCGTCTCCGGACGTTGGACGTGATGGCACGCATCGGGTTCCGCCGCGCAGACCGGATCCTGTTTCCGACGGCCGCGGCCGTCGACGAAGTCGTGAAGCGCACCGCTCTTCCGAGGCATCGGCTTCGGGTCGTTCCCTACGGCGTTTCGTTGGACTCGTTCTCGGGCGCCCGTCCCTTGGAGACGGACACACGCTATCTCCTGCTGCCCGCGGCCCTCGAGCGGCACAAGAACATCGAGACCGCGATCCGGGCCATCGCGGCGACGCGGGACTCGAAGCTCCAGCTCTGGATCGTTGGCGGCGACTCGACCGATCCAGAGCACGCGCGCGAGCTGGTCCGATTGGCGCACCGGATCGGGGTCGCGGACCGCGTACGCTTTCTCGGCGGCGTCCCCCACGCGGAAATGGCCAGCTACTTCAAGGGCGCGCTGGCGCTCGTGTTCCCATCCTTCATCGAGACCTTCGGGTTCCCGCTGCTGGAGGCGATGGCGGCGGGCACCCCGATCGTGGCTTCGGACATCCCGGTGTTTCGAGAGGTGGCGGGAGAGGCCGCCGTGTACTTTCCGGCTTCCGATCCCGAGGCCTTGGCCCGCGAGGTGGAACGCGTCGCACAGGGAGGGGCGGACGTCTCGGCGCGAGTGGAACACGGGCGCGAACGGGCGCAGGTGTTCTCTTGGCGTCGTAGTGTGGACGAACTGTGCCTCTGCTTTGCGGACGTGCTGGGTGCGCGGGGGGACGAGGGATAGCGGATGGCGGGCCGTTCCGCCGAGGCCCGCTCTACAGCCGTTGCGTCGGCAGCGTCATGCGGACAGCGACGTGCGTCACGATGAGCGGAATCAGAGCGAAGGCGATGTTCCCGTAGGTGCCTGCCACGCTGCCCATGAACTGCAGGCCGAGGCTCACGAGGATGACGACCTGCGCGATGATCGCCGGGACGGTCTGTCCGCGTCGGTTCAGGCTCTCGTACGTCAAACGAAAGACGATGCCGACCAAGAGGAGCCCAAAGAAGACCCCTGTGAGTCCGAAGTTGAGATAGAACTCGCCCACTTGGGTCGGGGCCGTGTGGGATTCGACGAGGGGGCCGGAGCCGTAGACGTCTGTGATCCACTGGCCGATGTTGACGTTGGGCTTGCCTGGCCACAGCAGACGAGGGATGAACGCCACGAAGAAGAGCCCCAGCGTCCGACCGTTCTGAAACGGCGATACGCTCGGCGTGTCGCGGACGATGACGGACTCGATGCCGAGCCCGTCCACGCGTCTCGCCATCGCTTCGTAGCCCTCCACCGTGTACTGGCCGAGCTTGGCACTGGCGACGAAGGCGCTTACCTCACCGATCGTCGCGAGCGGGTTGGCCACGAGCTGGTTGGGGGAGTAGCGGCTCAGAAGATCGTTGCGCACGAATTCGGAGATGGGATACACGACGATGATGGCGGCCACGCCCGCGAGGATCCAGCGCAGGCGGATTCGACCGGTCATGATCATTGACGTCAGCACCACGATGGCCGCGCCGATCAGCATGTGCAGCTTCTTCGAGGTGAACAGTCCCCAGAGTGCGATGAGGCCGACGTTCGCGACGATCAGGATGGCGGCGGGGCGCGTCTTGTATCGAAGGTAGGCGTAGGTGAGGGGCACGTTGGCGTACATGTTCGAGGACGCCACCGTGCCGATGACGCCTGAGCCGAGTGCGGTGGGGATGAGGCCGAAGACGCCGAGCAGGGTCAGGAACCAGCCCGCGCCGATCATGAGAACACTGACGAGAAAGACCGTCGAGGGGGCCCAGTCCAGCTGCGGCCGCGGGAGCCAGCGATTCGCGAAGCCTCGGAGCGGGAGCGCGTATCCGAGCAGAAGCCCCACGAGACCGAGGATGGCGACCCCTTGGCCTGCGATGACGTGTTGCGGAAGCAAGTTCGTGTTCGTCGTGGACGAGGCGTCGACGGGACCCGTTGCCGGGATATAGATGGCCAGTGCCGGGAACACGAAGTGCAGGAAGTAGAGAATCGAGATCAAGGAGATGAAGATGTGCCGGCGTCCATGGGGCCGCCCTTGGTCCAGAATGACGGGGATCAGCGCGATCCAACCCGTCAAGACGGCCAACAGCAGCATCGTGATGTCGCTTCCGCGGACGCCCACCGCAATCCCGAGCAGGATGACGACGGCGGCGAAGGCCGTGAGTCCCACCAACGAGAGGAAGACCCGAAAAGTGTCGAAGCGCTGGGGACCGCTCGGCGACTCGGGTTCGACTCCCTCGACCTCGGCCGGTCGCGGCGCCGGGGACGTCGTATCGGACGCGTCCCAACTCACGGAGCGTCCGTTCGGGCTCGCGTCTTCTGGAGGTCGATGGGCCGGCCCGACTGAATGGACCGCGCGATGGCGAACGTCACGGCCGACACCGCCGTCCAATCCTCCAGCGAGAAAGGCGAACCCGCGCCGGATCGGACCGCCTCGATCACCTCCGCTACGGCGGTGGCCTGCCCCTTGTCCTGGTTCACCGTCTTGTGAGTGAGGCCGCCCAGCACCTTCGTCACCTTGTAGTTGTCCGAGCTCGCCGTGCGCCCGTCGGCCGAGAGCTCGAAGCGCTCTTTCGGCAGACCAGAGGCTGCGTTGGCGAGGTACTCGATCGTCGCGACGGACCCATCGATGTAGCCGAGGCTCAGAACCACCGAGTCGTCCACCTGGGCGTCGCGTCCGAGCGCCCGCGCGTAGACCGAAACGGGCGGCGTGCCGATCAGGAACCCGCACGCGTCCACGAAGTGACAGATTTCGCCGATGTGGCGACCGCCCCCCACTTTGGGGTCGGTGATCCACGTGCCCGCCGGGGTCGCACCGGCTGCGACTGTGTACCGGAGCGCCATGGGGCCGCGGCGCTTGGAAAAGGCGTCCCGCAGCACCCGCGCGTGGGAGGAGAAGCGCCGGTTGTACCCGATACCGAGGAATCCCCCCGTTTCGCGGACTGCCTCGGCCAGCTGCTCGACCTCGGCCGGGGTGAGTCCGGCGGGCTTCTCGAGCCAGACGGCCTTGCCCGCCCGCAGCGCGGCCTCGGCCAGGGCTGCGTGGCTGTCGTGCTGGGTCGCCACGAAGACCAGGTCGACAGCGGCGTCGCGCAGAACGGCGGAGGCGTCGGTCCCGCACTGGGCATAGCCGAACTTCTCGGCGGTGCGCCGGGCCGACGGACCGGTGGACGTCACGATCGCGGTCGGGCGAACTCCCCCCGCGGCCTTCACCGCGGGCAGCAGCACGCCCTTGGCGTAGTTCCCCGCGCCCAGGAAGGCGACGCCCACTTCCCCCGAGACCGGGGTGCGGGCTGGCGCGAGCGCGAGCGTCCGCTCCGCCTCGCCGCCTGGCTCGTACTCGAACAGCAGGGCCAGGCCGGGGCGCTCGCCTTTCGCCAGGGCTTCGTACGCCGCCTCGGCGTCCGAAAACGGCACGGTCCGGGTCTGCAGCCGCCCGGGGTCCACGCGACCGGAGGCGATCAGGGCGAGAAAGGCCTCCAGGTTGCGGCGCTCCGTCCAGCGCACGTAGGCCAGCGGGTAGTCGAGGCCGAGTTCTTCGTAGCGCCGGTCGTAGCGGCCGGGCCCGTACGACATGCTCATGCGCAGCTCGAGCTCCTTCTCGTAGAAGCTCCGCCGGTCGAGGTCCATCGCGGTGGCTCCCACCGCACCCACCCGCCCCTTCAGGCGACACAGCTCGGCCGCCAGGGAGATCGGCGCCGAGCTTTCCGAAGCGGCGGTCACCAGGGCGAAGTCCGCACCGTGCCCGCCGGTCGCGGCGGCTTTCCAAGCCTCGTGGTCCGCCTTCGGCGCGCCCCCCCACTCCGCGCCCTGCGCCACCGCCTGCTCGATGCGCTCCGGGTCGAGATCGATGGCCAGCAGGCGGCAGCCGTTGGCGGCCAGCAGTTGGACCGACAGTTGCCCAATCAGGCCGAGACCGATGACCGCGCCGATCTCGCCCAGCGTCGGATCCGTGACCCGGACGCCCTGGAGCGCGATCGCGCCGAGTGTGGCGAACGCGGCCTTCTCGAGCGGCACGCCGTCGGGGACCGCCACCACCAGGTTCTCGGGGACGTTCACCCACTCGGCGTGGTTCGCGTAGCCGGCGCCGGCGCAAGCGACGCGGTCGCCCGGCGCGAAGTCCTGCACCCCGTCGCCGACCGCCTCGATGACGCCCGCGCACGCGTAGCCCAGCGGCTGCGGCGCCTCCAGCCGGGTCATCACGGCGCGATAGGTGGGCAGCGGGCCCTCCTGACGAAGCTTGCGGGTCACCTGCTTCACCAGATCGGGACGGCTCCGCGCTTTTCCGAGCATGGACTTGCGCGCGAAGTCCATCGCCATCTTCTCGGTGCCTGGCGACACCACCGAGTAGTGGTTCCGGACCAGGACGTGGCCGGGCGCCACGGCGGGGGCGGGGACCTCGACCAGCTCGAGCTCGCCGCTCTTGGCGCTTTGGAGAATCTGCTTCATCCCGCCCTCTCGATGTGGCCGCGCCAACCCGGATGCGCCACGAAGGTGCGATCGCTCTCGACCTGATCGAGCGAGAGCTCGCGAACGTCGAACGAGCCCGCGTCCACCTGATGGACGCGGACGTCGGCCGGGTCCCGGACCGCGGTGATGCGGGGCCCTTCGTCCTCGATCGGCCCCCAGAGCTTCTCGATGCGGCGCTCATCGAAGCCCATCAGCCGCACGCACGCCAGATCGACGCCCACCGGGTCGGTTCCCGCAACCACCACGCCCAAGGGCACGTCGTGCGTCGTGAGCGGCCCTTCCCCCTCGCCGGCGACGATCCCGTCGATCAGCGTGAGAACGGTTCGCACGGGTTGCTTCGCGTCCAGGTGCAGGCCCTCGCGATCACTGTAGTAGAGGCAGCGGTTCAGATCGCAGCACATGCG
>JAKSBN010000364.1 GCA_022361175.1 Pseudomonadota bacterium | reverse complement strand
TCCTCGTGGGGCCGGTACTCGACGACGTAGGCCGGAGTTGCGGGCGCCACTTCGGGGGCGGGGTCGACGCCCAGCAGGGTGTGGTCGTAGTCGTCGATCTCGCTCGAGTCGCGCACCAGGTCGTCGTTGGTGAAGTCGCTGCCCATCCAGGACTGCAGCATCATGGACGGCGGGATCCGCACCGTGCGCTCGACTCGGGGTACGTACATCCAGAGGTTCGGGTGGAGCTTCAGGAAGCCGCTCCCGCGGTCCTTGCTGGGCGCCAGGATCCGGATGAAGGACCGCTTGCCGGGCCGATCGTCGGTGGAGCGGAACTGCACCACGCGCGGGCCGGCCAGGCGCGGCGAAGTGACGATCATCCGGCCCTCGAAGATGGTGCGATCGCTCCGCCGCATGTCTTCGGCGGCCAGCGCCAGCGCGCGCGCCTCGACGCCGGGCGGCGCCGGCTCGAGAGGGGCAGCGGCGGCGGGCTCGACGGCCGTCAGCCACACCCCGATCCCGGCGAGAATCAGGCCGAGAGCCCCCGGACGAAGATCGACCATCCCTCCTCCCACGACCGCCGAGCGTCGAACTCGGGGTCCATGAAGAACTGCAACAGGACGCCCTCCACCGCGCCCACCAGGAGCCCCGCGGCCACGTCCGCCGCCACCGGCACCAGCTCGCCGCTTTGGACACCGCGCTCGATCTCCCGGGCGAGATGGACGCGGGTGCGTTCGTAGACGAGGGCCAGCCGCTCTCGGGCCGCGGGTACCGACAGCAGCTCGAGATAGGCGCGGGATAGGTCGCGCTCGCCGGCCAGGGCCGCGATGGCGGTGTCGCCGTGGCGCCGCAGCGCCGCCAGGACGGGCAGGCCCAGACGGTCCTGGGCATCCCAGGCCGCGAAGACGCCCTCGGCGAAGACGTCGGCCAGCGCCAGCAGCAGATCTTCCTTGCTGCGGAAGTGCCAGTAGAGGCTGCCCTTGGAGAGCCCGCTGGCGGCCACGACGTCGTCCATGGTGGCGGCGTGGTAGCCCTTGGCGGCGAAGGCCTTGCGGGCCGCGGCCAGGATCTGCTCCCGGCGCACGGCGGGCGGCGCGTGGGTCCGGCGGCGGGTGGTAGACGGTTCCGTCATAAACTGACTGGTCAGTCTATAGGCGTCGGTCCCCCTGTCAAGACGGGCCGGTCGTTCGGTATGGTCCGGCCCGCGCAGGGCCCGCCTGCCCTCGTGGAAAGGACCGCCCTTCCCGTGACTCCCGCGCAGTAGCCAGATCTCGACCCTGAATTGTCGACGACTTCACCCGGTGCCCCCGGCACCGCGAGCGGAGTGGTGCGGCGTGAGGTCGAGGTCTGGCGGTGTGCCTGTGCTCGACCCCGACCCGATCGCGCCTCCAGTCCTCTCGCTTCTCTCACGTGAGCTCCCTCCGCCGGGAGCTCACCTTTGGAAACGACCCTCTGGCGGATCCGTCCGCACACCGTGCCCGTCTGGGCGCTCGCCTGCGCCCGCTGTGGGGCCTCCTGGCTGGAATCCACCGGCCGCTTTCGCGTCAACGCCAACGGCCGGCGGCACGACGTCTGGCTGATCTACCGCTGCCCCGGTTGTGGCGCGCGGCGGAAGCAGCCGGTGCACCGGCGCGTGCGGGCGGATGCGGCCGAGGTACCCCTCGACGCCTACCGGCGCGACGATCCGGTGCTGGCGGAGTCGGTGGCGTTCGCCCTGGCTCCCGGCGTCCCCGTGGCCTACGCCGTGGAGCGTCCGCCGCTGCCGGAGTCGGGGCCGCTGCGGGTCCGCATCGTGCAGCCGCGCTTCTGTGCCGTGCGCTGGGACCGCTTCCTGGCCGCGGAGCTCGGCTGGTCGCGGCGCCGGGTGCAGGCCGCCTGGCGCGCGCGGACGCTGTGCGTCGAACCGGCGTGCCGGGCGAGCGCGCCCGTTCGCGACGGCCAGTGCTTCTCGGTGCTGGAGCTTCGATGCCGTCCATCACCCTCCCCTCCGCGCTCAGGATGATCGGGTGGGAGAGGTCCGCCTCGTCGATCCGTCGCATGTGCTGGATCACGCGGCGGCACGTCGGTTTCTCTTCGTCGTCGTCGAACCAGTAGACCTGGTCGAGTTCGGCGATGGAGTCCAGCGGCACCCGCACGCGCGGCCGGTCCGAGGGCCAGAAGTGGTACTGCTTGCGCACGGATGCCTCCGTCCAGCGGGGCGTCTCCCTCCGCCGGGGATCTTGGATACCCTAGCGACCGGACCCGCGCCCGAGATCGAGTTCTCATGACCACCTACGTCCTCGCGCAGCTCACGATCCACGACCGCCCCCGCTACGACCGTTACGCCGCCCAGTTCATGGACGTCCTCGCTCCGTTCGAGGGCCGCGTCCTGGCCGCGGATGAAGCGCCCGACGTGGTGGAAGGCGACTGGCCCCACCAGAAGGTGGTGTTGATCGAGTTCGCGGACCGGGACGAAGCCGTCCGCTGGGCGTCGTCGCCCGAGTACCGCAAGATCGCCGTCGACCGCGAAGCCGCGACGGTGGCGACCGTGATGATGGTGAGCGGCCTCCAGCCCTGGGGCGGCCGTTAGGCCGGCATCCGCGAGCGAGGGGCGATGACGCGCGTGAAGGTCTGCTGCATCGGTTCCCGCGACGAGGCCCGGTTGGCCGTGCGCCTGGGCGCCTCGGCTCTGGGACTCGTCTCCGAGATGCCGACCGGCACCGGCGTCATCCCGGAGACGCGCATCGCGGAGATCGCCGCGGCGGTGCCGCCGCCGATCGCGACCTTTCTGCTCACGAGCCGCACCGACGCCGCGGGCATCGTCGACCAGCAGCAGCGATGCGGCGTGAACACGCTCCAGCTCTGCGACCGGGTCACACCTGCCGTCCGGGCAGAGCTGCGCCGGTCCCTGCCGGGGATCTCGCTGGTGCAGGTGGTCCACGTGACCGGCGAGCGCGCGGTGGCCGAGGCGCTGGAAGTCGCCCCGGAAGTGGACGCGCTGCTGCTCGACACGGGGAACCCCGATGCCGCGGATCCGGCCGAGCGCGAGCTGGGCGGGACGGGCCGCACCCACGAGTGGTCGTACAGCGCGCGGATCGCGAAGGCGTCGCCCGTCCCCGTGTTTCTCGCGGGAGGGCTCTCTGCGCAGAACGTCGGCGAGGCCATCCGCACGGTACGGCCCTTCGGCGTCGATCTCTGCAGCCGCATTCGTCACGAGGGGGCCCTCGACGAGCGGAAGCTGTCCGCGTTCATGGCCGCCGTCGCCGCGGCCTGACGCCGAGCGTGGTCCGAGGCCGCGGGGCGGCTACCTTCCGGCCCCATGATGCTCCGCCGGCGTCGTGAAGCCGCGGCCCCCGGGCTGCTTTCACTTCCGGTTCTCGTTCCGGTTCTCGAACTGGCTCTGGGACTCGGACTGGTTCTGGGAGTCGGAGTCGGACTCCCGGCCTGCGGTGGATCGTCTCACACCTCGAAGCACTACCTCGACGGCCACGCGGCGCTCACCGACGCGGGCCTGATCCACGTCGTGGTCGAGATCCCGGCCGGCACCAACGCCAAGTGGGAGGTCGACAAGACCAGCGGCGCCCTGCGTTGGGAAGAGCGAGACGGTGTGCCGAGGGTCGTCCAGTATCTCGCCTATCCGGCGAACTACGGCATGGTGCCGCGAACCCGGCTGCCTCGAGAGCTGGGCGGCGACGGAGACCCCCTGGACGTGGTGCTGCTGGGTCCGCGGGTCGAGCGCGGGGCGGTCGTGGCGGCGCGTCCCATCGGCGTGCTGCGGCTCTTGGACGACGGCGAGCGCGACGACAAGGTCCTGGCCGTCCAAGCCACGGGCCCGCTGTCGGACGTCACGGACCTCGAGACCTTGGACGCCCGCTACGCGGGCGCGCGCGAGATCCTCGCGACCTGGTTCACCCACTACAAGGGCCCGGGCCGCATCACCTCGTCCGGATTCGGAGACGCCGCGGCCGCCCTGTCCGCGGTTCGAGAGGCGAGCCGCGCCTACGATCAGCGGGTCGAGCCGCCCGGCCGCCCCTAGGTCACGCGGCCCCGGGCAGCCGCGAAAGGAAGGCGAGACGTGGTTCCCTGGTCCGACTTCGCCCGGGCCGCGCCCGAGATCGCGGCGCTTGGCCAGCAGCGCCTGTTCCAGTTCGGACCGGGCCTGGCGTTCCTCGCCACCGTGCGCGCCGACGGCGGCCCCCGCGTGCACCCGGTGTGCGTGAACCTCGTCGAGGGCGATCTGTATCTGCTGATCGGCCCCTCGCCAAAACGCCGGGACCTGCTCCGAGACGGCCGCTTCGCCCTGCACTCGTTTCCGGCGGCCGACGTGGACGACGAGTTCTACTTGACCGGCGTCGCCGAGCACGCGCCGGATCCGGCCGTCGTCGAGCGAGTTGCCGCGGCGCAGATCGCACGCGGCGCCACCACGTCGCGGGACGAATCCGCGTTTCGACTCGCGATCGAACGCGCCCTCTACTCCCGCTACAAGCCCCGAGGCCAACCCGACAACTGGCCCCCGGAGTACCTGAAGTGGTCGAGCGCCTGAAGCCTCAGTTCGCAGGAGCGGCGGCCGCGTCGGCGACGGCGGCGTCCGAGAGGGCGCGCCGCGCCCAGCCGTTGGCGCCGCGCTCGAGCGCGTAGGTGGGCCAGTACTCGAGGTCGAGCTTCAAGGTGAGAACGTCGGGACGGCCGTCCAGATCCACCGTGCGCAGCCGCACCGGGTCTCGGTCGCGCTTGCCGGCGACGGCGGCGGCGAACTCGTCGAGGGTTCGGGTGGGCTGTCCGTCCACCGCCACGATGCGATGGGTGGCGCGCAGGCGATAGCGGTTGGCGGGCGAGCCGTACCAGTACCAGGCGACGTAGACCCCTTCTCGCGGCAGCCCGCGCTGCGCGGCGATGGCGCGGTGGGGCGCCTGCAGCAGCGTGCCCGCCCACAAGAGCGCCCGGGTGGTGCCCTGTCCGTCCAACAGCTCGGTGGCGACGGCGACGGTCTCGATCGTACCGTCCCGCAACAGCCGAAGCTCGACCTGCTCGCGCTGGGCCGCGCGCTCCACCTCGCGGAAGCGGGTGACGGGCTCGCCGTCGATGGCCAGCAGCAGATCTCCCACCCGCACGAGCGCCGCGGCCGCGCTGCCCGCGGTCAGGCGCACGACGGACAGGACCCGCCGCTCGGTGGGGTCGTGGCGCTCCAAGAGCTCGGCCTCGGCCGGGGGCAGCCCGCGCTTGCGGGCGTCGGCCAGCGTCACCGGGTGAAGCTCCACCCCGAGGCCGCGCCAGCGGACGGCTTCGCCCCGCTGCAGCGGGGCGATCAAGTCGCGGACCAGGGCGATCGGAACGCCCGCGAAAAACGAGCTGGTGTCCTTGCCCGAACCGCGCGAATACGACGCCCACAGCGCCATCACGCGCCCGCGCGAATCCGCCAGGACGCCCCCCACCGTGGCCGTCACGTCCGAAACGGCCACCAGCTCGAGATTGCTCTCGCGGAAGCGCGGCGGGTGCGTGAGCGGCAGCGACAGAGTCTCGACCCGCGACACCGAGGTCTCGCGGGAGACGACGCGGTGACGGGCCGAGAGTCCCACGAGCCAGACGTCGTCGCCCACGACCAGCTCGCGTTCCCGCAGCGTGGCAGAACGCACGGGCGTGTCTCCGAGCAGCACGGGGTCGTACGCAATCACCGCCAGGTTGTGATTGGGATGGAGGTAGAGGACGCGCCCGGGCACCTCGACCGACGCCGCGAACGTCAGCGTCAGATCGCCCAGGGCCACCGGCACGGTCTCGCGATCGACCACCACCAGGCCCCGCTCGGCATCTACCACCAGCCCCGCGCCCTGGAAGCGGTCGCCGTGGACGCCGTCGATGCGGTACGGGATGTCGAAGTCGACCATCACCAGCGACGGCGCCAGGTTGCGAACCGAGCGCTCGCCTTCCACGTCGAAGCCCGTGGTGGCGGGCTCCGGCGGGGTCAGGGCCCCGGGCGCCTTCGAGGACTGGCACGGCCAGCGACCGGCCGCGTCGTCCCGGCGGCAGCGCTGCATGGTGAACCAGCGCCGGTCGACCCGCATCACGCGCACACCCGGGTTGCGCGGGTTGCGGAGCGAGAAGTAGCGAACCGGCACCTGAGATCCGTCGGGCAGATCCGCCACCACGCGCTCGAAGTCGTCGAGCGAGGCCACGGGCTCGCCCGCTACCTGGGTCAGGACCGATTGCACGGGCACGCCGGCGCGCGTCAGCACGTAGCCGGCCGAGGCCACGTAGACGCCGCCCACGGGCACCGAGTGGTTGCGCGCCTGCTGATAGGAGAGATCGTTGAGGACGCCACCGCCGAACTCCAGGTACTCGGACGGGGTGACGGCGTGAAGATCGCCGACCGGGAGCTCCACCTGCAGCGGCTCGCCGCCGCGCTCGACGTCCAGTCGTACGAGGTCGCCCACGCTCTCGTCCAGCCGCGCCTCGATCGGGAGAAACGTGTTGACGCGCTTCCCGCCGATGCGAACGATCACGTCGCCGGGCTCGAGGCGGCCGTCGGCGGGGCCGCTGGGCACGATCTCGTCGGCCACGATCATGCCGGTGGCCTTGGGGAAGGCCCGCCGCATCTCGGCCTCGGTTTCCGCCCGCAGTCCCAGCCGGCGCAGCTCGTCGTAGGGCCGGTGGGCCAGCACCATCTGCAGCGTGCCACGGGCCACGGGCTTCCCGGCCTGCAGCCGTTCGAGAGCGCGCACCACCCGATCCAGCGGCAGGTAGAAGCTCGAAGCGGCCGAGCGCTTGCCGCCGGCGTTCAGCGCGATCACCTGCCCCGCCCGGTTGACGACCGGCGAACCCGACGACCCACCCGACGTGCCCGACGCCGCTTGGTAGTAGAAGGTGTTGAAGTCGTTGTAGGTGCGGCGGCCGTAGACCGGAGCGTGGCGGTCGAGCCGGGCCAGCG
>JAKSBN010000259.1 GCA_022361175.1 Pseudomonadota bacterium | reverse complement strand
GCTGACGAGAGCGCGGTCGCGTACGTCTTCGGTCGCGCAGTGGCCCGCGACGTCCTTCCCGGGATCCATTGGAATCCTCCGTGGCCCTTCGGGCGTGTCACCGTCGAGAAGACGGCGACGAACTTCTTCATGCCCATCGGCTACCGCGTCGACCCGCGCAAGGGCCCGCACATCTCGAGCTTGTGGCTGACCGGCGACACGAACCTCCTGACGATTCGGCTCAACGTGCAGTTCAGCATCGGCAGCCTCACGAAATTCGAGATCGCTCACGAGGCCCCGCGCGATCTCCTTCGCCGCGTCGCCGAGGGCGCGTTGACGCGCTTCCTGATGAACGAGCGCGTGGACGCCGTGCTCGGTGCGCGGCGTGCGGAGCTGCGTGCGGCGGTGCGGCAGGACGTCCAGGCCGCGCTCGAACGCGAGGGCGTCGGCGTCACCGTGCAGTCGGTCACGGTGGAAGAGCTCGCGCCGCCGCTCGTTGGAGGGGTTCGCGGTGCCTTCCAGGGGGTGCAGAGCGCCAGCGCGGACCGAGAGCGCCTCGTGCTCGAGGCGCGCAGCTACCGCCGCCAGATCCTGGCGGAAGCGGAAGGCGAAGCGGAACGGCTGCGCGCCGAGGCCAAGGCCGCTCGGCATCGCCGCGTCGAGCTCGCGCATGGCGAGGCCGAACGCTTCCGCGCCATCGCGCGGGAGCATGCCCGAGCACCGGCCGTTACCGAGCAACGTCTGTATCTCGAGACGCTCGAGCGGCTCCTTCCGGGTCTCGAGAGCTACGTCGTGGAGGCGGATGGGGACGGCCGCGTGAACCTTCGGATCGTGCGATGAGGGGCGCGGAGCGGGGCGAGGGACGCCGAATTGTTGGCGCCGCGCTGGTCGGGGTCCTCCTGGCCGCCGCCTGTGCGCCGAGGCACGACAACGATGCGCGGCCCTTGGTGGTGGTGTCGGTCGCCCCGCAGCGCTTCGTGGTGAGGGCCGTGGCGGACGAGCTCGTGCGCGTCGAGGTGATGATCCCGCCCGGCGCGAGCCCTCACACCTACGAGCCGACGCTCGCGCAGGTTCGCGCCCTCGAGGAGGCAGCGCTGTACGTCAAGGTGGGGCACCCCAAGTTTCCCTTCGAGGCGGCCTGGCTCGATCAGATGCTGGCCGAGGTACCGGGCCTGCCCGTGCTCGATGCGTCGGCGGGCCTACAATTGGATGACCGAGAGGACCCCCACCTCTGGGTCGCACCCCACCATGTCGACCACATGGCCGTGCAGGTGGAGGCGGCTCTGGAGCGCGTCTTGCCCGCCGAACGAGCTGCGCTGCGGCGGAACCTCGTGGAGTTCCGCGGCCGGATCGCCGAGCTGGACCGCGCGATCGAGCGGATGCTCGGGGATGCCGAGGGGGCGAAGTTCTTCGTCTTCCATCCCGCCTGGGGGCACTTCGCCGAAGCGTACGGACTCCGGCAGGTGGCCGTGGAGCACGAGCACAAGGAGCCCGACCCCCACGAGCTCGTGGAACTCATCGAGCGGGCGAGGGAGGCGCGCGTGCGCGTCATCTTCGTGCAGCCACAGTTCGACCCGACGAGCGCCAAGTTGGTGGCCGAGGAGACCGGTGCCCGCGTGGAGACCCTCGACCCGCTCGCCGAGGATTGGGAGGCCAACCTTCGCCGGTCGGCGCGCGCCATCGCCCAGGGGCTCGCACGGTGAGGGAGGCGAGGGTGCGCCGCACACAGCGCACCCTCGCCGTAGGCCGCCTAGGGCTCGAGGATGAGGTCCCCGAGCGCGGGAATGCCGGCATTGGTCTCCAGACGCGAAGTCCCGTTCGCGGCGAGGATGTCGGGCACCGAGAGCCCGATACCCGTCGAGGCCGTACCGGTCGAGTCCTCGCCCGGAACCGTGTCGGTCCACTCGATCAGGCGACCGCTGACGATGGGGTTGTTGTCGTCACCGTGGGCACCCGGGAGCACTGCGGCCATCGTGCCGATGAGATCGGTCGCCTTGTGGCCGAGAACCGACGTCCCAGCGGCCGTCATCAGTGCGATACCGGCCACGAGCAGGCCGTACTCGACCATGGCCGCGCCGCGGCGGTCCTGCAGCATCCTGCGAATCCACTTCATGAAGTCTCCTCCGGGTCGATTCGACCCGTCTCAAGGCGCTGCGCCGCGCTTTTCGCACTCGCGAAGTCCGACGTCCTGCCCTCGTTTCCTATCAAGCAGTGCCGATCGCTCGCACGAAGTTCCAGCGCCCGCGAGTCGGACGAAGCGTGAGCAGTCGATCGTGGCTTCGGCCGGAGGAGGCCGACCCTGGTCGTCGACCGAGGGCCGGCCTCTCGAGGCAGTGTCTCAGCTCGAGCTGAACGCCGCGTGCGTCGCTTGGTAGGCGGGGCGGCTCCTCAGTCGCTCCACGTAGGCGGCGACGTGCGGCGACGGCTCGCTGCTGAACAGCCCGACGAGGACGTCGAGCGTGCCCCCGAAGACGACGTCGGCGGCTGTGAAGCGTTCGCCGAGCGCCCAGCCGTTCTCGGGCACCATCGCCTCGATGGTGGCGAGCGCTCGCGTCACGTCCCCCCAGCCCGCGCTCTGTGGCGCCGGGTGCTCGAAGTCGAGCGCCGCCAGCGAGAAGACCGGCTCGAGCGTGGTCCCCGGAACGAAGAGGTAGCGGTAGTACGCACCCCGTTCGCGCGAGCCCGGCTCTGGCGCGAGCCCACGCTCCGGGAACCGGTCGGCCAGGTAGGCGCAGATCGCCGCGGTCTCGGTCACGACGACGTCGCCGTCCACCAGCGCGGGGATCTTCCCCATCGGGTTGATGGCCCGGTACGCGAGCCTCTCCTCGTCACTGCCGCTCAAGTCGACAACGATGTCTTCACGCTCGACATCGAGCTCGGCGAACATCCAGGCCGTGGTCGCACCGCGGCTCATCGGATGGAAGTAGTGCTGCATGTCGGTCTCCTCTCGGGTTGATCGCCGACTCGGTCACTTGCCGAGTCAGGCGTGCGGGACGACCGATCGCGTTTACGAAGCGACAGGAGACCAGGCCGCCGGAATCAAGTCTACAGCAAGCTGGCGGGTCTGGGCGTCTCGTTGTAGCTGCGATCGCGAGGGATCGGATGGGTTCGGAGGCTCGCCGACAGAGCCTGCGGTGATCGTTGGCGCGGTCGGGAACTCGAAGGCGGCCGGTGGCACTTATCGCGTCGGGGTTGAGATGTCGGCTCGACCCGACATCGGCCACCCCGGATCGGCACTCGGGTAGCGCCCGACGCCGTGCCTTCCAGACTCAACCAGACGAGGACTTCGATGCCCCTGAACCAAGAGCCCGCGACCCACCCTGCACGTCTCCCCGTCACCGTCCTGTCGGGTTTCCTCGGGGCCGGAAAGACCACGCTGCTCAATCAGGTGCTCAACAACCGGGAGGGGCGGCGTGTCGCGGTGATCGTGAACGACATGAGCGAAGTCAACATCGACGCGGCGCTCGTCGAGCGCGGAGGTGCGGAGCTCTCGCGGACCGAGGAGAAGCTGGTCGAGATGTCGAACGGCTGTATCTGCTGCACGCTGCGAGACGACCTGCTCGCCGAGGTGTCGCGGCTCGCCCAGGAGGGCCGCTTCGACTACCTGCTCATCGAGTCCACCGGGATCTCGGAGCCGATCCCGGTGGCGCAGACCTTCACCTTCGAAGACGAGG
>JAKSBN010000441.1 GCA_022361175.1 Pseudomonadota bacterium | reverse complement strand
TTGACCGAGCGACAGCTTGTTACGAGTATCGAGGGTCATGAGCGATGAACGTGATGGACTGGTCGACTCTCTTCAGGCGCTGGGCGTGCGAGACGGAGATACGGTCATGGTTCACGCTTCGATGCGACGTGTCGGGGTGCGGGCCGAGGTTCTTCTCGATGCCATCGAGGCGGCGGTCGGTCCTGGCGGACACATCATGATGCTCGTTTGTGCTCCAGAAGGACGACCGTTCGACCCGGCCGTCAGCCCCGCATGGGCCGAACTTGGTGTGCTCAGCGAAGTCTTCCGCACGCGGTCGGGTGTCGTACTCAACGAACACCCAGTCGCCCGGATGGGTGCCTGGGGAGAACGAGCGACCGCGTTGGTGCTCAATTCTCCCCTCGACGACTACTATGGACCCGGCTCACCACTCGAACGACTGGTCCGAGATGGAGGCAAGGTACTGCGCCTTGGTGCCGACTCCGACACAGTGACACTCTTTCACTACGCGGAGTACGTCGCCGCGGTGCCGGGTAAGCGGCGTCGCAATTGGTCGGTGGACGTTGTTGGGTCAGGTGGCATCGAGCGTATCCACGGCACGTGTCTCGACGACAACGATGGGATTCGAGATTGGGCCGGTGAACAGGACTATTTTGCCCAGATTCTCATCGAATACATCGAAACCGGCCGCCCGCGAACGGGTCGTGTTGGCGGAGCAGCTTGCGAGCTGATCGATGCCGAGGATGCAACTCGCTTTGCGGTCGGCTGGCTTGAGAACGCGTTCGGATGAAAGGGGCGCGGGATTGACTCTATTAGCATGTACTAATATAAGCCGGCGCTAAGGATCAGTGAGGACGCCTATGAACGCCGACCATCCTGTCGCAAGAGCGAAGATCTTCATCCGTCAAGCTCCGTCGATCGTGTTCGACGTTTTCGTCCGCCCAGAACGGATGAGAGCATTTTGGTTTGACCGTCGCGACGATGGACTGAAGCAAGGCGAGACCGTTCAATGGTATCTGGGCCCTGGTGCAGACGCGGTTGGTTTTGACGTGCGTGTGAAGGTCGTTGATCGGCCACAACGTCTTGCAGTGGATTGGGGTGACCCGAACCAGTTCACTGCCGTCACGTGGACCTTTGAAGAGAGGGGCTCGGGAACTCTGCTCACCATCGAAGAAACTGGTTTCCAAGGGACAGCCCAGGAAATCTCGGCCAGCGTCATCGATTCTACTGGAGGGTTCAACCAAGTCGTCGTAGCCGCGAAGGCATTCGTCGAGCACGGAGCAAAGGTCAATATCGTCGACGACCATGCGTAGTCAGCCTCATCCAACGGCACCAAGTGAGAGGAGAGGGGAACAGATGAACGTCGATGTCGTTCGCCTGATCGGTGCAGTCAACCGGGAATTGGAGACTCGCGAATTCAACGGAAAGCCCGCCCGAGCGCTGGTTGCGAGTCGTGTCTACGAAACGACCCTCGACGATTTGTGGGACGCATTGACCAATATCGAAAGACTGCCTCGCTGGTTCTCGCCGGTCACCGGCGACCTCCGGCTCGGCGGCCGCTACCAACTCGAAGGCAACGCATCCGGTGAGATTACCCGCTGCGAGCCGCCAAGGTTCTTGAGCGTCACCTGGGAGTTCTCCGGGGACGTCAGTTGGGTCCAGGTCGAGCTCGAGAAGATCGAGACGGGGACGCTTCTTCGCCTCGAGCTCCTCGCACACGTACCACAGGAGTTCTGGCATCAGTACGGCCCCGGCGCCACCGGCGTGGGCTGGGAGCACGCGTTTCTCGGCCTCGACCTTTATCTGGCGAAATCTGGGATCGAACCCAAGGAGGCCGAGGCGTGGCTGGCCACGGACCGGGGCAAGTCTTTCATCCGCCAATCGAGCGATGCCTGGGGGCAAGCGTCGATCGCCGCCGGCACCGACGCGACCGCGGCCCGTGAAGCCGCCCAGAGGACGACGGAGTTCTACGGGGGCTAGAGCGCGCATGAACGCCTTCGACGTACTGGCCGATCCTGTCCGCCGTCGAATCCTCGAAGCTCTCGTTGAGAACGAACTGAGCTCGGGCGAGATCGTCTCGGTCGTCGAGCGTGAATTCGCAATTTCTCAGTCGGGAGTTTCACAACACCTGAGAGTTCTCCGTGAGAATGGCTTCGCCGCCGTCCGCCGCGAGGGCGCACGCCGCGTTTACTCCCTCGATACCACCGCGCTGTGCGAAGTCGACGCCTGGCTGAACCGCTTTCGCGGATTCTGGGAACACCATTTGGACGCCCTTGCCACCGAGGTGGCTCGCGGCAAGCGAAAACGCCGCAAGTAGCAAACAATCGGCAGCGTCAGTCGCTGCCCGCAGAACGAGACGCGTCGGCCGTCCCGAACTGCGTGATTCGGACGTCGGCGTCCGGGAAGCGGGCGATCAGCTCGAGCTCGCCGCCCAGCGCGTGCACGTAGCTGGCGAGCTTGCTGAGGAGTACGTCGTGACGCTTCTCCAGCTGAGAGATGGCGCCCTGGGTCACGTCCATCAGCTCGGCGAGATCCGTCTGGGTCATGCCCGTGACCTGCTGTCGGAGTTCTTGCAGGCTCATCTGGCGGAGGCTTTCGCGCACCCGCCGATCGACCCGTTCGCGGGCTTCGGGGCGCATGCGGTCTCGCAGTTGCTTGAACGGTCGCGCCATGGCGGCTTCTCCTCTCACTTGTCGACCCGATCCGTATCGCGGTCTTGCTTCAGCTCCGCCAAATGCTCGTCGTAGAGGCGGTCGGCGATCGGGATCATCTCCTGGTAGAAGCGATCGTTGCCGGTCTTGTCTCCTGCGACGAGCAGGATGGCCGCTCGCCGGGGATCGAACGCGTAGAAGACGCGATAGGGTCGACCTCGGTGTTGGACCCGAAGCTCGCGCATGTGCTCGTGCTTCGATCCCGCGACTCCAGAGCTGTATGGATGGCCGAGTGTCGGCCCTTTCTTTTCCAGCAAGCCCACGGCGTGGGCGACGCTCTCCTGCTCGGCTTCGGTGAGGCTGTCCCACCAGTCCCCGAACTCGTCCGTGTACTCGACCTCCGTCACCTTCCAGTGCTCCCCAACGGGGTTCGGTGACATTAGCCCGATCTAATTATTAGTCAAGACTAATATCGGTGATTTCCCGCGAATGCTTGAGCTCTGGCCGAAACGGTGAGGCTCTTCCGCATACCGAGCCTTGCGAAGTCGCGGGCCTCGACGATTGCATGCACGCCCGCGGCGTAGCCGGGCGGCGTGATACGCTTCCGGCATGGCCGCCCCCAAGCCCGATCTGCTGTTGCACGGACCCGAGCGCCTGGTGGACCAGGGGTTGGGGCCGCATCAGGAAGAGAGTGGGAACCGCGCGATTCACGCGCTGTTGTGCGACGCCGAGGTGGACGACCAGGTCGACCTGGTGATCACGCACCGGCGCGGTGCGGACGGGGAGGGCGACGCCTACGAAGTGTGGGCGCGCCGTGGGTTGGTGCGGTTCCGCCGTTGGCGCCGGCCCGAGGGCGGCCTCGAGTTCGAAGTGATCGAGGTGCAGGGCGAGAACCCGCTGGAGAACCAGAGCGACCACGCGCTGCGCACGGTGGAAGAAGAGGCCGCGGCGGCCGTGGCCTCGGGCTTCGACGCCGCGGCCGAGCGGCGCTTCGTGCGCGCCGAACACCAGAGCTACCCGCGCGCGTACGAGCGGGTGGCGCAGCTCTTCGATTCGCCCAACGCGCCGGACCTAGTGATCTCGCCCAACGACTGGGCCCAGGGCAGCGACCCCGGGCAGCACGGCGCGCTGCACGTACGTCAGGCGCGGGCGCCGCTGTGGTTCGCGGGGGCCGGCGTGGCGCGGGGCGTTCTCGACCGGGCCGCCCGCGCCGTCGATATCGCGCCCACGGCGCTCTCGTTGCTCGGGTTTCCGCTGATCGACGGAGCGGACGCGTCGGGACGCACCTCGGGCGAGCGCGGAGCGGCGCCGGACGTCTATCTCCGACGCCAGGACGGCGATGCCATCGGCGAGGTGCGCGACCCCGAAAGCACCGCACCTCGGTATCTCTACATCTTCCTCCTCGACGGCCTGCACCACACCGAGCTC
>JAKSBN010000378.1 GCA_022361175.1 Pseudomonadota bacterium | reverse complement strand
GGCCACGGTCTGGAACACGCGGTTCCTGAGCGCCGGCGACAGCCGCGAGCCCGAGCTGGCGGGCATCTGGGGGGCCGTGGTGGGGTCGCTCTGGACCCTGGGCGTGACCCTGCTCTTGTCCTTCCCTGTTGGCGTGGCCGCCGCGGTGTACCTGGAGGAGTTCGCACGCAAGAACCGCGTGACCGACTTCATCGAGGTCAACATCAACAACCTGGCCGCCGTCCCGTCCATCGTCTTCGGCCTGCTGGGGTTGGCCGTCTTCCTGAACTTCTTCGGGTTGCCCCGCTCGGCCCCGGTGGTGGGCGGCCTGGTCCTGGCGCTCATGACCCTGCCCACCGTGATCATCGCGGGACGCTCGGCCCTGATGGCCGTGCCGCCCTCGATCCGGGAGGCGGCGCTGGGCATCGGGGCGTCCCCGCTGCAGGTGGTGACGCACCACGTGTTGCCCCTGGCCCTGCCCGGGATCCTCACCGGCACCATCATTGGCATGGCCCGGGCCCTGGGCGAGACGGCGCCCCTGCTCATGATCGGCATGGTGGCCTTCATCGTGGACGTGCCCTCGGGCCCCGTGGACCCGGCCACCGTGCTGCCCGTGCAGATCTACCTGTGGGCGGACAGCCCGGAGCGCGCCTTCGTGGAGAAGACGTCGGGCGCGATTCTGGTCTTGCTCGCGTTCCTGATCTCCATGAACCTCTTGGCCGTCCTCTTGCGGAATCGCTTCGAGCGTCGGTGGTAGAGGCAGGAGGACCGATGATCTTGTCAGACCCTCGCCCCCAGCCGCTGGCACTGCCGCCGGTGCCCGAGACGAGCCCCCAGAAGGAGAGGGACGCGATGACCGAGACGGCCCAGCCTCAGGGTGAGCAGACCGTCCTGGTGGAAGACCTCGGTCAGGTGAAAGTCGCCTCGCGGAATCTCGACGTCTACTACGGCGACAAGCAGGCGCTCTTCGACGTGAATCTGGACATCCGCCCGAACGAGGTGACCTCGCTCATCGGGCCCTCGGGCTGCGGCAAGTCCACCTACCTGCGCTGCCTGAACCGCATGAACGACGTGGTGGAGAGCTGCCGGATCGAGGGCACCGTCACCCTCGACGGCGCCGACATCTACGCCGATGACTTGGACGTGGTGAAGCTGCGGGCGCGGGTCGGCATGGTGTTCCAGAAGCCCAACCCGTTCCCGAAGTCGATCTACGACAACGTGGCCTACGGGCCCCGCATCCACGGCCTGGCCGAGTCGAAGGCCGATTTGGACGAGATCGTGATGACGAGTCTCGAGCGGGCCGGCCTCCTGGGCGAGGTGAAGGACCGCCTGGGCGACCCCGGTACCAGCCTCTCGGGCGGCCAGCAGCAGCGGCTCTGCATCGCGCGCGCCATCGCGGTCAGCCCCGAAGTGATCCTGATGGACGAGCCGTGCTCGGCCCTGGACCCGATCGCCACCGCGAAGATCGAGGAGCTGATGGACGAGCTCCGCCAGAACTACACCATCGCCATCGTCACCCACTCCATGCAGCAGGCCGCCCGCGTGTCGCAGCGAACCGCCTTCTTCCACCTGGGCAACCTGGTGGAGGTGGGCGACACCGAGCAGGTCTTCACGAACCCCCGCGAGACCCGCACTCAGGACTACATCACCGGTCGCTTCGGCTAGCGATTTCGAGGGGACGGGGCTAGGTCGCGCGGCGGAAGTCGACGTAGGTGCCGACGGTCTCGAAGCCCATGCGCTGGTAGACGGGCCGGCCCATTCGCGAGGCCTGGAGGCTGGCCAGCTCGGCGCCGTACGGCAGACCGGCCTCCGCGGCCGCCGCCGTCATGGCGGCGCCGAGGCCCCGACCGCGGAACCGCTCGTGGGTCGCGACCCAGTAGATGCCCGCCACGGTGCCGGTCTGGATGAGCATCGACGTGCAGGCCGGCGCGCCGTCGATCCGTCCCAACAGGCAGATCACGCCCGGCAGGGCCAGCAGGCTCTCGGTCAGGAAGAGCTTGGCCGCCGCGACCGGAATCCCGAAGCCCTCGAAGGCGGTCTCCCGGTAGGGCACCAGGCCTCCGAGGTCGGTGACGGTCTCGATCTCCAGCCCGGCCGCCGCGCTTCGGAACTTGGCCAGCTCGTCGCGGCGGTCGGCCAAGCCGTC
>JAKSBN010000428.1 GCA_022361175.1 Pseudomonadota bacterium | reverse complement strand
GGCCCGGCCACCCAGGCGAGCGCCAAGAAGAGCAAGCGCTACGGCATCGAAGCCACGCTCATCAGCTATGACAAGGAGCGCCAGGTCGTGCGCGCGAAGGTCATGTCCAACAAGGTGCGCGGCTTCGGCGGCAGCAACGCCGGCGGCAGGGCGCCCAAGGACGTCCAGGTCCGCAAGGAGATGGACTTCGCCGTCAAACCCGACGGTTCGGTGCTGACCCGCACGGTGATCAAGGCCGTATCCGGCGCCGGCCTCGACAACTCGGGGACCCAGGAGGGCTTCGAGAGAGCGATCGGCGCCGTTCCGCGCGACAAGCCCGTGGTCTTCTCCATCGAGCGCAACGCCGCGGCCAAGAGCGACCCGAGCGCGCCCGCCTTTCGCCTGAAGACGCTCATCATCCGCCTGTCGGAGGAGGAACTCCTCCGTCGCTTCGAGGAGATGACGGAAGAGGTGAACTGAGAGGAGACCCGCCCTTGCCGGGACCCTTGGACGGCGTTCGCATCGTCGATCTCAGCACCATGGTCTCCGGCCCCTTGGCGACCCAGATCCTGGGCGACCAGGGGGCCGACGTCATCAAGGTGGAAGCCCCCGGTAGCGGCGATCTGGTGCGCCGGCTGGGCACCGCGCGCAACGGCATGTCGGCCATCTTCGTCACGGCGAACCGCAACAAGCGCTCCGTCGTGATCAACCTGAAGGACGCGCGCGGCCGGGAGCTCCTCGGCGAACTCGTGCGAACGGCCGACGTCTTCGTCCAGAACTTCCGGCCCGGCACGGCCGAGCGCATGGGCATCGGCGAGGCGGCGCTGCGGAAGCTGGCGCCCCGGCTCGTCTACGTCTCCATCAGCGGCTTCGGCGAGCGCGGTCCCTACGCCCACAAGCGGGTCTACGACCCGGTGATCCAGGCCCTCTCGGGCCTGGCGGCCATCCAGGCCGATCGCGAAACCGGACGTCCGCGCATGGTCCGGGTAGTGATCCCGGACAAGGTGACGGCGTTGACGGCCGCCCAGGCCGTGACTGCTGCGCTCTACGCCCGGCAGCAGACCGGACGCGGCCAGCACGTGCGGCTCTCCATGCTCGACGCCGTCGTGTCCCTGCTGTGGCACGAGGGCATGACGCGCTTCACGTTCGTCGATCGGGACGGCGTCGAAGCCAGCCAACGGCTGTCTCAGGACCTGATCTTCGAGACCCAGGACGGCTACCTGACGACGGGGGCGGTCTCGGACGCCGAATGGCGGGGCTTGGCCCGGGCCACCGAGCGACCGGAGTGGCTGGAGGACCCGCGCTTCGCGACTCCGACCAAGCGGGTGGCGAACGTCGACGCGCGCCTGGCGCTCATGGCCGAGGCGCTTCGCGCCCGTACGACCGAGGCTTGGCTGCAGCGTCTCGACGCCGAGGCGGTCCCCTGTGCGCCCGTGCTGGCGCGGCGCGACGTGCTGACGCATCCCCAGATCGCGGCGAGCGAACTCCTGGTGGAGGTCGAGCACCCGGTGGCGGGGCGAACGCGGCAGGCGCGCGCCGCTGCGCGCTTCGATGCCACGCCCGCCGACGAACTGGCCCCGGCGCCCGACCTGGGGCAGCACACGAACGAGATCCTGCAGGAGATCGGGGTGGACGCGGGTCGGCTCGAGGCGCTGCGCGAGGCCGGCGTGGTGGCCGGGCCCGCCCCTCAGCGCGGCGCTTGAGGCCGCGCGGCGGAGCTCGCAACCGCGTTCTCCGGCCGGGTCCGCGGCGCGATCCCTCGCGAAGCCGCCACCTCGAGGGCGGCGCGGACGTCGTCCACCAGCACGAAGTCCACGCCCGCGTCGAAAAGCGCGCCCACGTCGGGCGCGTCGGGCGCGCAGAAGAAGTTGATGCCCAGGCCGGCCGCCCGCGCGCGCGCGACGAGGTCGGGCTCGGGCAGCCCGCGCAGATGGTGAAACTGCACGAAGCGGGCTCCCGTCGCGATGGCGTGTTCGACGTAGCGGGCCCGAGTGCGCTGCCGCACGAGATTGCAGACGGCGACCCCCGGCAGCAGCTTGGCGAGTTCGCGCGCGTGGGCGTTGCCGCACGCCACCAGAGTCTGCCCGACGCGGCCCGAGTCCGCGATCGCGCGGGCCACGTCGGCCACCACGGGCTCCCCCCGCTTGATCTGGACGTTGATCCACACGTCGTCGGGCAGCCCCTCCAATGCCTCCTCCAGGGTCGGGATCCGCTCGCCCGCGAAGGCGCCGTCGAAGCCGCGCCCGGCGTCCAGCTCGCGCAGCTGGGCCAGGGTGTGGGCGGCCACGCGGCCCCGGCCGTCGGTGGTGCGCTCCACGTCCTTGTCGTGCATCAGCACGCAGTGCCCGTCGGCCGTCGCACGGAGGTCGAACTCCACTTGATGCGCGCCGAGCCGAACCGCCGCCTGCAGGGCGGCCCGCGTGTTCTCCGGGGCGTGGGCCGGCCCGCCGCGGTGGGCCGCGACCCCGCGCTGGGGCAGTGAGGCGTCCACGAGCCTCTGTCAGGCGGCCGGCTGCGCGGCCGCCCACTCCTTCAGCACGGGAACGACTTCTTCCCAGTTGTACATGTCCTCCTGGTGCGAGAAGAGCCCGCCGCCCGCGTACTCCATGACGGTCATGCCGGCGAACTCGTAGTGGCTGCCGTCGGGCCGGGTCCCGGGCAGCCGGTTCGACCATTTGTGGATCACGCGATTCCCGTCGATGGCCACCCACTCGACGGGGTAGGTCCAACCCCGGCACTGCTGCATGACGGGAACCAACCAGGCCAGAATCGCCTCGCGACCTCGAAACGTGCCCTCGTGGTGCTCCACGTAGAGGGCATCCGGCGTAAAGGTGCGCCCGAAGGCCTCCCAGTCGTCGGCGTCCTGGAGCGCCATGCGGTGCTTCCAAGCGGCCATGACCTCTTCGCGCGAAAATTCGGACATGCAGGCCTCCCGGGCCGAGATCGCCTCGGCCGCACTTCGAGTCGGACGGTTGAGTCATTCTTGGAGTCGGCTATAAGCCTGTCAAGTCGCCACCTCGCCCAGGAGACCCCATGAAACGCCTCGCCGATCGGGCCGCCATCGTCACCGGAGCCGCTTCGGGCATCGGCCGGGCCACCGCCCTGCGGCTGGCCGACGAGGGAGCGACGGTCCTGTGCCTGGACGTGCAAGCGGACGCGGTCGCCGAGGTGGCGAACGACTGCGGAACGCGGGCGCGGTCTCGGGTCTGCGACGTGAGCGATCCGGGGGCCTGCCGCGAGGCCGTGGCATCGGCGCTGGAAGCCTTCGGTCGGCTGGACGTCCTGTGCAACGTGGCGGGGATCCTCCGCTTCGCCCACACCCACGAGCTGGCGCTCGCGGACTGGCGACGCATGCTGGACGTCAATCTGACGGGCACGTTCCTCATGTGCCAAGCCGCCCTGCCCCACCTGCTCGAGCGCCAGGGGTGCATCATCAATACGGCGTCCACGTCCGCCCTGGCAGGGCTTCCCTGGGGAGCGGGCTACGGCGCCTCGAAGGCGGGCATCCTGGGGCTGACTTCCGCTCTGGCGGTGGAGTACGGCAAGCGGGGGCTGCGCGCGAACGCCGTCTGCCCGGGCTCGATCAAGACGCCCATCACCAAGACTCCCATGCCCGCCGACATCGACCCGTCGCTGGTGCAACGTCTGATGCCGCTCGATACGCCGCGCGGTCCGGAAGCCGTGGCGGGCGTCGTCGCCATGCTGGCCTCCTCCGACGGCGCCCACATCAACGGCGAGCACATTCGCATCGACGGTGGCACGCTCGCGTAGCTCCAGAACCGGCGAGCGAGCCATTGGCAGCGCGTGTGCAAG
>JAKSBN010000034.1 GCA_022361175.1 Pseudomonadota bacterium | reverse complement strand
GCGAGGCCTTCGGGCGCGGAGACGCGGCCGTGTACCCGTGTGTCGCCATGTCCGCCTCGCTCGGCTTCGCGCCCGACGAACGCCATCCCAAACTCCGTGCCTGGTTCGAGCGCTGCGCGGCGCGCGAGAGCGTGAAGCGCACCGACGCCGAGGCCCAGGAGGCGCTGCGGCGCGAGCTGGAGGCTGGAGCGACCGCCGCGGGGAAGTCGCGCCAATACCGCGACCACCGCCTCGAGTGGATGCTCCGGACCGGCGGCTTCGACATCGTGCGCCGCGGGCTCGACGACGGCACGATCCGCTTCCAGACCGAGTTCGAGTAGCCGCCCCCACCTCAAGGTGCCCGTGGGGATGGCCGATGCGAGTGTGTGGCCCACCGCCTCGCCGCTCTCGTCGCCGTCGTTCTCGTCGCCCTCGTGGGCCTGGGCGCCTGCGCGCGCACGCCGGAGGAGCGGCTCTGGAACGTGCTCGAGGACTACGTCGAGTCCTACTGGGACGATGCCGAGGAGGAGCGCTTCGCCGAGCGCATCCACGCGGCCGTGGGCGAGGGCGCCAGTCCCAATCTGGCGTACGAGGGCTTCGTTCCGCTGCAGGTCGCGATCGAGCTGGAGCACACCTTCTTGATGCGCTCGCTCCTGGCCCGCGGCGCCGACCCGAACGGAGACGTCCGGGGCCGCGTGCTGCTCAACGCGGCGCTGGAGCTGGAGCAGCAGGACTTCGCCTTGTGGCTGCTGGAGGCCGGCGCCGACCCGAACGGCCGAACCGGCGAGGTGCCGCCGCTGGCGCAGGCCATGGCCTGGGAGCGCGATGCCGTGGCCGAGCAGCTGCTGGCCGCCGGCGCCGATGTGAACGGGCGCCCGGACGACAACTCGCCGCTCGTCGCCGCCATCTCGGCCGGCTCGCTCGACTGGGCGAAGCGGCTCTTGGCCGTGGGCGCGGACCCGGGCGGCAGCGAGGCCGATCGCGAAGGGGAGCGCACACCGCTCGTCGTTGCCGCGGAGGAGGGCCACGCCGAGATCTTCCAGGAGCTGCTGACGCGCGAAGCCTCCGTGACGGATCCCGCCACACTCTTCTTGTACGGGGCGTCGGCGGGGAGCCGCGAGATCCTGGCGCTGCTGCTCGAGCGCGGTGTCCGTCCGCCCGACGCGTCCTTCGTGCCGTGGGCGCTGCGCTTCCGCCACGACGAGCTCGACGAGCGCACCGCCGGGTTTCAGGTGTTCGCGTGGCTGCGCTCCCAGGGCCTGCGGCCGACCGCAGCCCAGTACGCCGAGCGCCTGGTGTCTGCGGCCACGGACCGCGACGCCGAGACGCTGCGCGTGCTGTTGCAGGCGGGCGCCGACCCGAACCTGCCCAACGACGAGGGCGAGCTGGCCCTCCACCAGGTCGTCCGCTTCGATTTCATCGATCCCGGCTCTCCCGCCTCGGGGATTCCCGAGCGCGACCGCATCACGGCGGACGTGACCCAGGCGCTGCTCCGCGGGGGCGCGGAAGTCGATCGCGTGGACGACCGCGGCCGCACGGCGCTCATCATCGCCGCCCAGGACGGTCATCCCGAGCTGGTCAAGCTGCTGCTCGCAGCGGGCGCCGACCGCGAGCACCGCGACGGCGAGGGCAAACGCGCCCTCGACTACGCGGTCGAGCGCCATGCCGGGATCAAGCAGCCCCAGGACAAGATGGGCAAGATGGCCGTCGCCATGTTCTTCGGCGATCTGCTCGAGCGGCTGCGCGACCGCTACGCGCGCGTCATCGAGCTCCTCAGCGACTGACCCGCTGGATGCGGCCCTCGGCCAGCCCCTCTTCGTAGCGGTCCAAGTCCGCCTTCACCTTGCCCGACAAGAGCGCCACCCCCACGATGTTCGGGAAGGCCATCCCCAGGATCATCAGGTCGCCGAAGTCCAGCACCGCGCGGGCCGTGAAGACGGCGCCCGCCCACGTGAAGAGCAGGAAGCACACCTTGTAGACCAGGATCGAGCGAATCCCGAACAGCAGCGCCCAGCACTGCTCGCCGTAGTAGCTCCACGAGATCATGGTGCTGAAGGCGAAGAGAACGGCCGTCAAGGAGAGCACGATCGGGAACCACGGGAAGACCGTCGCGAACGCGTAGGCGGTCATCTGGATGCCCTCGCCCGCCTCGGGCGCAACGTGGGCGCCGGTCACGACGATCACGAGGGCCGTCATCGTGCAGACGACGATGGTGTCGATGAAGGGCTCGAGCAGCGCCACGATGCCCTCGCGCACCGGTACGTTGGTGCTGGCCGCGGAGTGGGCGATGGACGCCGAGCCGGTGCCCGCCTCGTTGCTGAAGGCGGCGCGCCGGAAGCCCTGGATGAGCACGCCCACGAAGCCGCCCAGGCCCGCCTCGAGCGAGAAGGCGCTGCCGACGATGGTGCCGAGCGCCGCCGGAACCTGGCCCGCGTTCATCAACAGGATGGCGAGGCCCGAGAGCACGTACACGACGCACATGATCGGCACCAGCACACCCGCCACCTGCCCGATGCGGCGGATGCCGCCGATGATCACCAGCCCCACCAGGACCACCATCATCAGGCCGAAAACGGCGCCGCCGGCACGGCCCGAGAGGAACGGCACCACCGACTGCGAGATTTCGTAGGCCTGGTTCGACTGGAACATGTTGCCCCCGCCGAAGCTGCCGCCGATGCACATGACGGCGAACACGACCGCCAGCACCCGACCGAGGGCGCCGTAGCCGATCTCTTCGAGTCCGCGGCGCAGGAAGATCATCGAGCCGCCGGAGACGTGGCCGTCGTCGCGCACGATCCGGTACTTCTGGCCCAGCGTGCACTCGGCGAACTTGGCGCTCATGCCCAGGAAGCCGCCCACGATCATCCAGAAGACGGCGCCCGGCCCGCCGATGCCCACGGCGAAGGCCACCCCGGCGATGTTGCCGAGGCCGACCGTGGCCGAGAGGGCCGCCGACAGTGCCTGGAAGTGGGAGATCTCGCCCGTCTCTTCCGGCCGCGTGTAGAGACCGCGCACGCAGTCGATGGCGTGCCGGAAGAGCCGCAGGTTCACGAACTGGAAGCGCAGCGTGAAGAAGAGCGATCCCAGCACCAGCCACAGCACCACGATCGGCAGCTGGATCTCGCCGGTCTGGCCGTTGTCCCAGAAGACCAGGTCGAAGAAGATCACGCTGCTGATGGGCGAGACCACGTACAGCTGAAAGATCGCGTCCAACTGCGCCAGCAGGCCGGTCGGCTCGTCTGTCACCACACGGCTCCTCGGGGGGCGGGGTCGAGGCGGGAGGTTTTGGGGGGTCCGGATCGAATCGGTCGAACGGCCTCGGAGCCTAACGGATTGGGAGCACGATGCGGAGGGGAGGGCGCCCGCGCGGTACCCGCGAAGACGGACCCGGATGACGCCCGCGCAGCGGTCGAGTAACCTGCCGCCCCCATGAGTGATTCGCCCCCCGCCTCGTCCTCGACCCTGTCCGAAGCCGCTTCCAAAGAGCTGGTGCGGGCGTTCGGCGTCCCGATTGCGCGCGAACGGCGCGCCGCCGATCCCGACGCCGCCGTGGCCGCGGCCCGCGAGTTGGGCGGCGCCGTGGTGTGCAAGCTGAACGGCGACGCCATCGCCCACAAGACCGAGCGGGACTTGGTGCGCCTGCATCTCTCGGGCGACGAGGCCGTGCGCGCGGCCGCGGAAGAGCTCTTGGGGAAGGCGAGGCCCGAGGACGGCGCGGTCGACCTGCTGGTGGCCGAAATGGTGGCGGGACGCCGCGAGCTGATCGCCGGCCTGGTGCGCGATCCCCAGTTCGGCCCCTGTGTGGTGCTCGGTCTGGGCGGCATCCTCACCGAGGCGTTGGAGGACGTGGTGTTCGCCGCCGCGCCCCTCGCGCGCGAGGAGGCCAAGCGTCTGGTGGAGCGTCTGCAGGCCAGCCACCTGCTGACGAAGCCCTTCCGCGGCGCCGCCGCCGTCGACCTCGACGCGCTGGCCGACGTGCTGGTGGGCCTCTCGGAGTTGGCGGCCGCCCGCCCCGACGTGCGGAGCGTCGACCTGAACCCGCTGATCGTGACCGCCGCCGGTCTGCCCGTGGCCGTGGACGCGCTGGTCGAGCTGGGCGAGGCGGATTCCGTCGAGGTACCGCCCGCCCGCGACGACGTCGAGATCCGCGAGCGCTTCGCGCCGCTCTTTCACCCGCGCGGCGTCGTCGTGGCCGGTGCCTCCAGCCACCCGGGCAAGTTCGGCTTCGTGACGCTGCACAACCTGCGCCGCTTCGGCTACGCGGGCGAGATCTTCCCGGTGAAGCCCGACGGCGCCGAGGTGTTGGGCCGCCCCACCTACACCGACGTGTCGGAG
>JAKSBN010000234.1 GCA_022361175.1 Pseudomonadota bacterium | reverse complement strand
GCTGCTTCCAGATGCGAACGCTGCAGGTCACCTCGCCACTGCGAACCCGCTCGCGCAAGGCCTTGGTGAACTGCACGACGCCTCTCCTGTTCGCCAGCGCACTCTTCGAGTCGCGGTCTAGTCCGGGTTCGGGCCGGGCGGAGGGGCGAGCCGCTCGAGCAGCTTGCGCGCACACAGACAGGCGGGACCTCTGTCGAGAGGCGATTTGCAAGCCCTCTCGAGCGCACTCCGAGCGCGCTCGGGGTCGCGCGCGATCCCTTTGCCCCGCATTAGGCCCAGGCCGAGCATCGTGCAGCCCCACCCGTCGCGGCGTTCGCAGGCGACCTCGAAGGTGCGGTGCGCACAGCGCGGGGAGGCTTCGTCTCGAGCCGAGGCGACGAGCCCGGCCGCGTAGTTGGTGCAGCCGGAGCTGATTCCCAAGCGGCAGGCCCGGAGGAAGAGGGCCTGGGTGGCCTCGTCGTCTCCCTGCGCTCGCTGAAGCGTGACGGCGAGCGAGTAACACGCGTTCGGGTCGGCATCGCGACATTCGGAAAGACACGCGTCCGGATGGGATTGGCAGCGCTCGACCACAGAGCGAATCGGTCGCTCCGCAGGCAGCTCCAGATCGGCCGGGCACGCCGGATCGGCGAAGAGCCAGTCGGGCCTGCTGGAGAGTGCTGCGCGCAACGTCTCATCGCCCTCCGCCAGAGCTGCAGGAGCGATGAGAACGATTCCAAGCCATCCGATGAGCCACGCGCGTGTCAAAGGTGCTCCCGAGTTTCCGTATCCAGACTCCGCGTCCGCAGACTACCGCGGTCGACGGGCGGACGCCTCCCCGCCCGGATCGTTCCCGGAACCCAGAGCCAGCTTGCGCGTGGAAGCGAAGTCCGATCTGCCGGGGCAGTGCGCTTCCCGCGGATCGCGATCGTCGCGACGCTTCCGGAGCTAGAACTTCTCGTCGCCGCGGTCGCGATGCGGGTCGGGGAAGTCGCGGTAGAGCGCGAACGTGAGGTCGCGGGCCAGCTGGTTGACGGCGGCGTGGAGTTCTTCCACGGGCCCCGAGCGCTTGGATACGTCCCGAAACGCGCTCTCGAGCTGGGCCAAGTCGAGCACCTCGACCGCGATGTGAAACTCGCCCAGGTGCGCCGGTCCCAACCCCAGCTTGCGGCGCGTCAGGCGGAACCCGGCGATGCGGCCGGCTCGTCGGAGCTCTCCCAGGTAGCGTTCGACGTTGTCCGCGAAATCCGCATCCGAGACCCCGGGCTTCAGGTTGCACCAGATATGATAGAGGTCCATGAAACCCTCGTGCCGACAGTGCTCCGCAGCGAGGGTAGGGCACCTCTCGCTTGATTCACTTCTGGCGCGATTCGAGAGGGCGACTCGAGATCCGGCGGCGGCTAGGCCAAGGGCTTCTCGAAGTAGATCTCGGCCTCGGCGAATCCCTCCGCCGTGTAAAGGGCTCGTGCTTTCGCGTTGCCCGCCTGGGTCGAGAGCCGGATGGAACGCACGCCCGCTTCGCGCGCCCGAGCCTCGGCCGCCCGCAACAGCGAGCGGCCGATCCCACGGCCCCGCTGGCGGCTCGAGATGACGAGATCGGAGATGAAGCCGTGTTCGCTGGGGTCGTCGTCCGGTTCGTCGGAGTGGTGGCGCGTCCAGATCGTCACGAAGCCCACGACCGCGTCTTCGAGTACGGCCACCAACACGACGCCGTCGAACTCGTCGCAGCGCTGAAACATCCGCTCCAGGTAGGCGTCTGCCACGTCACTGCCGGGAGGCATCCGGAGGTCGAGGCTGCGCTCGAAGTCCTGCAGCTCGATGAAACAGGCTCGGACGGCCGGGCCATCGCGCGACGGGTCGTACTCGCGGATCTCCAGCCCCGCGTTCTCCATCACGAGTTGCTCGAACCGGGAGGCAGCACCTTGCCCATGCTGATCCGCTCTTCCACGGCGTATCCGAGTCGCTCGTAGAAGCCCGTGGCCTCGGGCGACGAGGACCGCACCTGAAGGTTGAGCTTGGGACAGCCGATCTTCGCGAGGCGCGCCTCCGCCTCGCGCACGAGCGCGGCGCCGACGCCCCGGCCCCGGTGATCGGGGGCCACGGCCACCAGGTGCAGCCAGCCGCGGTGTCCGTCGAAGCCCGCCAGAGTCGTGCCGACGACCCGCGGCCCGAAGTGTGCCACCAGGAAGAAGTCCGGTTGTGCGCGCATCATTCGTCGGATGTCCTGAACCGGATCGTTCCGGGCGGGCGCGTCGGGAAAGACCTGGCGCCACAGCTGCACCACGCTTTCGTGGTCCTCGTCTCGGTAGGTTCGAATCGCGAATTCGGAATGCGGCATCAGTTTCGCCTATTCGCCGAGCGCGCGATCGGTTCTCATGGGTCCACCTGACCGCGGACGGGCGACTAGGTGACGAAGACCTCGGAGTTGAGATCGAAGCTCGGAGTGTGAACCAGCACCAGCGTTGCAGCGGCCGGGCCGTCGTTTCGGTAGTCGAAGCGCTTGCCCCGCTCGACCAGGCAGAAATCGCCGGTTCGCAGCGCGAACTCGTCCCCCTCGAGCGAGAAGCGGATCTCGCCGCTGACGACCAGATAGTACTTGTCGGACCGGCGTGACCAGGCCTCGCCGTGCGCCGCTTTCGGGGGAACCTCGATCAGCGCCAGCGACGACTCCAGATCCGTCCCCGCGGTGTAGTCGAAGATCCGAAGCCCGGCGAAGTCCAGGGCCTTGAGCGCAGCCTGTCGAACCAGCATGGTGGTAGGCTACCAGAGGCCTCGTTCGGTAGCTGTCCGGAGAGTTGGCTTCTTCCGCTTGAAGCGGCAGAGTGGGGTTCATGGCACAGCTGCATCTCGTCGTGGGGCCGGTCGGGGCGGGCAAGTCGACCTTCGTGCGCCAACTCTGCCGGGAGCACGCCGCGGTTCGCCTGAACTTGGACGAGTGGATGGCAGAGCTCTTCGGCCCGGATCGGCCGCCCGACGGCTCGATCGAGTGGTACGTGGAGCGCGCCGAACGCTGCATCGAGCAGATCTGGATTCTGGCGAAGCGCCTGATTCACGTGGGCACCGACGTCGTGCTCGAGATCGGTCTCATCCAGAAGCGGGACCGAGAGGAGTTCTACCGACGGGTGGACGCCAGTGGCTACGATCTTCGCGTCTACGTTCTGGACGCCCCGCGCGAGCTGCGCGCGGATCGAGTGGCCCATCGCAATCTGGAAGCGGGCGACACCTTCTCGATGGAGGTGCCGCGCCACGTCTTCGAGCTGGCCAGCGACCTCTGGGAGCCGCCCGACGAGGACGAATGTCGCCAGCGCGACGTGCGCTTCATCGGCCCGGAGGAAGTGCCCCTCTAATCGGCACCGGGACGGAGACCGGACCCCAGGCCCGCCGACTCTGTACGTTGGCTGTCAATGGAACGTCTCCGACGCGGTCGCAGGCTCGCCGCAGCTGTCCGTGTCGCCGCTCTCACAGGCCCGCCGGAGGAGCTCGCCGATGCGCTCCGGTTCGTAGGCACCCAGCTGGCCGGATTCCAGCTGCACGGCCAGCACGCGGCAGGCGAAGCCGCCGGGCTCCTTGCACGCCGCTTCCAGGTACTTCCGGCCCTCCAGATATTCCTCGGGAGAATCGGCCTGGTCAAAGAGGACGCGGCCCACCATGCCGCACGCGAAGTGCTCTCCCACCTCGCACACCCGCGCGAAGGTGCGGCGGGCGCAGGCTTGTCGCTCTTCGGCCTCCTCTCGCAGCCACACGTGCGCAGCGAAATTCGTACAGCCGTTGGCCGAGCCCAGCACGCAGGCCCGCCGATAGAGACCGACCGTCTCCGCCTGAGCGGATGGGTCGCTCTGGAGCGCGTAGGCGCGAGAAAGGCAGGCTGCCGCGTTTCCCGCCTGGCAGGCCTCGCGGCAGACCAGGCCATCCGCTGCGCAGTCGGGAAGTCGCCCCACAACAGGGTCGAGCTTGCCCACCTCGTCCGCCACACACTGCGGCTCGACCTTTGCGTCGGGTCTCGGACACGCGGTCAGGAGCACAACCAGGGCGATGCCCCACGAGCGGCGCCAGTCGTTCATCTTCGCTCTCCCAGTGTAGTGAAGGCCGAGGCGGCGATGCGATAGACCAGCCGGCCTTCCGTGTCGGACTCGGGCTCCCGCACGCCGCCGATCTTCTGCACCGCCCGCTGCGAGCGCAGGTTCTCGAGGCTGACGAACAGGACGACCGAGGCGACGAAGCGAAAGGCGTGGCGCAGCATGAGGCGCTTCAGCTCTCCGTTGTACTTGCCACCCCAACGGGATTCTTCGGAGGGCATGGAGTGGCACTTGAGCGGCCGCGGAGAAGCGCGGCGGGTGCGCGGAAACAGGCGTAGACGCCGATCCACGCGTTGGCGAAGCTACCCGCATGGTGCGCCTTGTGGGCGAGAGGATCCTGCTTCGAGACTGGCGTCCGGACGAAGCCGAGGCCATGCACCGGTGGCTCGGCGATCCCCAGGTGACGCGCTATCTCGACTGGGGCACGGAGACGCTCGCCGACTCCGCGCGGCATCTGGAGGCGTGCCTGGCCGCCCAGAGAGAGCCGGACCGAGGCCGCTACTACCTCGCACTGGAACTTCGTGAGAACGGGCGGGTGGCCGGAGACGCGGGTTTCGAATGGAGCTCTTCGGACCGTGAGCCTCGCGAGGGCCGGCTCGGCTATTTCCTGGAACCGTCTTGCTGGGGCCGGGGATACGGCACGGAAGCCGCCACGCTCGTCCTGGACTTCGCGTTCGAGTCGCTGGGGGCCACGTCATGCGGGCGTCGTGCGACGCGCGAAACATCGCCTCGGAACGGGTCATGCAGAAGCTCGGGATGCGGCGAGATCCCGATCGGGAGCGGGTCGGTCGGCGTGAATACCAGATCACCCGCGAGGAGTGGGTGCGGCGCGGCACGGGCCAGGGCTAGTCTCCAAGCGCTCGTGACAGCACCCGTGAAACGCTGGGTGATCTGCGCCGCGAGCTCGCGCGAGGGCGCTTCGCATCACCCGTCCCCAGCATCATCCTCATTGACAGCGCGCGTGAGCGCTTCGGCGGAGGACCGCGCGAAGTGCTTCTGAAGCCTGCGCACGAACGGGTACCCGAGCTTGGAGATCAAGCGCGCCGGTCGCGAGAAGGCCAGGATCTCGTACCGAACTTCCTCGGTGCTGGGGTCGAGGGAAACCTGGAACCGCTCCTCTCCGCGCTCGACGTGTCCCGGCAAGGTGCCGTAGGCAAAGGCCGCGATATCGCGCTCATCCGGTTCAAGCTCCGTGTACACCACTCGACAGGGGTTCAAGAACCACAGGCCGGCCGCGGGTGTGAGCGTCGCGACGACCTGCCCCTCCCGCGCGGGACCACTTGCACCGTGGAACTCGAGCCAGGGGATCTCGAGATGTCGCCAATGCACGAGGCTCGTCCGAGCGCGCTCGAACCGCTCGCGGCCGGTACCCAAAGGGAACTCGTGCCGATCGACTTGGTAGCCGTCGAGGTGCGCCTCGGAACGGGCCGTGGCAAGGCGAGCAGTCGCTCCCGCCTCTGAGTAGCTGAGCGGGTCTTTGCGGGAAGCGAGATGGGCCGTAATTTCGGGGGCGGCAGGAGGCCGAATTCGAATCACGGATGCGCCCTCACCATTCACCTCTTCGGATCTGGCTCGAGACCGATTCGAGCAGAGGTCTGTCCGGCGCTAGCCGGAGGCTGCGGCCACGATGACGAAGAGCCCCGGGTCCACCGGCTTGGATCGACCTGTCAGGCAAGGGTATCGCTCGCGTTCGACGAGCCCGCTTTCGCTCAGGAGCTCGCGGTAAGCCTCCGCGCTGTACGCCTGGGTGGTGCTGGCCAGGATCGTCGGCTCGTCGGAGCCTTCCGCGACGACGAAGTACCGCTCGACGCACGCCGCCTCTGCTTCGTGCCACGAACATTCTCGCAGGAGGAGGTGCGGGCGATCGGAGAAGACGCTCGACGTCGGGGTGCTCCAGGTCGCAGGCTCGGCTCCGCGCGATCGGACGGCGGCCTCGGATTGGACCTCGAGCACAACGCGGGCGCCGGGTGCGAGGGCGGCGCGGAGACGCCGCAGCAGATGCCGGGCCACCAGACGCGGGAAGGTGTTGAGTTCTCCGAACAGGAGGAGAGCGGCCTCGTGGGGCCCGCCAAGGGACGCCTGTTGAAGGTCGGCGAGGGCGTAGTCACAAGCGAGGTGCTCCCGGGAGGCCACGTCTCGTGCGTACTCGATCGAAGCCGGGGAGAAGTCGAGGCCGACACAGCGATGGCCGAGTCTCGCCAACCGCGAGCTGTAGAGGCCGGGCCCACACCCCAGGTCGAGAATTCGCTGCTCGCGACCGCCGAGGAGGGTTCCATGAATCCAGGCCACCTGCTCGTCGATGATGGCAGCCCTGCGACTGGCGCGATCGTGCTCCTGGGACAGGTGCTCCCGCAACATCCGCGCGCTGAAGGCGGGGTCGTCCCACGGGATCTTGCCACCGTGGGACCAGGGCTCGGCCGGTCTTCGATTGAGCAGCGACTGGATCATGGTGCCCGGTGAGAAGGGCTTCGGCCCTGGCTCACCGCGAGCCATGGCGGAGGCGCCCGTGGATGGCAGTTGAGGCTACCAAGCCCGAGCGAAGCGCGCTCCGTG
>JAKSBN010000166.1 GCA_022361175.1 Pseudomonadota bacterium | reverse complement strand
GGCATCCTCGAGGCCGCGGCGGCCCTGCACGCCGAACGCGGCGCGCCCGGCGCCGCGCTGGCACCCGCCAGCGTGGTGGAAGCGGCGGGCCAGCGCGTGCTGGTTCACGACCGCGACCGCGAGGAGCACTACAACGTGACGTCCGCGCTCATCAAGAGCCTGCGGGCCAGCGACCCCGACGCGGCGCTCTACTACCTGGCGCGCCTGCTGGACGCCGGAGACGATCCGCTGTTCGTGGCGCGGCGGCTCGTGATCTTCGCCTCCGAGGACGTGGGCAACGCCGATCCCACGGCCCTGTCCCTGGCCACCTCGGCGTTCCTGGCCGTCGAGCGCATCGGACTGCCGGAGGGCCGCATCCCCCTGGCGCAGGCCACGGCCTACCTGGCCACGGCCGAGAAGAGCAACGCGGCCTACCGGGGCATCCAGGCGGCTTCGGCGGCCGTCTCCGAGCGGGGCAGCCTGCCGGTGCCGCTGCACCTGCGAAACGCCCCCACCACCCTGATGAAGAAGCTCGGCTACGGACGCGAATACGAGTACCCCCACGACGCCGCCGACGGCTTCGTGGGGCGCGAGAACCTGCCCGAGGCCCTGGCGGGCACCCGCTTCTACGAGCCCAAGTCCGTCGGCGCCGAAGCCCCCATCGCCGAGCGGGTGGCCGCGCGGCGAGAGCGGCGCGCGAGCGACGGCGACGATTAGGGGACCGTGCGGACCTAGAGGCCATCTCATAAACCCCGACCGAGCCAGAAGCGTGGATTCGGGCCGAGATCGGCGCAGGCACAGCGGTCGCTACGGCGAGATTTCGCAACGCAGAGATCGGCTCGAAGATGCGACTCTGGCGACCGAGAGGTACTGAGATGGCCTCTAGGGCTCCTGGGGTGCGACCTCGACCCGGTTGCGGCCGTTGTCCTTGGCGCAGTAGAGCGCGTTGTCGGCCGCGGAGATCAGGTTTTCGGGCTCGGTCATCTCGGGGCGATAGGCCGCCACCCCGATGCTGAGCGTGACGCTGACCGAGCGCCCGTCGGGCGACTCGAAGGACGCCTCCTCGACGGACTGGCGCCAGCGCTCGGCCAGGATGGCCGCGCCGTCGGACTCGTTCTGGGGCAGGATCGCCAGGATCTCCTCGCCGCCGTAGCGGCCGGCCACGTCGCTGGCGCGCAGCGGGTGGATCAACAGCGACGACACGCCCCGCAGCACGGTGTCGCCGGCCGGGTGGCCGTAGTGGTCGTTCACCTGCTTGAAGTGGTCGAGGTCGGCCATCAGCACCGACAGGGGCGTCCCGTAGCGCTTGGCGCGCAGGAACTCGATGCTGAGCACGTCCGTCACGTAGCGCCGCGTCCGCAGGCCCGTCACCGCATCGGTGGTGGAGAGCCGCGCCAGCGTCTCGTTCTTCACCCGCAGCTCGTCCTGCAGGCGCTTGATCTTCAGGTGCAGGCGCAGCCGGGCCACCAGGTCCGCCGGGTGGAAGGGCTTGGTGATGGCGTCGCAGGCCCCGTCCTCCAGCAGTCGGGCGCGCCTGATCTGGTCGGTGGAGGCGGTCACGAACAGGAACGGGATGTTGTCGCCGCCCGGACTCGACTCCTTCATGCGCAGTAGCTTCTCGCCGTCGAGGCCCGGCATTTCCAGGTCGCACACGACCACGTCGACGGGCTCGGCCAGCAGCACCTTCAGGCCCTGCATGCCGCCCTCCGCCTCCAGCACGCGATCGAAGATGCGCTCGGGCTCGAGGGCCCGCCGGATCTCGGCGCGATGGATGTCGGAGTCGTCGATGATCAGAATCGTGGCCAACCTGCGCTGCCCCCAAGTCGATGCATTCCGAGTGCTTCTAGGTATCGGTTGTTCTCCCTCAAACCTTGGCGAGAAGACAACGTCTTGCCCTGCGGGGCCCGCATTTCTCGAGGGCCCGGCTCCCGAGTGGGAACGCGTGCGCAACTTCTTGAAATACGGTACGAAATCGACTCCGTTGGAGTGCCGAGAGCCGGCTCCTGCGGACCGCTCTCATGAGAAATTCCACCGCGCGCCGACAGGCGTCGTTCGGGGAGTCCCGTGGCCGATCTCAGCCAGGATCTGGGCGACAAGCACAACGCGTCGCCGCTCTACCGCCTCCGCCACAGTTTGGCCCACGTCATGGCCCAAGCCGTGCTCGACCTGCGCCCGGGCAGCACGCGCGGCTTCGGGCCGCCCACGGACACGGGCTTCTTCTACGACTTCGTGCTCTCGGAGCCCATCACCGAGGACGACTTCCGCGAGATCGAGCGGCGCATGAAGCGCATCTTGAAGCAGCGCCAGCCGTTCGAGTACGAAGAGCTCGCGCTGCCCGACGCCTTGGCCCGCCTCGAGGAGATGGGCGAGCCCTACAAGGCCGAGTACGCGCGCGAGCTGGCGGAGAAGCACGGTCTCGAGACGCTGTCCTTCTACACGAACGGCCCCTTCGTCGACATGTGCGAAGGGCCTCACGTGAAGCACACCGGCGAGATCCCGGCCGGTTGCTTCCGGTTGCGCTCGGTGGCGGGCGCGTATTGGCGCGGCGACGAGCGCAACTCCATGATGACCCGCATCGCCGCCTGGGCGTACGAGTCGAAAGAGGACCTGGAGGCGGCGGTGCGCCGCTACCAAGAGGGCCTGAAGCGCGACCACAAGCGGCTCGGAGCTCAGCTCGACCTCTACACGATCGATCCCGTCGTCGGGAAAGGACTGCCGCTGTGGCTGCCGAAGGGCACCGTCCTGCGCGACGAGCTGGAGAAGCTGGCCCGCGAGGAGGAGTTCAAGGCGGGCTACGAGCGCATCGCCACCCCACACATCACCCGCGACGAGCTCTACCACCTGTCCGGCCACCTGCCCTACTACGCCGAGGACATGTACCCGCCCATGGTTCTGGAGGAAACCGAGGCGGACGAGGACGGGGCCAGCCGGGCCGTGAAGGAGACCTACTACCTGCGGCCGATGAACTGCCCGCACCACCACCGCGTGTTTGCGGCGCGCAAGCGCAGCTACCGCGAGCTGCCGCTGCGACTGGCCGAGTACGGGCAGGTCTACCGCTTCGAGGATCACGGGGCGCTGTCCGGGCTGTTGCGGGTGCGGGGCCTCTGCATGAACGACGCCCACATCTACTGCACCCCGGACCAGATCGAGTCCGAGTTCGTGGCCGTGATGGAGATGCACGAGCGCTACTTCGAGCTGTTCGGCATCGAGGACTTCTACATGCGCCTCTCGCTGTGGGACCCGGACGATCCCAAGGGACGCGAGAAGTACGTGAACGACCCCGAGGCCTGGGCCGCCACCGAGGACCGCGTGCGGCAGGCCATGCGCACCTCCGGGCTGCCTTTCGAAGAGGTGCGCGGCGAGGCCGCCTTCTACGGCCCCAAGATCGACGTGCAGCTGCGCACCGTCACGGGCCGCGAAGAGACCTTCGCCACCAACCAGCTCGACTTCGCGCAGCCGCGCGCCGACCACCTGAACCTGCAGTACACCGGGCCCGACGGCGAGCTCCACCACCCCTATGTCATCCACCGCGCGCCGCTCGGCACCCACGAACGCTTCGTGGCCTACCTGATCGAGCACTTCGGCGGCGCCTTCCCCACCTGGCTAGCGCCGGTGCAGGTGCGGCTCCTGCCCATCAGCGAGAAGTTCTTCGACTACGCCGACGGGGTCGAGTCCCAACTGCGCCAGCGCTTCGTCCGCGCCGAAGTCGATCGCAGCGCCGAGAAGGTGGGCAAGAAGATCCGCAACGCCCTCACCCAGAAGATCCCGATCGTGCTGGTCGTGGGCGAGAACGAGGTGGAGGCCGAGAGCGTGACCGTCCGCCGCTACGGCGAGGACGAGCAGAGCACGCTGCCGGTGGCCCAGTTCCTGGACGAGGTCGCGCGCGAGGTCGCCGACCGCACCCTGCGCCGCCGCCCGGGCCTCGACTAGCCACCGCGTCCCCAACGTCTCCTCCTCCGCGAGAGGGATGACTCCCAGTCAGCCAAGCGCTTGCTTGATTTTCTTGCCAACGGCCTCGTATGTGACGTAGATTCGTGTTCGTGGCCAAGCGCAGACCGATGGCGGAGCGGCGGCGCCAGATCGCCGCAGCGGCGGGAGAGCTCTTCGCAGAGCGCGGCGTGCAGGCCACCACGGTGCGGGACATCGGCGAGAGCGTGGGCCTCTTGTCCGGCAGCCTCTACCACTACTTCAAGACCAAGCACGAGATCGTGCACGAGCTGATGCGCAGCTACGGCGCCGACATGCTCGAGCGCTACGAGGCCGAGTTGCGTCGCGGCGGCACCGCCGAAGAACAGCTCGAGCGGCTCGTGGTCGTCACCATTCGCGGGCTCCTGGAGCACGCCAACGAGACGACGATTCTGCTGCAGGAGCAGGGCCGCCTCTTCCAGGGCGAGGAATTCGCCTACGTCGACGAGTACATGGCGCAGGTGGCCGCCGTCTTCATCAAGGTCATGGTGCAGGGGAGCAGCACGGGCGAGTTCCGCGCGGACGTCGATCCGGCCTTCGCGTACGGCATGCTCATGTCCGTGATGGGCGCGGTGCACCGCTGGTACGACCCCCAGGTGCACTCGGTCGAGCAGGTCGCGAAGGGGTGGCTCGACCTGTATCTCAACGGGATCCGCGCCCAGGCCCGAACCTAGGGGCGCGCGCTCGCCGCCACTCCCGCCAGAACAGCTTCCTGCTCTCCGCCGAGCTTCCCAACCTCGTGACAATTTCGCGTCATTTCCCCAGGGAACATAAAAACACCAAGCGCTTGCTTGATAAACTGAGAGCACGAGCTACCGTGCGCCGCCAAAGGGGCTCATGACGCCGCACAGTGCGGTGTCGCGGAGTCTGAAACGCGCTGTTGCTGCCGCCCCTTTCGTCTCTGGCTGGATCCATCGGTGGGTGGGTCTCCCGTGCACGTACGCGGTCGGCGCTTGAACTCATTGGGTGCGGACGCGGTCCCCCCGCGTCGCACGGAGACTGTCATGTCCTGGTTGTTGAAGCTGTTGTGTCCCCCCTTTCCCCATCTGATGGCCTTCGGGGCCTTGGCCCTGCTCTTCCTGTGCACGCCCGCGGCCGCCACCCCGGTGCTCACGGGCAGCAGCGCCGAGCTGAGCGCCTACCACCGCTACGAAGACCTCGGCTGCGACGGAACCGACTGCACGCCGGTCGTCGAACCCCGTGACGAGGTCGAAGACGTCGATTTCCAGTCGTTCTCCGACACCGCCGCCATCGAGAACATCTTCGCCCGCGGTTCCGCGTCGTTCGGGGATTCGATCCAGATGTCCGCAGAGGTCGAGGGGCGCGGCTCTTGCAGCTCCCTGTGCCAGGAGACCGTGCGGGCCACCTCGGTCCTCCACTACGACTTCCGCCTGGACGAAGCACACGAGTTCGCACTGACCATGACGTTCGTCTTCGACGACCTGTACGTCCGGTTCGAGCTGGTGGACGACGAAGGCAACTTCATCACCCTCCACGAGGGCTTCGGAGGCGACGACTTCTCGTACGAGGACGCCGGCACCCTGGCGGCGGGCGACTACACCATGCGCCTCGTCCTGGACGGGATGCAGTACCTCCACTGGACGGACGACGACGTCATCTGGTTCTCCGGGGAATACGACGTGTCGCTGGACCTCACCCCCGTGCCCGAGCCGGGAACGGCGTTGCTGGGCCTCGTGGGGCTCGCCGGCCTGGCGGTCGCAGGTCGGAGACCAAACCATCGGTAGCGCTCGCAAGCGGCGCACCGCCCGGACGAGGCGGCGGACGGTCACCAATCGCCGTCTCGTCCGGGTCACTCGTTTCGACGCCTCGCCCGAGGCAGGGAGGAACGGTGGAGGAGCGCGCGGATGAGGGCGATCGACCTGCACTCGGTTTGGTCCGCCTCGGATCTGGCAGGCTACACGCGAGAGGAAGTCGAGGAGTTCGCGGCCCAGCTCGACTACCTCGAGGAGGAGGACGGGGACGCACTCGTGCTCCGTAGCGAGGACCGTGCCCGGATCCAGCTCGCCCGGGCCGCGGTCGCGGCGCGTCTCGGCGGCCCCGACTTGGCGGGGATGCTCTATCGGGCGGCCTCCGAACAGGTCGAGCGGTTGTTCCACGGTGGCGAGTGGAACCGCACCAGCGAGAAGATCGTCCTGGCCATCGAGAACGTCCTGGCGCTGCTGGACCACGGCCGTCCGATTCACGAGTTCGACTTCCAGATGCTCCCGCCGCCTCCCGGCTACGAAGCGAAGTGGCTGGCCATCAAGAGCTTCCCGGACCCGCTGACGGAGGAGAGCCCGCGGTTCGCCGAGCTCGAGGCGATTCAGGGTCGAGCGCTCACGGACGCCCAGAAACGCGAGGCGGTGGCGTTCTCGGCCGCGACACTCCGTCGCTACCAGGCCGGCAAGCAGCGCACCGGGGGCTGAGGCCGGGGCCCGGAGTCAGGGTTGGCGCGCCTCGGGGCCGTAGGGCTCCACGTCGTAGTGCTCGGCGTAGGCGTTCTCGATGCCGGGCAGGATCTCCAACACCTCGAAGTAGTGCCCCCAGAAGCGAGACTCGCGCAGGCCCTCGATGAGAGAGCGGTACTGGTCGAGACGCTGGGTCTCGAACAGGATCACGTCGCTGATCCGCGCATTCAGGTGCTCGGTATCCCAGAAGCGCATGCGAACCTGCGGGTGAGCGGCCAACCGCGGCTGGATCTCCGCGTCGAGAAACGCGAAGCGCTCCTCGGGCGCCAGCGCCAGCCAGTGGCTCGTGGCGCGCACCAACAGAAAGATCGAGAAGTTCGCGTCTTCACTCCGAAGGGGCTTGGGCTCGTCGGCGCCCGCGATCCCGGGCGGAGCGAGAGCACACAGGGCGGCGCCAAGCGCGGCGAGCGATCGAAACGGCATGCGGCGGTCTCCTTGCGCGGGCGCGCGGTCACCGAGATCACGATACGAATGACGGCTCGGGTTGGGTACTCGCGTTCCGCGGCCCGTGGAACCGGCTGATTCCGCGGGTCGCGACCGGCCTCGCCGCCGGCGCCGAGGCGGCGGGCTCGCGTTCCGCCCCCCGCCCGAGGCTCAGAGTCCGAAGTGCGTACAGAGCATGGCGCTCAGCTCGTCCGCAAATCGGCGCAGCTCCCGCCCGCGCATCCCGCGCTGGGTCACCGCCTCGCCCACGCTGGCCACGACGGTCGAGAGGAAGCGGGCGTCGAACTCGCGCCGCCCCCGGCGCTCGGGCTGGGCCTCCACCAGAAAGAGGCGCAACAGCTCCACCACGTCGCGCTCGACGGATGCGAACTCCTCGGAGTCGCGGAAGTAGACCCGGGCCACCGCCAGCGCCTCGCGCAGCGGGGCCTCGGCGGCCTCGGTCTCGAAGAAGGTCCGCATGGCGGCGAAGATCCGATCGCGCGGACTCCGGCGGCGGTCCGTGAGCAGCGCCTGCAGGGTGGCTTGGGTGTCCCGGTTCTCCTCCGCGTGGAGCCGGAACAGGAGCGCGGCCTTGTTGGGGTAGTACTGGTAGAGGGAGCCGACGCTCACCCCCGCCCGCTCGGCCACGCGGTTGGTGTTGAACCCCGCCGGTCCCTCCTCCGCGAGCACCCGCCCGGCCGCCTCCAGGAGGAAGCGCTCCATCCGCCGCGAACGCTCCTGCCGGGGTCGCTTGCGGGGCTTCACGTTCACCGCGGAGGCCATCGCCGCCAGAACATAGACGAGTAATTACTCGTGTTTCAACCGAGCGAGCAAACCGACCGGTGGGGCGGCTTCAGCGGCCCGGGTTCCCGCCCGATACGGGGGTGGATACGCGTTCCAGCGGAACGGGCGGGGAGGTTTTGCAGGTGGCCAAGGCGAAGGGAACCACCATGGTGTCGTTCGCGAAGTTCTTGGGCAGCCGCCGCGCCGATGCGGAGCCGCTGCTCCCGCCGGAGCTGCATCCCTATCTCGACGGCCGCCTGATGGACTCGGGCTGGTATCCGGAGAGCGAGCTTCTGGCCCTGATCCAGGCCTCGCTGCGGCTGCTGCCGGGCACGCGCGCGGAGACGCTCGAGGCCTTCGGCCGCACGGCCGCACGCGAGCACCTGGAGGGCCTGTATTCGCACTTGCGGGGCGAGAGCGATCCGTGGGGCCTGCCGCGACGCGTCTTCGCGCTGTGGTCGAGCCAGCACGACACCGGCAAGATGCGCATGCAGGTGGCCGACGGTGGGGAAGGCGTGCTGTTCCTAGAGGGCTACGAGGCGTCCAGCCCCGAGATCTGCGGCATCTTGAAAGGCTACCTGCTCCAGGTCCTCGAGGCGGCGGAGCTCACCGACCCCGCGGTGGCCAAGGCGACCTGCTGCGTCGAAGGCGACGAGGTCTGCAGCTGGTCCTTCACCTGGCGCGTGGCGTGAGGCCCACTAGCGGCGGCCCCAACCCTCGAAAGCGATCCGCACCAACTGGTCCAAGCGCTTGCGGTACTCGGCCGAGGTGGGCACGGCGCGCTGATGTCCCGCCAGTCCCTCGCCGCAGCGCAACAGGAAGGTGGCCGCCGTGTCCGGACGCAGTCCGACACCGGCCAAGTCGATCTCCCGCGCCTGCTCGCCCTGGCGGAGGACCCGGGCCAGGATCCGGTGGACGCGCTTGGCCGCCTCCAGAGAGACGTCGCCGCACTGGCGGCTGTTCTCGTCCAGCAGCTCGAAGCCGTGCCGAGAGGCGCGCAGGGTGTCGAAGAAGAAGCCCAGCCGGGCGTCCAACAGGCCCCGCACCCGCTCGGCACAGCTCCCCGGCCCCCGGGCCGCGGCTTCGGCAGCCTCCACCACACGCTCGTGCAGAACCTCGCAAAGAGCCCGAAAGACCTCTTCTTTGTTGGAGAAATGGTGATACAGCGCCGTGCGCGAGAGCCCGGCCTCCCGGGCGATGGCCTCCATCGAGGTCCGCCGCCAGCCGTAGTGGATGAAGGTCTCCCGGGCGGCCTCCAGCAGGGCCTCTCGGCGTTCGGCCGCGCGCTCTTCGGACGGTGCCGTCGCTCCCATGGGCTCTCCGCCGCGACCTGCGCGGCACTGGACAAGGTTTACACTTTTCCTCAAAATCGTCGAATTGCCAGAGCCGCTCTCCGGAGCTCCCAGCCGGAGCTCCGAGGCGGGAGTTCGCGCAAAGTCGAGCTGCTGCTCGCCCCTGAACCCACTCCCGAGGAGTCCCCATGAGCGACCCGACCGAGACCCCGAACCCGAAGGAAGACTGGACCCAGTCCGAGGTCTTCAAGTCGCCGATGGAGATCTGCTGGCAGTTCGACTACGACATCTCCTCCGAGAAGCTCAAGAACCTCTACAGCAAGGCCAAGCAGAACCAGTGGGACGCCGAAGTCCAGCTGGATTGGAGCCACGAGATCGACCCGGCCAAGCCGATCGTGGGCCAGGCCTTCGTCCAGCTGATGCAGCTGCCCTTCTTCGACCGCCTGTCGGACACCCAGCGCGAGACGTTCGCCGCCCACGGCACCGCCCAGCTGCTGTCCCAGTTCCTGCACGGAGAGCAGGGGGCCCTCATGACGGCCGCCGCGGTGACCCACGCGGTCCCCGACTACGAGGCCAAGCTCTACAGCGCGTCCCAGACGATGGACGAGGCGCGTCACGTGGAGGTGTACGCCAAGTACATCGACAAGCTGGCCCTGGCCTACCCCATGTCCCCCTGGCTGAAACAGCTGATCGACCAGACCCTGTCCGCCGATCACTTCGCCAAGATCATGGTGGGCATGAACATGGTGGTGGAGGGCCTGGCCCTGGCCGCCTTCCACAACATGCGCCGCGACACCACCTGCCCGCTGCTGCGCGCGCTTACCGAGGGCGTGCTGCGGGACGAGTCGCGCCACGTGGCGTTCGGCAACGTCTACCTGGGCCAGGTGCTGAAGGACATGCACCCGGACGACCGCGAGAGCGTGGCCGAGTTCGCCTTCCTGGCGGTCAAGGGCATGGCCGACTCCCAGGGTGGGGCCGACGGCAAGAAGCCGCGTCCCATGGACCCCGGCTTCATGCTGGTGCTGGAGCGCGCGGGGATCGATCCCCAGGACTTCCTGAAGGCGCTGATCGAGACCGGCGCCGCCGGCATCAGCGGCCGGCTCCCTCCCGGCCACATCCACTCCTTCAAGGATCTCATGATGCCTGCGCTGGTGCGCGTGGGCGCGGTCACCGAGCGCTCGCGCGAGCTCTTCAAGGCCGAGGGCATCCCCGTCTGGGAGGACGTCTCCGTGTTGGAGTCGATGGAGGACGTCAACACGGGGGACATCGTGTTCCCCGACGGCACCTCGGTGAATTGAGAAGCCGCGGCGCCTCACCGACCACTGCGCCCTCCCGCCGCAGCCGGCGGCAGCGTCGACTGCGCGTGCCGGGCCGCCGCCGGAAAGACGGCGGACGGACGTAGGCGGTACAGCGTGAGGCAGGCCTCCGTGAGCTTGATGGCGTGCTCGTCGCCGTGGGCGGCGGCACCCGCCGCCAGCTCCGCCAGTGCCGTCCCCTCGGCTTCGGGCGCCCGCTCCGGCTCCGCGCTTCGACCGAGGGCCGAGTAGAGGGCGCACGCCGCCTGCCACGCGAAGCGGGTGAGTTCGCGCGCCGTGTCTCGGCCGAGGTGCGGCAGCAGGTTCGCCAGCGCGTGCACGCTGGTGACGCCGTGGGTGAAGATGATCGAGCCGAGCGCGTCCCGGGCGCTTCCCAGATAGACGCGCGCGAACACCTCGGCCAGCTCCGGCACCGCCGCCAGCGGATCGTCGGGCACGGCGAGCAGATCGATCACCGGGGCGAAGGCCGGGAAGTCGCCCAGGGCGTGCAGCGACACGACGATCATGCCCGGCCGCCGCTGCTCGGGCGGCAGCAGCGGGACGCGCCGAATCGCCTCGCTGGGGGAGAGCGCCGGCCGATCCGCGCGGGCGGCGGTCGGCAGCTCCTCGTAGTCCGTGGCCCAGGCTGCCAGCGCGTCGCCCAGTTCGCGCCGACGCGCTTCGGTCTCGGCCAGGGCCAGGGCCCGCACCGCGTGACCCACGCGGATGACCCCGTGGCAGGCGGCCGCGCAGAAGCCGGGGGCCAGGTTCGCCGTCCAGCGTTCGAGCACGTGCCGCCACGGCTCCCGTTCGAGCTCCGCTGCGAAAAAGGCGCGCCAGTCGCCCCCTCGCGGACGCTGGCCCAGGGCGCCGCGCCAAGCGTCCATCGAGATGGGCTCGCGCGCGGCGGGCCACGGCTGGGTGAGCGCGAGGTAGCCCTCCACGAAGGGCAGCACGGCGTGGGCTTGTCCCATGGCGCAGAGCGCCTCGGCGGCCATGGGCGCGTGGCTGGTCAAACCGTTGGTCAAATCGGGGCCGGCACCGGCCAGCCGCTCCAGGGCTTCGTCCAGGGGTGCGTAGTCGGCGGCGGTCATGGCGCGGTCCCTCCCGATGCGGCCAGCTCGGCCGCGGCTTGCAGGCGCGCATCGAAAAAGTCCAGCACGCGCTCGGCGTAGACGTCGGGGGCGAGAACGTAGGATTGGGTATGTGTGCCCCAGGATCCGCGCGCCGCGTAGATCGGATGCCCGGGCGGCGGGGCCGGCGTGAGCCACACCTCCGCATCCGGCGCCGCCTCGGCCAACCAGCGCAGCTGGCGCAGCGGGATCTGCGGATCGGCCTCGTTCTGGATCAGCAGCAGGCGCTCGCCGACGCCGCCCACCACGTCCACGGCGCGACTGGACTCGAAGTCGACCCCGTGGACGTGCTCCGCGCTCCACAACAGGGCCGGCACCATCGCATCGGGCAGCACGGTGACGCGGGGAAGCGACACCCGCAGGCTGGTGCGCAGGTCCGCCCAGGTGGAGTCGGCCACGACCGCCGCGATGCGACGATCGGCGGCGGCCGCGTAGAGCGCCGCTTGGCCGCCCAACCCGAACCCCTGAACCACCACGGGCAGGCCGCCGGAGCGAGTCTCGACGAAGTCGATCCAGGCGCTCACGTCGGGAGCGAGATCCGCGCCGACGGGAAAGCCCTGCCCTCCCCGCTCCGAGTCGCCGTGGCCGCGCAGGTCGGGCGCCAGCACGTGGTAGCCCCGCCGCACGAGCTCGCTCGCAAGGCCCAAGGCCTGGCTCCACAGGAACGAGCGGTTGGAAGACCCGTCGTGCAGCAGCAGCGCCACACCCCGAGCCTCCGGGGCCGGCATCCACCACGCCGTGAGCCCCACGGCCGCAGGTCCCACGCGGATGTGCACCGTTTCGAAGTCCAGATCAGCGACCGCCGGCGTCACTTCAGGCGCTGGGCCGCCGCGCGGCAGCAGGGCCTGAGGCAACACCAGCCAGGCGCCCGCCAGGACGGACGCGATTCCGGCGCCGATGGCGAGCGAGCGGGTGGTCCGGGTCATGGTTCTCTCCTCTCTCGCCCGCGAGCATCGATCGAATGCTCTGCCTCAGCAACGATCCGGCTATTTCCCCGACATCCCTCTATCCTGTCAGCTCCCGGCGGGGCTGGTACTCTCCGCGCGTGGACGCGTGGACCCCGTGGCTCTTCGGCGGCTTTCCGGTCTTCTTCGGCGCTTTGTGGCTGACGATCTTCGCCGTCGTGTCGCGCTGGGGCGGCTGGCGCGAACTGGCCCAGGTCTACCCGGCGCGCGGAACCGCCTCTGGAGAACGCTTCCGCTGGCGCTCCGCCCAGCTGCGGGCGGGCTGCAACTACAACAACTGTCTCACCTTCGTGTCGGGCCCGGCCGGGCTGCAGCTGTCGCTGCCGTTCGTCTTCTCCTTCCGCCACCCGCCCCTCTTCTTCCCGTGGAGCGAGCTCCGGGCCCGCGAAGAGACGGTGTGGCGGATTCCGGTGGTGGTGTTGGAAGCGGCGCGCTGCTCCCACATCCCGATCAAGCTTCACCGCGGCCTGGCCGAGCGCCTCTTGGCGCCGACGGGCTCGGCGCTGCTGCAGGGGGGCGGGTGACTTTCCCCTACCTCCTCTGGGACCACGACGGCGTCTTGGTGGACACGGAGCGCTGGTACTTCGAAGCCACGCGCTCCGTGCTCGCGCGGCTCGACATCGAGCTGTCGCAGGCCCGCTACCTGGACCTCATGGCCGCGGGGGAGAGCTGCTGGGACCTCGCCCGGGCCGAGGGGTTGGCCGGGCCCGAGCTCGAGGCGCGCCGCAACCAACGCGATGCGCTCTACCAGGAGTTCCTGCGCCACCAGCCCATCGAGATCGAGGGCGTGGCCGAGGTCCTGGACCAGCTGGCCGGCCGTCACCGGATGGGCGTCGTCACCACGGCCCGGCGCGCGGATTTCGACCTCATCCACGCCGAGCGCCGGCTGCTCGACCACTTCGAGTTCGCGCTCACCGTCGAGGACTACGAACGTGCGAAGCCGCACCCCGCCCCCTACCTGGCCGGGCTCGCGCGCTTCGGCGCGCGCCCGCAGGAGAGCGTCGCCCTGGAAGACTCCGCGCGTGGCCTGCGCTCGGCCCGAGCGGCCGGGCTCCGGTGCCTGGTGATTCACAGCGCGTTCACGGCTTCGCAGGACTTCGAGGGAGCGTGGGCTCGCGTCGATTCGATCCGGGACGTGCCCCGCGCCCTGGCCGCCGCGAGTGTCCGCTAGGTCCCGGGCCCCCCGGACGAGACCCGGGCGCGAAGCGCGTCTTCCACGACGGCCTTGGCGACCCCCAGGAGCTCGCCCGTGTCCGGGTCCACCACGGGCAAGTAAAGCGCCACGCCGATCACGTCGGCGCTGGCGTCGTGCTCGAGTCCGCCGTGCCACGCCTCGCGCTCGTCCCAGGTCTGGGTCCACCAGCCCTCGTCCGCCTGGTAGTAGTCGCTGGTCTTGTTCGTCTGGCACACGTTCACGCCGCGGTTGTTGGTCACGAAGATCTCGGCGAAGCCCGGAAGGCTCTGCTGCAAATGGCGCAGCGACACCGAACAGCGCTCCTGCACCAAACTCTCCGCGAAGGCGCCGCCGTTCTCCCGCACCCAGCGCTCGTCCGCCTTCAACAAGTCGGCTCGCGTCCGCTGGCGATCCCGCTCGTTCGCCCCGTGAAGCGCCGCGATCACCACCTCGTCCTGCAGCTTGGTCTGGAGGGCCACCACTTTGCGGTCGAACCGTTCGCGGAAGTCGCGCCGCGACTGTGGCTCGATGGAGCCGTGGGGTCGCCAGTCGAAGCGGAAGGTCGCCGGTTGGTACTCGACGCGGCGGTTGCCGCCGGCGCAGGCCGAGAGCGCGAGCACCAAGGCGGAAAGCAGAAGGCACGAGATCGCGAGGCGGTCGGTCGACATGGGGGGCCCTCCTCGCGCATGGGTAGCGCGGGCGGGGCAGCGCGGCACGCGAACTCGGTCCGGGCGGTCCAGGGCCTACTTGGTGGCAATTCCCCAGATCGCGGAGTTCACCGGAAAGAAGAGCGAGCGGCGAAACCGGCGGCGCTCGATGGAGACCTGGCGAAAGCCGGCGGCCTCGATCACGTCGGCGGTGTGGCGGCACAGCTGACAGCCCTCGTACAGCCACGCCCAGGGACGGACGAGCGCCTGTTGCAGCCAGCGCCGGGGGGACGCGGGGTGGGCGGCCACGTGCTCGACGAAGCGGAAGCGGCCTCCGGGCCGCAGGATCCGCAGGACTTCGCGCACGGCCTGGTGCGGATCCGAGACCGTGCAGAGAACGAGCGAGCACAGGACCTCGTCGACCGAGGCGTCGGGAAGCGGGAGGGCCTCGGCGGGCGCCGGCACCAGCTCCAGCTTCGCGCCCCGCGCCTCGGCGCGTCGCCGGAGCCGCTCGAACATGGCCTCGTTGGGCTCCACCGCGAGGATGCGGCTGCCTTGCGGGATGTAGTCGAAGTTGGCGCCGACCCCGGCGCCGATCTCGACGACGTCCCCCGCGCGAACGCCGTCGAAGGCCGCGCGCTTGTGCTCGCGGGCGACGAAGTTGATGTAGCGGTCGAACGCCTCGAAGAACCACGCGTTGAAGCGCCCGACCGCGCCCCCGTCGAAAGTCGCGGGTCGCGCCGAGCGGGTCGGGTCCGGGAGCGACGAACTCATGCTCGTTTCTCTGCCCTCAGTCGGGGGAGTCACCGCGCGCCAGCGTAGCCAAGGCTTCGGCCAACGCGGGCGCCGGCAACTCCAGCTGCTCGCAGAACGAGGCCCGGTCGAAGACGAAGCGCTCGCTGCGGAGCATGCCTTCGCGCACGTCGAACAGACAGTAGACGGGCAGCTCGGCCGTCTTGTGAGTCGGCTCGAGGCCCAGCAGGGCCCCGCGCAGGGAGAGCTTCGCCCGGCCCCAGGTCACGGCCGCGTCGCCCTGGGCAAATCCCTCCAATTTGACCCGATAGTCCGGAAACGCACGGAAGAAGACGGCCAGCTGCGCCGCAACGGCATCGCGGCCGACGGCGCGGGTTCCGAACGCCGGCGTCTCCAGCGCGAAGTCCGGGCTGCAGAACGCCAGCGCCGCCCCGACGTCCTGCTGGCTCTTGGCGCTCCCGTAGGCGCGGATCAGACTGCCCGCGGTCGCCGCCTCCAGGTCGCGACGGTCGCGCGCGTTGGGTGTCCGCGGCGGGGAGCCCGGCGGATGCAGACGGGCGTCGTGCTCCGCCAACAGCGTCTCCACTCGCTGCGGCGTGTCCGCGGGGAGCCACTCTTCGATCCGGCAGATGCGGCCGTCCTCGTACTCGGTCAGGTGCTCGCCCTCGAAGCGCAGCTCGGGGACGCCCGCCCGTCGCAGGGTCAGCGCGTAGCGCATCCACACGCCGTCGGGCCGGCTCACGGGCCCCTCCAGGATCTCGGGAATGCGGACGTCGAAGCGGCGGTCGTGGTCGTGGACGCTCTGCTTCAGGCCGTCCACCACCGCAGCGCGACCGTGGTCGTCCCCTCCCAGCGAGCCTCCGTTGTGCACGAGGTGCACGGCGTCCTCGCAGAAGTGGGGCTCCAACACCGGCCAGGCCTCGCCGGCCTGAGCCAGCTCGAAGGCCTGGGCGTAGCCGATGAATCGCTCGAGATCCGTGGGCGTCGACATGCGTTCCTCCCGACCCGGGCGAGAGGGCCCGGCGCGTCCCGAAACATGCGGCGCCGTCCGGTACCATGAAAGATCCACATTATTTCATTTTTGTGGTACCACTCAGGCATGCTGACCCTGCCGCTGGACGGGAAAGGGCCGCTCCACGGCCAGACCTACCGCGCACTGCGGGGCGCCATCCTGGCCGGTCGCCTGGCCCCGGGCGCCCGCTTGGCGTCGTCGCGGGCTCTGGCTGGAGAACTCGGCGTGTCGCGCAACACGGTGCTCCACGCCTTCGAGCGCCTGGTGGCCGAGGGCTACGCCACGGCCCGGGAAGGCTCGGGTACCTTCGTGGCGGACTCGCTGCCCGGGCGCCGCCGCGAACGCACGCGCAAGCGCGGGCAGAGCGCGCGCCTCCGCCTGTCCGCCGTGGGGCGCCGCATCGCCCGGGATCTGCCGGCCCGCGGCGCCAGCTGGAGCCTGCCGCGCGAGCCGCTTCGCTTCGACTTCCGCTACGGCGAGCCCGCCTACTCGGATCTCCCGCTCGAGACCTGGTCCCGCCTGCTCGGCCGGCGGGCGCGGCGGCTGTCGGTGCGGCGCCTGGCCTACCAGCCGCCCGGCGGCGCCGCCGAGCTGCGCGAGGCGCTCGCGGGCTATCTGGCCCGCGCCCGCGGCGTGGTCTGCGATCCCGAGCAGCTCTTGATCGTGCAGGGGTCGCAGCAGGCCATCGATTTGTGCACCCGACTCCTGGTCGATCCGGGCGACACGGCCGTGCTGGAGGAGCCGCACTACACGGGCTTCGCCTTCTGCCTGGCCGCGGCCGGCGCCGAGATCGCAGCCATCCCCACCGACGCCGACGGCCTGCGGGTGGGGGAACTCGAGCGCGTGCCCAGGGCGAGCCTGGCCTGCGTGACCCCGTCGCACCAGTTTCCCGCCGGCGGCGTGCTCTCTCTCCCCCGGCGGCTGGCGCTCTTGGATTGGGCCCGGCGAAGTGGCGCGACGGTGCTGGAGGACGACTACGACGGTGAGTTCCGGTACCAGGGCCAACCGCTGGAGTGCCTCCAATCCCTGGATCGCGACGGGCGGGTCGTCTACGTGGGCACGGCGTCGAAGGTGCTGTTCCCGGCGCTGCGCATCGGCTGGGCCGTGGTCCCTCCCTCGCTGGTGCGCGCGTTTCAGGACGCCAAGGCGCTCACCGACACGGGCACGGCCAGCGTGGAGCAACTGGCCTTCGCCGACTTCGTCGCCGAGGGCCATCTGGAACGCCACGTGCGCCGCATCCGGCGCCTTCACGCGGGCCGGCGGGCGGCCCTGCTGGAGGCCGTCGACCGCGAGCTGGGAGACCGCGGCACCGTCATCGGCACGGCGGCCGGACTGCACGCGCTGCTGCGCCTGGAGTCGCTCTCCGCGCGATACGTCACGCGGCTGCGCGCGGCCTGCCGCGAGCGCGGGGTCGGCGTCTATCCCGCCGCGCCCTTCTACGCGCGCCCACCGCGCCGCGCCGAGCTGTTGCTGGGCTACGCGGCGCTCTCCGAAGCCGACATCCGCGCGGGCATCCGGCGCCTCGCACAGGCCGTGAACGAACTCGGCCGGTGACCCCGATCCGACTGAATTCAATTGGATCCATCGAATCGAAATAACCTGGATCTACTCTAGTACCACTCGACAACCTACGCTCCGGCCATGGGCCAGCGCACCACGACCGCCACCTGCACGATCTGTGAAGCCACCTGCGGCGTCGAGGTCGCCGTGGAGGGCCACCGCATCGGGCGCCTGCGCGGCGACCGTGCCGACCCGTTCTCGCGCGGCCACGTCTGCCCCAAGGTCGTGGGACTGCGCGAGCTGCAGCACGACCCCGACCGCCTGCGTCGACCGCTGCGCCGCACGGCGTCGGGCTTTCGCGAGATCGACTGGGACGAGGCCTACGCCTTGGCCGCCGAGGGCATTGCGCGGGTGCGCGAGGCGCACGGCGCGGACGCCGTCGCGCTGTACCGCGGCAACCCCGCCATCCACGACTTCGCGACACTGCTCGGCTCGAACGTGCTCGCCCGGGCGCTCGGCTCCAAGAGCGTTTTCTCGGCGGGCTCGCTCGACACGTGGCCTCGCTACGTGCAGTCCGGGAGCATGTACGGAGGCCCGCTGCGCGCGACCGTGCCGGACGTCGACCGCACGGACTACCTGCTGGTCGTGGGAGCGAACCCCCTGGTCTCGAACGGCAGCTTGATGACGGCGCCGGGCATCCGCGACCGCCTGGCCGCGCTCCGCCGTCGCGGCGGGAAACTGGTCGTGGTGGACCCGCGCCGGAGCGAAACGGCCGATCAGGCCGACGAGCACCACTTCATCACCCCGGGCGGGGATGCCGCGCTGCTGCTGTCCATGGTCCACGTACTCTTCGAGGAGGGACGCGTCTCACTGGGCCGCGCGGAAGGTCTCGTGAACGGCATCGACGCCGTCTCCCAGGCGGTCGCCGCGCTCTCCCCCGCACGCGTGGCCCCGCGCTGCGGCATCGTCGCGGCCACCATCCGGCGCCTGGAGCGCGAGCTGGCCACAGCGCGAACCGCCGCCACCTACGGTCGGATGGGCACTTCGACCCAGCGCTTCGGGACGCTGGCCAGCTGGGCACTCGACCTCTTGGCCATCCTCACCGGCAACTTGGACCGGCCCGGCGGCTCCATGTTCACCAACCCGGCCGCCCCCCTTCACTTCGTCTTCGAAGCCGCGGGGCCGGTCGAGTTCGGCCGCTGGCAGAGCCGGGTCGCCAACCGCGACGAGGTGTTGGGCGAGCTCCCCACCGCCGCCCTGGCCGAGGAGATCGAAACGCCCGGCGACGGGCAGATTCGCGCCCTCGTCACGGTGGCCGGCAATCCGGTGCGCACGTTCCCCAACAGCGAGCGCCTCGACCGCGCCCTGGCGTCGCTCGACTTCATGGTGTGCCTCGACTACTACCAGAACGAGACCACCCGCCACGCCGATCTGATCCTGCCCCCCACCGCGCCGCTGGAGCGCGGCCACTACGATCTGGCGCTGCACCACTTTGCGGTGCGCAACACCGCCAAGTGGTCCTCGGCCGCCCTCGAACCCGAGCCCGGCGCCCGCGACGCCTGGCACACCGCCCTTCAGTTGGGGCGCCGGCTGATGGGCCTCGAGTCGCTGGACCTGGCGCAGGTGGATGGACTGGTGCTGCGCCAGTTCGCCAGTCTGGCGCTCGGCAAGAGCCGCTGGCGGGAAGAGCTCGAGCTCGACGACGTGCTCGAGGCCGCGGGCAAGGAGCCCGGTCCGGAGCGCATCCTGGACGTGCTGCTGCGCCTCGGTCCCTACGGCGACGGCTGCGGGCGCGACCCAGCGGGTCTCACCCTCGCCGGCCTGCGGCGGCACGAGCACGGCGTCGACCTGGGCCCGCTGGTGCCGATGCTGCCCGGCCATCTGGCCACCGAGAGCGGACGGATCGAATTGGCGCCCGCGAGGCTCCTGGCCGACCTGCCTCGCCTCACCCGCTGGCTCGAGGAAGCGCGGCCGACGCTGCAGCTCATCAACCGCCGCGACGTGCGCTCGATGAACTCGTGGCT
>JAKSBN010000374.1 GCA_022361175.1 Pseudomonadota bacterium | reverse complement strand
CATCGAGGGCATGCGCGACTTGAGCGTGGTGGAGGGCGAGGCCTTCAGCCGGCTGGGTCACGACACCTTCGCCGCCCTGGAGGCGCTGGCGATCCCGACCGTGGCCGCCGTCTCCGGCTACGCCCTGGGCGGCGGCTGCGAGCTGGCCCTGGCCTGCGACTGGATCTACGCCTCCGCCAAGGCGCGCTTCGGCCAGCCCGAGGTGAAGCTGGGCCTGATCCCCGGCTTCGGCGGCACCAGCCGGCTGGTGCGCCGCGTGGGCATCGCCTGGGCCAAGGAGTTGGTGCTGGCGGGCGAGCCGATCCGCGCCGAAGAGGCGCAGCGCATCGGCTTGGTGAACCGCGTCTTCGAGCCGGACGAGCTCTTGGACAAGGCCGTTGCCGTGGCCCAGAGTGCGGCCGAGCGCAGCCCGGTGGCGGTGGCCGCGGCCAAGCGCGTGCTGGAGCAGGGCCAGGACGCCGACGTGCGCACCGCCCACGCGCTGGAGCAGCAGGCCTTCGGCGCGATGTTCGGCACCGAGGACCGGCGCGAGGGCATCGACGCCTTCCTCTCCAAGCGCGATCCCAAGTTCCCGGGGCGCTAGGCCATGGATCTGGGCCACGGATCGCTGGCGGGCCTGGCGCGCCTGCGCAGCTACAAGAGCCGGCGCCTGTCCTCCTGGGACCGCAGCGGCGGCAACCGCGACTGCCTGCTCGTGAAGGCCGGCGAGACGGCCGTGCTGGGCGAGGTGAAGGGCGCGGGCTGCGTGCGCCACATCTGGGTCACCACCATGGCGCTGCCGCCCGAGGAGCACGACCTGGTGAGCCTGGTGCTGCGCGTGTACTGGGACGGCGAGGTCACCCCCAGTGTGGAGGTGCCGCTCGGCGACTTCTTTGGGCTGCCCTTCGGACTGCGCCGCAACTTCAGCTCGCAGCCGCTGCAGATGAGCCCGCAGGACGGCAAATCCATGAACTGCTGGTTCCCCATGCCCTTCGCCGAGGGGGCGCGCTTCGAGGTGGAGAACCAGGGCCAGAACCTGCGCTTCTTCTACTACTACATCGACTACGAAGAGCACGCAGAGCCCGACGCCGAGCTGGCCCGCTTCCACGCCTCGTGGAACCGCCAGAACCCCACCGCCGGCACCGCGCGCCGCCAGGGCTTCGAGCGCAGGGACTACGGCTACAGCGACGAGCGTCCCGTCGGGCCGGGCCTCGGCCTGGGCGGGCCCTGGTCGGAGGCGAACCTCACCGGTGAGGAGAACTACGTCATCCTCGAGGCCGAGGGCCGCGGCCACTACGTGGGCTGCAACCTGGGGGTCGACGTCTTCGAGCGCCAGGTGAACGACTGGTACGGCGAGGGCGACGACATGATCTTCATCGACGGCGAGCCCTGGCCGCCGCGCCTGCACGGCACGGGCACCGAGGACTACTTCAACACCGCCTTCTGTCCCAAGCAGGAGTTCAGCGCGCCGTACCACGGACTGACGGTCTACAGCGGGACGGAGGCCTGGCCGTGGGGCGGGAAGAACTGCATGTACCGCTTCCACATCGAGGACCCGATCGCCTTCGAGCGCTCGATCCGGGTGACCATCGAGACCGGCCACAACAACGCGCTGGCCAACGACTACGTGAGCACCGCCTACTGGTACCAGGTGGGCCGGCGCGCCCCGATCCGGGCGCTGCCGCCCGTCGCGGAGCGGCTGCCGCGGCCCGACCCGCCGGAGCTCTGGAGTGCGTAGCTACTCGAAGCCCGCCACGTAGGGCAGCGCCTTCGCCGTGGTGTCGATGGCGTCGCCCGCCTCGAGCAGCACGGCCGTGGCGTCCCACGTGCCCTCCAGGAGCTGCATCCGCACGCCGGCGGGGATCGAGGCGGAGACCGTACCGGCGCGCGACGTCACCGTCTCCGCCTGGAGATCCAGCACGACTTCCTGGTCCGGGGCCAGCTCGACGGCGTCCATCAGCGCGGACAGGTCGGCTTCCGAGAGCGTGGCGCACGGCAGCCCCAGGGCGGTGCAGTTGCCGGCGAAGATCTCGGCGAAGGACGCGCCGATGAAGCCCTGGAAGCCCCGGCGCATCAGCGCCTGGGGCGCGTGCTCGCGCGAAGAGCCGGAGCCGAAGTTGCGGCCCACCACCAAGAGGCGCGCGCCCTCGAAGTGATCCTGGTCGAGGGGGTGATCGCCCTTGGCCTGGGCGCGGTCGTCCTCGAAGGCGTGCTCGCCCAGGCCGTCGAAGGTGACGCACTTGAGATAGCGCGCGGGGATGATGCGGTCGGTGTCGATATCGTCGCCGCGCAGCACGCAGGCGGTGCCGGTGACGCGCTCGACGGTGTGCACGGCCATCAGAGGAGCTCCCGGACGTCGGTCACCTGCCCCCGGATGGCGGCGGCCGCCACCATGGCCGGCGACATCAGCAGCGTGCGCCCCTTGGGCGACCCCTGGCGTCCCTTGAAGTTGCGGTTGCTGGACGAAGCCGAGAGCTCGCGGCCCACCAGCTTGTCCGGGTTCATGGCCAGGCACATCGAGCAGCCGGGCTCGCGCCACTGGAAGCCGGCCGCCTTGAAGACCTCGTCGAGGCCTTCCTCTTCGGCCTGGTGGGCCACCGCCCGCGAGCCGGGCACCACCAGCGCCCGCACGTGCGACGCCACCTGGCCCGTCTGGGCAACGCGCGCAGCCTCGCGCAGATCCGAGATGCGGCCGTTGGTGCAGGAGCCGATGAAGGCCACGTCGATCTTGGTGCCCGCGATGGCCTGGCCGGCGCGCAGATCCATGTAGTCGAGGGCTTCGGCGGCGGAGGCCTGCTCGTCGTCGGGGACGCTGTCGGGGGTCGGGATCGCCTCGCTGACGCCGAGATTGTGTCCGGGATGGATGCCCCAGGTGACGGAGGGCTCGATCGTGCCGCCGTCGAGGGTGACCAAGTCGTCGTAGTCGCAGCCGGCAT
>JAKSBN010000275.1 GCA_022361175.1 Pseudomonadota bacterium | reverse complement strand
GGCCTGCTGGTCGGGACGGATCCCACCTTCTTCTTCCTGTCGCTCCACGAGTGGGGGCCGTTTACGACGCTGTTTCTGTGTCGGGCGGGGGGCTTCGCGCTGTTGCTGCGCGGCTGGCAGACCCGAAAGCCGCTCTTCTGGGTGCTCGGTGGTCTCGCGCTCGGCCTCGGGGTCTACGCGCGGGCGGACTTCGTCGTGATCCCGGCCGCGGTGCTGCTGGCGGCCCTGTGCGCCAGGCCGGAAATCGTCTCCGAACTGCGCGAGCGCTGGCGGGAGGCCGCGCTGGCGCTGGCGGCGGCCACGTTGGGGGCGCTGCCCATGTTGGTCTCGCTGGGCGGGATATGGACGACCAGCGGGGGCGTCGGCCACCGCGGGGGCTTCGGCGAGAAGTGGTCGGTGCTGCTGAGCACGCTCGACGGCTCGCACTTCTACCGGCTGATGGAGGCCGGCGGCCGCTTCGACCGCATGTTCACACTGGACGCGCCTCACACGGGGTTCCCGGTCGTCCTGGCGGTGGCAGTGGTGGTGGCGTCGGCCGCCGTTGCCGGCCGATACCTGGCCCGCGAGCGGCTCTCCGCGCTCGTTTTCGCCGGGCTGGCCATGGTGCTCATCGGCGCGTGCATGCTGGTGATCCCGGGCGCGGTTCGCGCGCACCACCAGCTGAACGCGCTGCCCTTCCCCCAGCTTCTGCTCGCGCTGTGCGTCGTCGCGCTGTGGGGAGCCGGAGCGGGCCGTGCCTGGCGCTGGGCGACGCGCGCGCTCGCGGCGGGTCTCGTGGCCGCGGTCGTGGTCGGCAACGGGTGGGTGTTGATGCGCACGCTGGCCGTCGTCGACGAGACCGGGGGGCGGGGCTGGTGGTCGCGGTCGCTCTCGGACTTCGCCGGCGAGCTCACGCCCGAGGATCGCGTGGTGAGCCTCGACTGGGGCCTGCACGAACCCATCCTGTTCGTGTCCCAGGCCGGCAGGGCCATCGAGCCCATCTGGCGGATTCCCCGTGACTTGCGCCGCCGCGGCGCGTGGACCTACTCGGGATCGGTCCGAGACGTCTACCTGTCCCATGAGGAGGAGTACGATCTCTTCGGGTACGGTCCCGACTTTCTCCGCGCCGCGCGGGCCCTGCCGTCCGACGGCGTCGAGATCCGCGAGCACCGGGACGCTCGCGGGGAGGTGGCCTTCGTGAGCGTGCGCTTCGGGAGCCCGCACCGGATCGCGTACGACGGGAGCTTCCGCATCCAGCTGCGGACGCCGCCGCCGTGATCTCCTCGCGGATGCGAACCGTCCTGCTCCTGGGCGCCTGGGGCATGTACGCGTTCCTGTGTGTGTTCGTCTGGGTCGAGGCGGACTGGCGCTTGGAGTGGGACAGCGCACTCTATCTCCTGACGGGTCGCTCGCTGGCGTCGGGGGCGGGATACCAGTACCTGGGCGAGCCCTTCACACTGCGACCGCCCGGCTTTCCGAGCTGGATCGCCTGGTGGGGAGGGGGCGGCGAGTTCGAGTTCGAGCGGCTCAACCGCATGGTGATGGTCTTCGCGGCGTTGGCCGCCGGCGCGGTCTACTGGGCGGTCGCGGGAGTTCGGGACCACGGGCGGGGCGTCTGGGTGACGGCCCTCGCGGTCACGTGCCCGCTCTGGGCGGGTCGCTTCAACTGGATCCAGTCGGAGTTTCCGTTTCTGCTGTTCCTGTTTTCGGCGTTCGCGCTGCAGCGGCGAGCGGCCACGGGCGGACCGCGGGCCGTCGTCTTCGCCCTGGGCGCCGGGCTGGCCCTCGCCGCCGCCTTCTACATGCGGTCCGTCGCGCTGCTGGCACTGCCGGGCATGCTTTGGGTTGGCGGGGGACGCGCAGGGTCGCCGACCGCGCGCTTCGCCGCGCCGTTGCTGGCGCTGGCTCTCGCGGCTCCGTGGCTCTGGTGGTCGGCGGGCGAGTCGGGCGCGGTACCGGACCAACAGCTGCTGGCGAGCTACGCCACGGCGCTTCTGCACGTGGATCCGGGGGATCCCGCTTCCGACCGGGTGGGCTGGATGGCGTTTGCGGCGCGCCTCTTTGGCAACGGGGGTCGCATTGCGGCCGCCCTGGCCGACAACGTGCTGGCGGTTCCCTCCGCGGCGTTGGGGCTGCTGCTCTTCTTCGGCCTCGCCGTCGGGGTCTGGCGGGGGATGCGAGCCGGCTCCGCCGTCCTCGAGTGGTGGTTCGTGGCCTACCTGGGGCTCCTGCTCGTGTACTTCAGCTTCGCGAGCCGGCTGCTGGTTCCCCTGATTCCCGGCGTCTACCTGGCGCTCTGGAAGGCCGTCGAAGCGTCCCCTGCGCGCGCGCAAGCCCGCCCCTGGCTCCGACACGCACCGGCGGTGGCAGCCGCTCTGCTGCTACTCGTGAATCTCGTCCGCCTTCCCGGCTCCCTGGCCCCTCACGAGGATGGAGTCGGGCCGTCGGAGCTTCGGACCAGCTGGGAGCGCACGCGGGTGGCGGCCGCATGGCTGCGGGAGCGGACGGCCGACGACGCGGTGCTCCTGTGCAACCAGGCGCCGATCTACGCAGTGCTCAGCGGCCGCCGCAGCTATACCTACCGCTTCCCACGAGGCCGCGATCCGATCGACCGCTACGGGCCCGACCACGTGCTGCTCGACGGGCGGGGGGCCGTGGCGCGCGAACTCGGCCGTGCTCTCGACGCGCGGGGAGTGCCGCGGCAGACCATCCCCGGCGCTTCCGTGGTCGTCTACGGCCCGCTTCACCGCGCCGGGGAGGAAGTCCAATCCGAGCCCGCCGACGGAGCGGCGCCGTGACCTCGGAGGGCACCGGGGCGGATGCGGGCGCGGCAACCCGCGCGGGCGGGGAAGCGGACGGGGCATCGGCGCCGCGTTCCGCGTCGAGTGCGCTCGGCTGGGCGGGTCTTCTCGTCGTCGCGGCCGTCGCCCTCGCGGCGCGTTTGCTCGGCTGGCACCGGGTCTTCACCTCGCACGGCGTCGAGTTCTACGGCAACGACGCCTACTATCACGCGCGGCGCGTTCTCTACGGCGTCGAGCACTTCCCCCGCGTCCTCGAGCGCGATGCGTTTCTGAACTTTCCGGCCGGCGGCGAAGCCATCTGGTCTCCGGCGTTCGATTGGACCGCCACGGCCCTGGTGTTGCTGCTGGGAGCGGACTCCGAGGCCGAAGCCGTGAAGCGCGTGTTGGTCTGGATTCCGCCGCTACTCGGCGCGGCTGCCGTGCTGCTGGTGATGGCGTTGGCGAGGCGGCGCTGGGGCTTCGGGCCGGCGGCCGCCGCCGGGGCGACGTTGGCGGTGTTGCCCGCCCACGTTTCCTACTCGCAGCTCGGTTTCTTCGATCACCACGTCGCGGTCGCCTTCGCCTGGGCGGCCCTCTTGGGGATCGCCATGCCCCTCTGCGAACGTCGAGCCGGCTCCCGGAACCGGGACCTCGCCCGCGCGGCCGCCCTGGGTGTGATCTGGGCCGGGGCCGTGCTTCTCTGGCCCGGGATGCTCCTCCACGTGGCGCTGCTGGATCTGGCCCTGCTCGCGACGGCGCTCGCGACCGACGATGCGAAGCGCGCGACGCGCCTGGCCGCGCTCGCCGCGGTCGCGCACGGTGTCGCGGCCGGACTGCTGTGGCCGCTTTGCGGGGGCCGCGCTTGGGCGGTGTGGGGCGATTTTTCGCCCGTCGTGTTGACCTCCTTCCACCCCTGGTTCGCCGCGGCCCAGGGGCTCTACTTCGCCGCCCTCGCCGCGCTGTGCCACTGGTGTGCGGGGGACTTCGGCCGGCGCCGCAGACTCGGGTTGGCCGCCCTCGCCGGCGGCGGGCTGGTGTTGGCCGGCCTGCTGGTGGCCGGATCGCTGGCTGCGGCGCTGGGCGACGTCTGGGGTTGGTTCGCCCGCGAGGAGGCCTTTCAGGCCGAGGTCCGGGAGTCGCGGCCGCTCCTCGCCGGGCCGCGCGGACTCGCCCGCGCCCTCGGCGACCTGTCGGGCTGGCTGCTGGTGGCGCCGCTCCTCCTCGGTTGGAATCACCTCCGTCGCTCCGCGTCGGTTCGGCCGGGGGACCAGCTCCTGCTCTTGACGACCGCGGGTCTCCTGCTCGCGGCGCTGATCCAGAGCCGGTTCGCCAACTCCGCCGCCGTGGGGCTCGCGCTCGGCGTCGGACTGGCACTGGCCGGGTGGCGGCCGCGCGCCGGCGCGTCGCGCGTCGCGCTGCTGACCGCGCTCTGTTTGATTCCGTCGCTGGCGGCGGGAGAGCGGGGGTGGCGGAACGGATGGGCTCTCCTCCGCGGCCAGGCCCCCCTTGAGACGGGTTGGGAGCAGCGCAAGGACCTGCTCCTGGACGTGGCGCGCTGGCTGCGCGACAACACCCCCGCCGCGGCGCCGTTCACGGCCGTCGACCCGGACCCCGACTACGGCGTGTTGTCCCACTGGGCCGACGGCCACGTGCTGCTCGGCGTCGGCCGGCGCCCCACCGTCGTCGGGAATTTCGGAGACGACGTCGGGACGGCCAACTGGCGCTTCAGCCACGACTACTACTTGGCGAGTGAGGCCGAGGCGAGCGCGATCCTGGAACGCCTGCGCGCGCGCTACGTGGTGTTCGAATACCGGCCCGCCCGCTCCCGCTGGAGCTTCGGGCCGGCGTCGGTGCTGTCGCGCCTCTACTTCGACGACGGCCAGGTGGTGGAGCGTTCGATCGCCGCGCGCGAGGGAGAGTTCAGGCGGGTACGCGCCCAGGTTCCCGCGGTCGAGCGCCATCGCCTGGTCTACGAGTCGGCCCCCAAGCCCTACGCGCCGTCGGAGCGGGCGGGCTTCAAGGTCTACGAACACGTCCGGGGCGCGCGGATCGTGGGAGAGGCCGCGCCGGGTGCCCGTGTCTCGGCCACGCTGACGCTCGCGACAGAACGCGGGCGCCGCTTCGACTTCGCGAGCGCGACCCGGGCGGACGAGAGCGGCCGCTTCTCGCTCCGGGTTCCGTACGCGACCGTGTCGCGCTCGGGGTTCGTGCGCGCTGCCTCGGACTACCGACTCCAGTGGCGCGGGCAGCGCGCGTCCGTCGCCGTGTCGGAACGAGACGTCGCCGAAGGGCGCGAGGTGGCGGTGCCCTAGTCGGGGCTTCGATCCCCGGTGCTCCGCGTTTCGGTCTCCGGGGCGTCCCGTGAGTCCGGGTTCTCGACCGGAGGATCCTCGAAATCCGTATAGCCGAGGATCTCCAGCCGGCGCTGCGTCTCCGGGTCGACCGCCACAGGCGTCGCACCGTCGATCCCGGCCCGGCGACGCGCGTGTTGGACTTCGGCCGCGGTCGCCTTCAGTCGCTCGAACGCCGCCGCGTAGCCGGGCGTCTCCGGCGCCAGGGGCTCCTGCTCGCGGGGATCCGACTCCAGGTCGAAGTAGGCGCGGAAGCCGCGGCCGTCGGCGATGAACTTCTCGCGGTTCGATCGCAGGGCCCGCAGCTGGCGCTTCGGAAGCCGCAGCTCGGCCAAGATCTCTCTTCGCGGCGCGGCTTCGCCCCGCAGCAGCGGCGAGAGATCGCGGCCTTGGACGACATCCGGCACCTCTAGGCCGGCCAGCGCCAGTACGGTGGGGAAGACGTCGATCAAGCTGGCCTCATCAGCGATGACGTGACCGCCGCCGATGCCGCCCGGCAAACGCACGATCAGCGGCACGCGGAGGACCTCGTCGTAGAGGGTGCGGCGGTGGCCTTTGCGGCCGTGCTCGAAGAACTCTTCGCCGTGGTCGGCCGTCACGATGACGAGGCTGTGGGCCAGCCGTCCGCGCGCGTCCAGCAGGTCCCGGATCTGGCCCAGGATCTCGTCGGTGAACCGGATCTCGCCGTCGTACAGCGCCATCAGGTGCGCGTAGTCGCGCGCCGACATCTCCGGATGGATGGCGGGGTTCTTCATGAAGTTCGCGGACGTCAATGCGCCGTCGTAGTCCGGGTCGAAGAGGTCGACGAAGCGCTCGGGCGGAATGAAGTCGTAGTGGACGTCCCAGAGGTGGAGGAACAGGAAGAACGGCCGCTCGTCGAGGCTGGCGAGCCACTTCTCCACTTCGCGTCGGGTCCGGGGCCCGGTGATGTCGCGGTGAGCCGTCTCGGCGCCGCCGAGGGCCTCGTGCCGCAACTCGTCGTCCGACAGATCGTCCGGCAGCCGGGTCATGCAGCTCTGGTAGACGTCGAAGCCCTGGCCCAAACCGAACGTGGGATGGAGGTAGGGACCGCCGAAGAAGCCGGCGGTGTGGTAGCCGGCGGCCTTCAGCCGCTCGGCCAGGGTGGTGTGGCGCGCGTCGAGCCGCTGGCCGTCGAAGACCACGCCGTGCGTGGTGTCCGACAGCCCGGTGAAGAGGGCCGCGTGCGCGGGCAGCGTCCAGGAAGTGGTGCTGACCGCGTTTTCGAAGCGAACGCCCTCGGCCGCCAGCGCGTCGATGCGGGGGCTCGTCGGGTGCGGATAGCCGTAGCTGCCCAGGTGGTCGGGACGCAGGCTGTCGATGGAGACGAGCACCACGTCCGGCCGATCGAAGGACTCGAACGAGACGGGTTCGGGTGCACCGCAGGCGGTGAGGGACAGCAGGACCGCGGGCCACCCCTGGATTCCGAGACTTCGCGCGCGCACCGGGCTACGGCAGCACGCGCAGGCGCGAGGCGGGGCCCTGGGCCGCGGCCGCCAACCGCTTGCGGGCGCGGCGCAGCTCGCGCCGGATCTCGCTGCGGTTGGGAGCCAAGGCGACGGCCTGTTCCAGGAGCGCCTTGGCGCGGCCCGGTTTGCCGGCGAGCAGCGACGCGCGGCCGGCGTAGTAGAGCGCCGTGGGGTCGTCGGGGTCGAGGGCGACGGCCTCCTCGTAGGCGAGGAGTGCCGCCGGCAGCCGTCCCTGCTGCTCGTGCAAGACTCCGATGTTGATCCAGGCCGGTGCCGTCGGCTGCAGAGCGAGGCTGCGCTCCAGCGCCGCCAGAGCTCCTGGAACGTCGCCCTGCTGGGCTCTCAACGTGCCCAACGTCGTCTGCGCCACGGGGCCGTCGCGTCCCATCCAGCTCAGCCGCTGGACCGCCTGCTCCACGCGCACCAGATCGCCGCGACCGGCGGCCTGTTGCACGCCGAACACCACCTCCCAGGTGCCGACCAGGGTGATGGCCGCGCCCAGGAAGCCCGACGTCCAGACGAGGGGCCGGACCCAGGAGCGTCCCGGCACCGCCTCCACCGCGGACTCGGCCGGGCGCAGCAGAATCCGGGCGATGCGTCCGTTGCGGAGCTTCCAGATGGCACTGTCCAGCAGCACGTGGTGGAGGTTCAGAGCGCCGGCCACCATCAAGAAAAGGCCCGAGTCATAGGGCAGCCGACCCAGAAGGCCCGGCGCCAGCGCCAGCGTGGGCAGTCCGTAGATGGCGGCTCCGGCCAACAGCGCGCGCCCCAGATAGGGCGCGCGGCGCAGGCCCGGTTGCTGGCGCTCCGCCGTGTAGGTCGTGATCCACAGGTACTGGACGGCGTGGGTGAGCGAGACCCAGATGAAGGTGTAGCCGTGGTTGGACGGCGCGAACGGACCCAGCCGCTCGCCGGAGAGCACGAAGTGGATCAGGATCGGGATGCTGTACCAGAGCGCCTGGGTGAAGACCAGACACAGCGAGGGCCCCAGATCCCGCCACGACGCCAGGCGGCGCAAGCGGACGAGGGTCTCGAAGAGCACGTAGACGTAGGCGGCGGCCAAGAGCAGCAGCGCAACGGCCTGGACCTGCCCGGGGATGCCCAGGGCCAGGAACTGGTAGATGGTCCCGGACGTCTCGAGGGGCGCGTAGCTGTCCGACAGGATGCGCCCGTGCAGGGCGACCAGGGTCATCAGGAAGGTGAGGACGAACGAGGCGTAGAGAAAGCGCTTCGTGGTGCCCTCCACGTGGATGCCGCGCCGGCGCAGGAAGACGAGGGCGATGCCGTAGTTCTGGCCCGTGAAGTGCCAGGGGACGACCGTGAGATACAGCGTGATCAAGACCGAGCCGACGATCGGGACGTGGAGACCCACGACGAACAAGACCGCCAGCGCGATGGTCAGGTGGAGGGCGAAGAGGCGATAGGCGCGCCGATCCTCCGCGCGCTCGTAGACGCGGATCAGGGTGGCGCCCAGGTGCGGTGTGGCGAAGAGCAGAATCAGGATCGGCATCAGGGAAGCGGGCAGCACGGCCTGCACGGCGTCGCCCGCCAGCGCCAGCACCGCGAAGATCGGCAGATACACGAACCCGGCGCCCAGAGCGAGATCGGACACGGGGCCGTAGAGCCAGCGACTGCTGGGAGCGGAGGGGGCGCTTGCCATGCGCCGCAGTATCGCAGACGCGCCCATCGGAGCGAAACCGCCCCGCCGAGGCCGTTCCTCCCGTCGGCAGGAGACGACTCCACCGGCGCGGCGGGCGGCGCGAATCGCGCCGGCGCGGCAGCGGGCGTCGTTGACGCCCGGCACCAGGTTTCGTTCACTGCGGCGACGCATGCGCAATCGCACCCGGAGAATCCTGCTGGCCGCCTGTGCGCTGGCGGTCGCGGCCTGTGGAGGCGACCCGCCCGGTCCGCCGTCGATCGTGCTGGTGACCCTGGACACGACGCGCGCGGACCGCCTGTCGACTTACGGCTACGAGCGTCCCACCAGTCCCAACCTGGATGCGCTGGCCCGCGAGGGAGTCCGCTACGACCGCGCCTACTCGGTCTCCAGCTGGACGCTGCCGGCGCACGCCTCGCTCTTCACGGGCAAGTTCCCCGCCAGCCACGGCGTGCGCCACGATCCCGAGGGCCCCCTGATCCTGGCCGAGGCCATCCCGGCAGCCCCGGAGGGAGTTCGGGCACGAGGCATGAGCGCTGCCGAGATCCCCCTGGCCGAACGGCTGGGTCACGCCGGCTACGCGACCGGCGGCGTGGTGGCGGGCCCGTGGCTGATGCGCCCCTTCGGCTTCGATCGCGGCTTCGATTTCTACGACGACAGCGAG
>JAKSBN010000429.1 GCA_022361175.1 Pseudomonadota bacterium | reverse complement strand
GGCTGAAGGCCGACCTGCTGGCCCAACTGGGCCCCCCCGCGGCGGCCGCCGCCGCGGGGGAGCGCGCGGACGCCCTGGCGCCCCGCCCCCCCGCCCTGCCCCAAACTCCTCTCGAAGCGTCTCCCGGACTCGTGATCGCCCTGCTCCCGCCCGCCCCGGATGCGGCAGCGAGCCAAGTGCCCGCCGACTGGCCCGACGGCCCCGTGGCGGACGCCCTGGAGGCGCGCCTCCGACGCCGGATTCCAGCGGCCTCGGTGCGGCAGTGGGCGCCCGAGTCCGCCCCCGACGCCCTGGCGCTGCTGGCCGAACGGCGACCCCGCGCCGTCGTCTCGCTGCGCATCGAGCGGGCCTACTGCGGCGATACGATCAAGGACGGGCCCTTCGCCGTGGCCGAGCTGCGCGCGGCCGCGGCGGCGGACGGAAGTTGGGGGCAGGAGACGGCGCGGGTCGTCGTTACCGGACCGGATCCGGACGTCGACTGCCGCGCGGACGCAGTGGCGCGGGCGCTGGAACTCGCGCTCTCGCAGGCACGCGTTCGGGCCGCTCTGGCTGCGAACACGCGCGCTCCCGGCCCGCCCGCGGCCGAGGCGCTTCGCACGCTCTTCCCCGCCATCGCCCAGCGGGCCGACGAGGCCGTCGCCGCCGGGACCCGGCAGCTGGCGCTGGGCCAGCTGGACCGCGCGATCGAGCACTTCGAGCGGGCGCTCGAGATCGACCCCGCCCATCGACGGGCGCGGCGAGACTTGGACGAAACGCGCGCCGCCCTGGCGCTTTCGCGCGCGCTCTCCCACGCCGGACCGAGCCCGGCCCACACGGCCGGCAGTCTCGACCCGCAGCTACCCGCGGCCGCCGCCCGCGCAGCCGAGTCGCAGCTGGCCGCGGAGCAGCGGCGGCGAAACGAGCTCTTGGCGGCACTGGCCGTGCTGGACGCGGACGTCGAGGCACCGGCGCCGGAGACGCTGGCGGTGCTCCGCCCGGTGGCTCTGGGCCCCGCCGATGCACCGGGACCGCGCCTGGCGCAGAGCCGGGCGGAGGGCGCCATCGAGGCGCGGGCCCTCTACGCGCCGGACGGGCTCGTACTCGCCCGCTACTACTTCCCGCGCGGCGCCAGCGAACCCGTGCTGCAGGAAGAGGACAACGATCGCGACGGCCGGCCGGACCGCTGGGTGGCCTACGCCGGCCAGGTCCGGCGCGAAGTCTGGGAAGACGGCAACGGCAACGGGACCCCGGACCTGCACTTGGTCTTCGAGCCCGACGGCGCCTCGCTGCTCCGCCTCGAGGTGGACGCCAACGGCGACGGCCGCTCCGAACAGGCGCTGCACTACGCCGCCGGGCGCCTGCGAAACCAGTCGACGGATACGAACGGCGACGGCCGCTACGACCGCTTCCAGCGCTTCGACGGCGAGGGCAGCGTCGAGCTGCGCGAAGAGGACCTGAACGGCGACGGCGAGATCGACCTGCGCACGGCGTTTCGCGAGGGGCGCATGGTCCGCCGCGAAATCGTGAACCCGAGCGTCGTCACCGAGGTCAACTGAACGCGCCTTCGGCTCAGTCCGAGAGCCCCCGAGAGCGCTCCGACAAGGGTGCCACGATCGTCACCGGGAGCGCCCCACCCGAGGGCAGCCCCGGCGGCGTCCACTCCCCGTCGCCGTCCGCGTCCACGAAGATGGGGTTGCTGAAGGCGAACGGCCGGAAGCCGGGCGCCGCGATGCGATAGAGCTCGCCGGGCTCCCCTTCGACCTCGACCGTCACGAAGGCGTCGGCCGCGAAGACCAGCGGAAACTCCACGGCGACGCCCGGTGAGAGGGCCGAGCTCTCCACCGGATCGCCGTTCACGTAGACACGGACCCGGTCGACGGGCACCCAGGGTGCGGCCTGGGCGCGCACGTGCAGGCGGCCCGTTTCGCCCGCGTAGCGTTGGCCCGGGCCGGCCTCGCCCAGACGCACGCTCAAGATCGGGCCCGTGGTGCCGTAGGCGCGGCCGGCCCGCAGCGCCGCGACGAAGGCGTCGCGGTCGAAGCCGGACACGCGGTCCGACGCCAGGGCCACGTAGGTGCGCGGCAGTGCCGCGATCTCTCCAGCCCGGTGCGAGTCGCTGGTGGCGGTGGCGGTGCGCGCCTCGCCCTGCAGGAGCCACGAGAACCAGTCCGCCCGGGTCATCCAGTAGGCGCCGAGGCTCGAGCCGTTCAGGAGCTCGATGCCGTCGAAGTCCAGGTCCCGCAACCCGTGGTCGGGGTCCCGCTCGACGAGGGCCCGATTGCCTTCGGCCGAAAGCGGGCGCATCGGGTCGAAGGGCTCGCCCACGACCGAGAGGTGGGTCAGGAAATCGTTGTTCTCCAAACGGCGGTGCTCGTTGCGCGGGTGGTTCAGCTGGACGAAGACGGGCTCGGGACGGGCACGTAGAGCCGCCACCACGTCCCGCAGCCGCCGGGCCTCGCCGAAGGGTGCGCCCGCCCGGTACGCCTCGGGCCGCCTCGTGAGCGGGAAGGCGTTGGCATGGCCCATGGTGTGCGGGGCCTGGCGACTGCGCACGGTGCCCGTGACTTCACCGCCCACGATGGAAACGATGGCGTCGGACAGGCCCATGGCCGCGATCACGGGGCCGTAGTCCGCCACGTAGTCGTGGTCCGTCGCCACGACGACCTCGGCGCCGGACGCCGCGAAGGCGCGCACGCGCTCGCGCAGCGCGAAGGCCGAGTCGTCGCTCTTCTCGCTGTGCACGTGCAGATCGGCCGCGATCCAGCCGGCGCTGTCGACGGCCCGCACCGGGGGCGGAAGCGCGAGCCGCAGACGCTCGCCGGCGGCCAGCTCGATCCGCGTCTCGCTCACGGTCCACTCCGGGCCGCGGGTGGCCACCACGCGATAGCGGCCGGGCGCCAGCGCGACGGCCGTCGGGTCGTCGGGCCGACCCGCCAGCGAAACGAAGTTCGCCTCGAGAAAGCCGGGCACCGGATCGCCGAAGGCGAGCTGCCGCAGGTCGGACCCGAAGACCGGATCGGGCGTCTCCCCTTCGCCGCGGAAGACCAGGCGCACGGGCTCGCTGGAGCCGAGCTCGACGTGCGCCACCGGGTCCAGGGCCAGCACGCCCAAGTCCAGAGGGTCGCGCACGACCACCACCGTTTCGCTCCGCTCGCGCCCGCCGGGGCTGCGCAGCCGAAGCTCGAGCTCCGTCTCCTTGGGGGCGCGAAACGCGAAGCGCCCCGCCGCATCGGGGGCCACGTGGGTCCACGCGCCGCCGCGCGTCCGGTAGACGGCGATGCGGGTGTCCGGGTCCTCCACCCGGCCCGATACGAGGATGCCGTCGCCAAAGACACGGTCCGTAACGCCGGCGGCGTCGGCGCGGTCCGCCACCCAGATCTCGCGCTCGAGCTCGAGCCGGTCGCCCACCTCGAGATCGAGCCAGGGGATCTGCACCAGCTCCACCAACCCGATGCGTTCGTCGCCGAGCCACGGAGCCCGGCTGAAGACGCCCAGCAGCGAGAAGTCCTCGCCGTTGATGCCCAGACGCGGCACCGCCTCGCGCTCGCCGCTCGCCAACACCCGCTCGGCCCGGCGCAGCCACAGGCCGTACGCGATGCCCGGGCTCAGTGCTTCGTCTCCCACCAGGATCTGCAGATCGATGGGCAGCACGGCCCCGATGAGAGACAGCGTGCTGTCCGAATCCACCTCCGGGTGTTGGAAGCCGATGGAATCCACCGGGTCCACCGTCGAGACCGAGAAGGGCGACAGCGAACGGTGCCCGTGCACGACCAAGTCGCCGAACAGGAAGAGCGCTTCGCCGGGCCCCGTGCGGACGAGCTCGGTCGTCACGCGCAGCCGCCCGGGCTCGATCCGGTCGAGGCTGTAGGTCGTCTTGAAGTCGACGCCCTCGTGCTTGCCCGCCACCGCGATGCACGCCTCCTCCGCGGTGACTTCCGCCGCGATCCGGTCCACCGGGAGGGCGTTCTCGCGCGAGAAGTTGAAAAGGCCTTGGAGGCCGGTCCACTGGTCGTCGGCGCGACCGCAGTGGCCCAGATCGATCAGCAGCCCGCCGCGCGACGAGATCACGGATTCGTGCTCGAGCGCGGAGACGACGGCGCAGAGGGTGCCGTTGCTGAGGAACCAGTCGTCGACGCCCCCGACGGACTCCGAGCCGCCCACCTGACGCGCCGCCACCTGGTCTTCCGTGATGCGACCCGCCGCCAGCTCGGCGCCGGCGGGCGCCGCCGCCAGCGCCGCGAGCGCGAGGCCCAGCGCGCAACTTCTGTGCACGAGCCCGCCCGGCAGCAGTCTCCCGAGCGGGTGGCCCGGCACCCCTGCACCGCCAACAGGGCGCCGATGGGCGGCGCCAGCAGGAAGAGCCACAGCCCCTCCAGCTGGCCCGACACGAGCGCGGGGCCCAGCGAGCGGGCGGGGTTCAGCGACGCGCCCGTGAGAGGCCCGGCGAAGAGCGCCGCACACACGATGGTGGCGCCCACGGCCGCGCCCACCACGCCCTTGGGACTGGGCGAACCCAGCACCAGCTGCAGGATTACGAACATGAGCAGGAAGCTGATGGCGACCTCCACCGCGAACGCGGCGCCGAGGGCCACCTGGGGCAGCGTGACGCCCAGCGTGGGGCTCTCCGGCAGGAGCACCCGCAAGCACAGGCTGGCCGCCACCGCGCCCGCGGCCTGGCTGCCGACGTAGCGCCCGAGCTCCGCCCGCTCGAGGCGGCCCGCCCACCAGAACCCCAGCGAGACGGCCGGGTTGAAGTGGGCACCGGACACGTCGCCCACGGCGTAGATCATGATCATGACCGTCAGCCCGAAGGCCAGGGCCACGCCCAGCGACGACACCACTCCGCCGAACACGGCATCGCTGGCAATGGCGCCGGTGCCGACGAAGACCAGGGCGAACGTCCCGATGAACTCGGACCAGTAGCGGGGCATGGACCTACTCCGGTGTCACGTAGGCCGACGTGATTCCGCCGTCGACCAGGAAGGTGGAGCCGTTCACGTAGGAGGAATCGTCGGACGCGAGAAACAGCGCGGCGCGCGCGATCTCGGGGGCTTCCGCGAGCCGGCCCATGGGAATGTGGACCAGGCGCCGTGCCCGCGCCGCGGGATCGGCCAGGAACTCCTCCAAGAGCGGCGTATTGACCGGCCCGGGACACAGCGCGTTGGCCCGGATCCCGCGCCGCGCGTACTCGACGGCGATCTCGCGGGTCATGGCCAGGACGCCGCCCTTGCTGGCGGTGTAGGCGATCTGGGAGGTCGCGGCGCCCATCACGGCCACGAACGACGCGGTGTTGACGATGGAGCCGCCGCCAGCCCGCAGCAGCGCCGGGATGCCGTACTTGCAGCCCAGGAAGACGCCCTTCAAGTTGACGTGCATCACTTGGTCCCACACCTCTTCAGAGGTGGTCTCGGGCGAACCGTCGCGGTCGGGAAAGATGCCGGCGTTGTTGAAGAGCACGTGCAGGCCGCCGCCGAAACGCTCGGCGCTCGCCACCGCGGCCTCCATGTCGGCGGCCCGGCCCACGTCGGCGGCCACGAAGGTGGCCCGGCCCCCGGCCCGCTCCACCTGGGCCACGGTCTCGGCGCCGCCGGCCTCGTCCCGGTCGCACACGACGACGCGGGCGCCCTCCGCCGCGAAGAGCCGCGCCGACTCGCGGCCGATGCCGCTGCCGGCGCCCGTGACCAGGGCCGTCCGCCCCGCCAGCCGGCCCTCCACGGGGCTCGTCTGTTCGCCCGGATCCGATGCTGCCATCCCGCCTCCCGCGAAAGCGAGGGCGCAGGATACCGCAGGGACGGAGGGGGCCGCCGGGCGTGCGGCTAGCGGTCCAGGTTCACGATTCCGCGTTCGCGCAGCGACTCCACCGCGGCCAGCACGTCGTTGTCCGTCTCCGGGATCACCTCCACGACCTTGGCCACGGTCATCCCCACCATCGCCAGGTCGACCACCGCTTCTTCGGTCTTGGAGAGCTCGGATCGCTGCGCGTCGAGCAGCGTGGACTCTACGGAGAGAACCGCCTCCGGCGACACCGGTGCCGCCGCGCGCCGGCTCTCGTCCAGAACGCGCATGGCGTCCAGGATCGCCGCCCCGAGCGGCACGCCCGCGTCGGTCAGCTGCTCCGAATCCACGCGGGCGTGAAACTCGAACTGGCCCTCGCGCCACGTGAGCATGCGCGCCAGCGCCTTCTGGCCGCGCACGCTGCCCAGCACCACCCCGCGCAGCATGCCGTTCTCGAAGGCCACGAATCCCTCTTCCCCTTCGCGGGACAGGGTCACCGTGCCGTGGGGCGAGCAGCTTCCGAACATCTGCAGCAGGTTCTCGATTCCCACCTCGCCGATCTCGCCGTGGATGCCGCCCAGGTGACGGCTGTGTTCGGCCGCCGCCACGTCGCTCACGAATTCCTCGACGCTCTCGTCGTTGCCGGCGGCGTCCCGGAACTGGATCGCCATGGCCTGCACCTGGCCGTCCGCCCCCGTCTGGTGGCGCACGACGCGGCCGGCCACGCGCATGCGTTCGCCCGACGTGGGGTGCGAGAGCGTGAGCGTCACGGCGTCGCCGACGGGCAGGGGCTCGCCGCTGACGTTCACCAGCACTCCGCTCTGGCTCAGGTTGCGGGTTCGGGCCTGGAGGTCTTGGCTCTCGGTCTCCACCTTGGCCTGGACGCGCGCCTTGTCGCGGGGTGCGGCGCGGCGCTCCGGGCGCTCGGGCGCGTCCGCCGGCGCGTAGGCCAGATAGGGTTCGAGCCGATCCCGCAGCGCCTTGGGCGCGGCCTGAAACTGCACCGCCACACCGGCCGTGCCGCCCGCGCTGGCCATCTGCGGCGAAACGCGGTGGACGATCTCCCCGCGCAGCTCCACCGTCTCGCCGCAGAAGCTCAGCACCAGGTCCACCTGGACCTGCTGGCGCAGGGTGTACGTGTCGTCCGTCGGGAAGAACACGCCTCCCTTCGACAGATTGCTGGCGTACTCGGCGCAGAACTCCGCCGCGTCTGCGAACTCCACCCGAAGCCGGGGGACGGTGGTGGCCACACGGGGACCCTCCCTTGGACCTCTCGCGAGGCCGTAGGGCTCGACACCCGTTGAATTCGGCACGACGGAAAGCGAACTGAATCACCGGAATTACTGCAGTTTCCCGGGAGTCCGCGCGCCGAAGAATTCAGCCACAACGGAATCCCCCCGTGGGGCGATCGATCTAGATCCGCTCGAAGAAACGCACCCGCTCGACGTCCGTCACCACCCGCTCGGCGTGGGCCAGCTCGGTGCGCGCGAAGTGCACCAAGTGCTCCACCACGGCGTCGCCAAAGGCTTCTCGCACGAAGGCGCTGGCGTCGAAGGCGGCGATTGCTTCCCCCAGGTTGTGGGGCACCGACGGCAAGTCGGGGTCGGCATAGGCGTCCCCAGTGTGGGGCGGCCCCGGATCGAGCCGGCGCTCGAGACCGTCGCGCACGGCGGCCAACAGACCGGCGTAGACCAGGTAGGGATTCGCGTCGGCCCCCGGAATGCGGCACTCGATGCGCAGCGACGGCCCGTGGCCGACCACCCGGAAGCCGGCCGTGCGGTTGTCGATGCTCCAGGCGACGCGGGTGGGCGCGAACGTCCCCGACTGATAGCGCTTGTACGAGTTGGGCGTGGGCGCGAACAAGAGGGCCAGCTCGCGCGCGTGAGCCAGGAGGCCGCCGAGCGCGTGGTGGAACGCGCTGGACGCGCGCACGTTCGTGCCCGGCAAGACGGCGTCGTCGGAGCCGCCCGCAAACGCGGACTCGCCGTCCGCGTCCGTGAGCGAGACGTGCACGTGCAGGCTGTTGCCGGCGCAGTCCGTATCCCACTTGGCCATGAAGGTGAGCGCCCGCCCCGCGGCGGCGGCGATCTCCTTGGCGGCCTGCTTGTAGACCACGTGGCGGTCGGCCATCTCGAGGGCGCGGGCGTAGCGCAGGTTGATCTCGTGCTGGCCGGGCCCCCACTCGCCCTTGCTGAATTCGACCGGGATCCCGGACGCGTTCACGTGGCGCCGAATCGCACCGACGACCGGCTCGGCGAACGTGCCGGAGAGCACGTGGTAGTCCTCGATGTAGGCCTGATGCGTGTCGAGCCCGTGGTAGTGCTTTGCGCGCGCGCTGGCGTAGGTCTCGGCGAACAGGAAGAACTCGAGCTCGCTGCCCATGTGGGCATCCAGTCCGCGCTCCGCCAGCCGCTCGATCTGGCGCCGCAGGATGGCGCGCGGGGCCACGGCGACGGGCTCGTCGTCGTTCTCGTTCAGGCAGTCGCACAGCACCAGCGCGGTGCGCGGCAGCCAGTCGGCGAGGCGCAGCGTGTCGAAGTCCGGCAGCGCCCGGAAGTCGCCGTAGCCGCTCTCCCAGTTGGTGAAGGCGTAGCCGGGGGTCGGGTCCATCTCCATGTCGCAGGCCAGCAGATAGTCGCAGCAGTGCATGCCCTGGCCGGCGACTTCGTCGAGAAAGAACTCCGGCTGGATCCGCTTGCCCACGAGTCGGCCGTAGAGATCGGGAAAGGCCGTGATGACCGTTTCGATCTCGCCCTCGCGGGCGCGCCGCCCCAGTTCCTCGAGATCGATTCGTCCGCCGCTTCGTCCGCGCAAGGCCGCCTCCCCGTCGTGGAGGCGGCCATCTTACTCGATCTCGCTGGAGCCCATCCCCGAAGATGCGCCCGGGCGACCGCTGGCTCTCCGAGCTCCGCTCTAGTCGTCGTAGCCCGCCGGAGGGGTAAACCCACCGATCTCGTCCGCCAAGAGCCGCGCGAAGTCGATGCAGATGGCATCGTGGTACTCGGGCCCGACGGCTTGCAGGCCGATGGGAAGCCCGTCCGCGGCCACCCCGGTCGGGAAGACGGTGCTGGGGAGATACGCCACGGTGATGAGCCCGGCCCAGAAGATCTGCCGCGCGTAGCTCTCGGTGCGGCCGTCCACTTGAAGCGTCCGGCTCGGGTAGGGCGAGTGGTCGTGCGGGAAGGCGGTCGTCGGCATCTGCGGACACACCAGGATGTCCCAGTCCGCGAAGAACGCCTTCCACGCCAGGCGCAGCCGAGCGCGATCGTGGGTGGCGCGCACCCAGTCCCGGTGCGTCTGCAGCGTGGCCCGCACCACCGCCGCCCCGTCGGATCGATCGCCCGGATCCAAGTCCTTCGCCCCGGCGGCGAGTTTGTCGAACGCCTCGTCCGTGAAGGCGGCGGAGAGCTGGCCGTGGAGCATCGTGGAGTAGGTGTCGTGGCTGTCGGCGGCCGCGAACGCCGGCCGCGCGCGGTCCGACACCGTGGCCCCGAGCTGCGCCAAGCGATCCGCAACCTCCTGCACGCGGTCGGCCACGGCCGTGGAGACAGGAAAGCCCGGCTCGCTCGGCCACACGGCCACGCGGTACTCCGACAGCGCGCGCTTCGCGGGCTTCGGCAACGCCAGCTGCCAGCCGTCGGCGTGGAAGCGATCGGCGCCCGCGACCACGTCCATGGCCAGGGCCAGGTCTTCGGCACTGCGCGCCATCGGTCCGACGACGGCCAGGTCGGGGGCCGCCACCAGGCCCGGCAGCGCGTGCCCCTCGTTCGGCACGATCCCGTACGTGGGCTTGTGGCCGTAGACGCCGCAGAAGTGGGCCGGATTGCGAATCGACCCACCGATGTCGGAGCCGCTCTCCAAGCCGCAGAACCCCGCCGCCAGCGCCGCGGCCGAGCCGCCCGAAGAGCCTCCGGGCGTGCGCTCGGGATTCCACGGGTTGCGGGTGGTGCCGTAGATGTCGTTGTAGCTCTGGAAGTCCGCCAGGTGCAGCGGCACGTTGGTCTTGCCGAGGAAGTGACCGCCGGCCTTCAGCAGGCGTTCGACGACGGCGGCGTTCTGCGTGGCGATGTTCTTGGCGAAGGCAGGGATGCCCCAGGTGGTGGCGAGGCCCTCGACCTCGTAGGCCTCCTTGATGGTCATGGGCAGCCCGTGGAAGGGCCCGCCGTCCACCCCCTTCGCCCGCTCGGCGTCCGCGCGGTCGGCCGCTTCGAGCGCGCGCTCGAAGTCCCGCACCACGACGGCGTTCAGGCCGGGGTCGTGCTTCTCGATCCGGCGGATGTAGAGCTCGGTCAGCTCGCGCGAGCTGAGCTCCCGCTTGCGGAGCCGCGCGCACAGTGCGGTGGCGGAGTCGAAGGCAATGGACATGGGGCCTCCTGGAATGCCGTCAGCGGCGATGGGCTAGCGCTCGGGCTCCTCCTCGAGGGCCCGGAAGAGCGAAAGCTGCGGCACGGTCTCGCCCGCGTGCATGGAGATCGGGTAGCAGCCGGAGAAGCAGCCGTCGCAGAAGCCGCGCTTCACTTCCTTCTCTCCCACCTGGCGCAGTCCTTCGAGCCCGAGGTAGCCGAGGGTGTCGGCGCCGATGATCTCGCGAATCTGCTCGGTCGTGTGGCCGCTGGCGATCAGCTCTTCCTTGGTCGGCGTGTCGATCCCGTAGTAGCAGGGGCCGGTCGTGGGAGGCGACGAGATGCGCACGTGCACCTCGCGCGCCCCGGCGTTGCGGAGCATGGCCACGATCTTGACCAGGGTGGTGCCTCTCACGATGGAGTCGTCCACCAGCACGACCCGCTTGCCCTCGATGAAGCCGCCGATGGCGTTGTGCTTCACCTTGACGCCGAAGTGGCGAATCGACTGCGCGGGCTCGATGAAGGTGCGGCGCACGTAGTGGTTGCGAATCAGCGCGGTTTCGTACGGGATCCCCGCTTCCTCGGAGTAGCCGAGCGCAGCCGCGGTGCCCGAGTCGAGGACCGGCGTCACCATGTCCGCCGCCACCGGATGCTCCCGCGCCAGCACCCGCCCCAGCTCCTTGCGGAACGCATAGACGTTGTGGCCCAGGAGGTTGGAGTCCGGCCGCGCGAAGTAGATCTTCTCGAAGATGCAGAAGTACTCGGTCTCCTGGCGCGCGAAGGGCCGCAGCGTGCGCAGGCGACCGCGTCGAATCACGATCACCTCCCCCGGGTCCACGTCGCGCACGAAGGTGGCGCCGATCAGGTCGAGCGCGCAGGTCTCGCTGGCGACCACGTAGGCGCCGTCCAGGCGCCCGAGCGACAGCGGCCGGAAGCCGTGGGGATCGCGCGCCGCGATCAGCGCGTCGTCGGTGAGGCAGACGAGGCTGAAGGCGCCCTTGACGCGCGAGAGCGCGTCGATCAGCCGATCCTCCAACGCCTCCTCCCGCGAGCGCGCCAACAGGTGCAGCACCACCTCGCTGTCGGAAGTGGAGGCGAAGATGGCGCCGCGCCCCTCCAGCTCGCGCCGGATCGCGCCCGCGTTCACGAGGTTGCCGTTGTGGGCGATGGCGACGGGACCGCCGTCGGTGTTGACGCAGATGGGCTGGGCGTTGCGGATGAGGCTGGCGCCCGCGGTCGAGTAGCGCACGTGACCGATGGCGTGACGGCCCTCGAGACGGTTCAGGTTCTTCTCGTGGAAGACGTCGGCCACCAGACCCATGGATCGGTGGGCGGTGTGCTCGCGGCCGTTGCTCGCCACGATGCCGCAGCTCTCCTGGCCCCGGTGCTGCAGCGCGTAGAGGCCCAGGTAGGCGATGTGCGAGGCCTCGTCGTGGCCGTGGATCCCGAAGACGCCGCACTCGTCGTGGAAGCGATCGGCCCGGTGCTCGCGCGCGAGCGCGTCGAAGTCGTCTCGGGGGGTGGGGGGCATGTTCAGTCCCTCTCCAGGCGCCGCGGCAGGGCGCGCGTCCAGATGGCGTGCAACTCGTCGACGGCGGCGTCGATCCAGAATCGGCCGTTTCCCGATCCGACCTGAAGGCGATCTCCGCCGGTCTCGCCCACGGTCCGGGCCGGGATCTGCAACTCGGCGGCGGCGGCCAGCAGCGCATCGGCCGCGTCGGTCGCCACCAGGACGCGCCCGGTGGACTCGCCGAAGAGAAGGGCGTCCGGCCGCATGCGGTCCTGGAGCTCGACGCGAACCCCCACCCGCTGCGCGAACGTGCACTCGGCCAGCGCCACGGCCAGCCCGCCGTCGGACACGTCGTGGGCCGTGCCGACGAAGCCCTCGCGGGCGCCGCGCTCCAGCAGTCGGTGGAGTCGCTCTTCGTGCGCCAGATCGACGACGGGCGGCTGGCCCGCCTCGAGCCCGCGCCGCAGCGACAGCCACTCACTGCCGCCGAGCTCTTCGCGGTTGTCGCCCAGAAGCACCACGGCCAGGCCGCCGCGCTCGAAGTGGGAGCCCGTGCGACGCTCCCACCCTTCCAGCAGCCCGACCACCCCGATGGTGGGGGTGGGATGGATCGCCTGGCCGGAGGTCTCGTTGTAGAACGACACGTTGCCGGAGATGACCGGGACGCCCAGCGCCTCCGAGGCGGCCGCCAGGCCGCGGGTGGCTTCGGCGAACTGCCACATGATCTCCGGTTTCTCGGGGTTGCCGAAGTTCAGGCAGTTGGTGAGGGCCAGGGGTCGGGCGCCCGTGCAGGCGACGTTGCGGGCGGCCTCGGCCACGGCAGCCACGGCGCCGGCGTAGGGGTCGAGCCAGCACCAGCGCGGATTGCAGTCGAGGGCCATGGCCAGGCCCTTGTCGGTGGTCGTGCCATCCTCGCGTCTGACGCGCACCAGGGCGGCGTCGCCGCCGGGGCCGAGCACGGTGTTGCCCTGCACCAGCTGGTCGTCCTGGCGGTAGACCCACTCCTTCGAGCCCAGGTTGGGATCGTCGAGGAGCGCCGCGAGCGCCCCCTGGAGATCGCTCTCGGGTTCGACGGCCGCCAGGTCGAGCTTCTGGCGCTCGCCCAGATCGGCGGGCACGGCCACGGGGCGATCGAGTTCGGGCGCGCTGCCCGAGACGGGCGCCACCGGGATGTCGACCACCGTTTCGCCGTGCCAGCGGACGCGCATGCGGCCGTCGTCCGTGACGCGCCCGACGACCACGGCGTCCAGCTCCCAGCGGGCGAAGATCTCGCAGACCTCGTCCTCGCGGCCCGCGTGGACCACCAGCAGCATGCGCTCCTGGCTCTCCGACAAGAGCATCTCGTAGGGCGTCATGTTCTGGGCGCGCTGCGGCACGCGGTCGAGATCCATCTCGATGCCCGTGCCGGCGCGGTCGGCCATCTCGAACGAGGAGCAGGTGAGCCCGGCCGCGCCCATGTCCTGGATGCCCACGATGGCGTCGGTGCGCATGAGCTCGAGGCAGGCCTCGATCAGGCACTTCTCGGTGAAGGGGTCGCCCACCTGCACCGTGGGACGCTTGGCGTCCGTCTCCTCGTCGAACTCGGCCGAGGCCAGCAGACTGGCGCCGTGGATGCCGTCGCGACCGGTCTTGCTGCCGACGTAGATGACCGGGTTGCCGACCCCGGCCGCCTGGCCCAGGAAGATCTTGTCCGCCTCGACGATGCCCAGGTTGAAGGCGTTCACCAGGATGTTGCCGCGGTAGCAGGGGTGGAACTGCGTTTCGCCCCCGACCGTCGCCACCCCCACCGGATTGCCGTAGCCCCCGATGCCGTCCACGACGCCGCGCAGCAGGTGCTGGTGCTTGGGGTCGTCCAACGGCCCGAAGCGGATCGAGTCCATCGAGGCCACCGGCCGCGCGCCCATGGTGAAGATGTCCCGCAGGATACCGCCGACCCCGGTGGCGGCGCCCTGCTTGGGCTCGATGAAAGAGGGGTGGTTGTGGCTCTCGATCTTGAAGACGGCGGCCAGGCCGTCGCCGATGGCCACGGCACCCGCGTTCTCGCCCGGGCCCTGGAGCACGTGCTCGGCCCGGGTCGGAAGCGTCTTCAGGTACTTCTTGCTGGACTTGTACGAGCAGTGCTCGGCCCACATGACCGAGAAGATGCCGAGCTCGGAGAAGCTGGGCGTGCGGCCCAGGATCTCCAGCACGCGCGCGTACTCTTCGTCCGTCAAGCCGTGCTCGCGGGCCAGCGCCAGATCGACCTTCGGCTCTCGGAGATCCGTCACGCCCCGCCCTCCGAGACCGCGTCCACCAGCGAGCCGAGAATCGCCAAGCCGTCGGTCCCCCCGATGAGCGGCGCCCCCGCGTGCTCGGGGTGCGGCATCAGGCCGAGGACGTTCCCTTCCGCGTTGGTGATGCCGGCGATGTTGGCGGCGGTTCCGTTGGGGTTGGCCGCCGCCTCCGGACGGCCCTCGGCATCGCAGTAGCGCAGCAGGATCTGGCCGCGCTCCTCCATTCCCGCCAGCTCGCCCGGATCGGCCACGTAGGCGCCCTCTCCGTGCTTGATCGGGATCCGCAGCACCTGCCCCACCCGGGCCCGCGAGGTGAAGGGCGCGTGCGCGTGCTCGACGCGCAGGTGCACGGCCTCGCAGATGAAGTGGAGCCCGTGGTTGCGCACCAGGGCTCCCGGCAAGAGCCCCGACTCACACAGGATCTGGAAGCCGTTGCAGGTCCCCAGCACGGGTCCCCCGGCCTCGGCAAAGCGCCGCACGGCGGCCATCACGGGCGAGCCGTGGGCCATGGCGCCGCAGCGCAGGTAGTCGCCGTAGGAGAAGCCGCCGGGCAGGAGCACACCCCGCGTGTCCGCCGGCAGCTCCGCCTCGCGGTGCCACACGAGCTCGGCCCGGGCGCCCAACACGCTCTTCATCGCGAAGCGCATGTCGCGATCGTCGTTGGAGCCCGGAAACTGCACGACCGCAAACAAGGGGGGTGACCTCGCTCCTTCGGATCGCCGGCTCGGCGGCGCCCGATGTGCATCGGCCCAGCGTGGCCGCTCTGGGTTGGGGGAGGCGGGCGACCGGCCGCGATGGGGCTTTGATGACGGCTGTCGGGAACGAGGCGCATGTTACCGGCGTGACAGAGGAGGGTCAAACACGCGACGGCGGGTCCGAGCGGTCGCCGGAGTCCGCCTCATCGGGCGGCAACTCGGGTGCAGCATCGGGCTCGAGCCAGGCGGTGAGCGTGGCCACGACGCTCGCCAACGGCACCCACTCGGTGAGCGGAAAGGCGCAATAGAGCCCCGACGCCACGGCCCAGGCCCAGCGCACGCGCGGCGTCAGCCCCTGCAGCGTCGCCAGGCCGTACCCGGCCAGCCCGCCCAGTGCCGCGCCCCAGGCCACCCCCACCGGCCCGAACGTCGCGAAGTCCAGCAGGTCGAGCAGGGCGCCCGAGACGAGGCCCAAGAGCGCCCGCCGCACGCGGCTCGGCCGCTCAGCCATCGCCGGTCGCGCCCCCCGCGCGAACCCGGTCCAGGAGCTGGTGGAGTCGCGCCACCGAGTCGGTGTCGCCGGCCTCCTGGGCCAGCCGCAACGCCTGGCTGAGAGACGCCTCGGCGGCCCCGACCTGGCCGCGGCCCAGCCGCAGACGCCCCAGCGACTCGTGCACCTGCGCCGACTCCACGCCCAGCTCGAGCGCCGTCAGCAGATGCGCTTCGGCCTCCGGCCACTGCCCCAACCCGTAGAGCGCGAAGGCCAGGTTGGCGTGGACGTCGCCCAGAGCGGGATCGCGGGCGAGTGCCTCGCGGTAGTGAGCGATGCCCGCGACCGGGTCGCCGCCGAACACCCGGGCCAGCCCGAGGAGCCCGTGCCACTCGGCCGCCCGCGCGTCGGGGTCGAGTTCGAGCGCGCGCTCGAGACGGGCGCGGGCGCTCGCCGGGTCGCCGGACGCCAGGGCCAGACGCGCGAGCCCCGCCTCGGCCGTCGCCTGCTGGAGCCGATTCAGGCCGGGCAGGGACAGCGCGCGCTCGTAGGCGCGACCCGCCTCGGCGTAGCGTCCCAGCAGCCCCAGCACGTCGCCCAGCGTCAGCTGGGGAACCGCCCAGCGCGGGGCCAGCGCCGTCGCCCGCTCCAGATGGGCGAGTGCCTCGTCCCGCCTCCCCGCCTCGACCAGGGCCACGCCGAGGCCGTGGCGTGCAGTGGCGTTGTCGGGGGCCGCGGCCAGGGCGTGTTCGAAGAGCGAAACGCCGTCGCGCCACACGTCCACCTGGCTCCGGGCCCGTACCGCCAGCGCGGCCACCGCGCCGAGACAGAGCACCGCCGCCGCAGCCGCGACGGGCCGGCGCCAGCGCTCGACGGCGAAGGCGAACACGACGGCAACACTGAGGCCCACCAGCGGCAGATACGTGTAGCGGTCGGCCATGGCCTGGCGACCCACCTGCACCAGCCCCAGCACCGGCAGGAGCCCCACGACGAACCAGGCCCACCCCACCGCCACGGCGGGCCGATGGCGCAGCGACCGCCACGCCAGGGCGGTGAGACCGACGGCGAACGCGCTGGCCCCCAGCCAGGCGGCGGTGGTGAGACCGGCCCCGGGATGCGGATAGAAGACGGCCAGCGTCTCGGGCCACACCGCCTTGCCCACGTAGCGGGCCAGCGACAACACGGCGTTCCCCGCCCGCAGCTCGAGCGGCAGTTCGTCAACGGTCGTCATGGCCCCGGTGGCCTGCTGCACCGTCGCCGTCCACCAGGCGAAGCCACCCGCCACGACCAAGAGCGGCAGCTTCTCCAGCAGGCAGCGGGCGAACGCGTCCCGGTCGAGCTCCGCGCCCGGTCCGTCCCAGCCGAGGCGGCGCAGGGGCCAGCGGTCCAGCAGCAGCAGCAGGACCGGCAGGGTCACCAACATGGGCTTGGCCAGCAGGCCGGCGACGAACACGGCCGCCACGCCGGCATAGCGGCGCCAGTCGGGCGCCCGGGCGTAGTGGACGTACGCGGCGAGGGTGGCGACGAAGAGGCAGCCCGAGAGGACGTCCTTGCGCTCGGACACCCAGGCCACCGACTCGACGTGCAGGGGGTGGACGGCGAAGACCGCCGCCACCAGGGCGCTGCGAAAGGGCGCCTGGGTCATGGCGACGAAGACGCCGTAGAAACCCAGCGTGGCCGCCCCGTGCAGCACGAGGTTCGTCAAGTGGTACGCAAAAGGATCGAGCCCCGCGAGCCGGTGGTCGAGGGACAGCGACAGCCAGGTGAGCGGGATCCAGTTGTGCTCGTAGGGGCGCCACATCCAGGCCCAGCCGCCCTGCTGCAGCAGGCGGTTGGCCGTCACGTAGCGGTCGTCGTCGTAGGGGACGAAGCCGTGGCCCAGGCTCTCCTGGAAGACCCAGCCCGTCACCAGCAGCAGGGCGCCGCACACGACAAGATGAACACCGCGAGGCAATGCACGCTCCCAGGGGGGGACTGCATTCTATCGCCCCCGATGCGACTTGCCTCCGGGCGGCCGCAGTGGTTTCATGGCGGTCCTCGGCCCCGCGCCGAGGATCCGTACGAATCCAAGTGCCCCCCCGATCGGCGCCGTCCGGTTCGAGGGCGTTTTCCGGCGAAGGAGACTGCCTCGTGGGAATCGACATCACGGTGCTGCGCGACCTGTGCTCGCGCACGTTGGACCGAACGAACTTCTCGGGGCTCGGCGAGCGCTCCGAGGGCAAGGTGCGCGACAGCTACATCCGGGACGACGAACGCGCCATCGTGGTGACGGATCGCGTGAGCTGCTTCGACGTCGTCGTGGGCACCATCCCGCTGAAGGGGCAGGTGCTCAACCAGACGGCCGCCTTCTGGTTCGAGAAGACGTCGGACTTGGCCCCCAATCACCTGCTGCGCGTCCCCGACCCGAGCGTCTCGGTGGTGCGCGAGTGCGAGCTGTTGCCGGTCGAGTTCGTGTACCGGGGCTACCTGACGGGCTCCACCTCCACTTCGATCTGGACGGCCTACGACCGGGGCGAGCGCGTCTACTGCGGACACACGCTGCCCGAAGGCCTGTCGCGGCACGAGCGGCTGCCGGAGCCCCTCCTGACACCGACCACCAAGGCCGCCGCGGGCGAGCACGACGAGCTCACCTCGCGGGCCGACCTGATCGCGAGCGGCGCCATCAGCGAGGAGCGCTACGACGAAGCGGCGCGCATCGCCCGCGACCTCTTCGCGGCCGGCCAGGCCTGGGCCGAGAGCCGGGGGCTGATCCTGGTGGACACCAAGTACGAGATGGGCCTCGACGCCGACGGCCGCATCGTCGTGATCGACGAGATCCACACGCCGGACTCCTCGCGCTACTGGTACCGCGACGGCTACGAGCAGGCGCTCTCCAAGGGCGAGAACCCCCGCGCCATCGACAAGGAGTACGTGCGCCTGTGGCTGGGAGAGCAGGGCTACAAGGGCGAGGGACCCATCCCCGAGATCCCCGACGACGTCCGCTGCGAAGCCGCCCGCCGCTACATCGAAGCCTACGAGCAGCTCACCGGACGCTCGTTCGAGCCGGACCTGGAAGAGCCCATCGCGCGCATCCAGCGCAACCTGGGGTTGTAGGCGAAGCCAAGGGCGGGGACGCCCTGTGGACTACTCCAGCGAAGCGATGCGGTAGTCCTCGATCACGGTGTTGGCCAGGAGCTTGTCACAGAGCTCCTCCAGCTGGCGCCGGGCGGCGCCTTCGTCGGGGGCGTCCAGCTCGATCTCGAAGAGCTTGCCCTGGCGAACGCTCTGGACGCCGTCGTGGCCGAGCGAGGCACAGGCCCGGGCGATGGCCTGGCCTTGGGGATCGAGGACTTCGGTCTTGAGCGTCACGTAGACGAGCGCCTTCATGCGTCGGAGTCTCCCAGGGTGCGGGCGAAGATGGCGTCCACGTGCCGGAGCGCGTGTTCGAGGCTGAAGGCGCGGTCGATCTCCTCCTTGGAGAGCACCTCCGTGATGGCGGCATCGCCCAGCACCCGCTCGCGGAAATCGCCGCCGTGCTCCCACGTCGCCATGGCGTGCCCCTGGACGAGGCGGTAGGCGTCCTCGCGGGTCAGCCCCTTCTGGGCCAGCTCCAACAGCAGCGTGCCGCTGAAGACGAGACCGCGCGTGAGGTCCAGGTTCTGCTGCACGCGGTCCGGGAAGACCTGCAGCGTGTCCACCAACCCGGTCAGGCGGTTCAACATGAAGTCGAGGGCCGTCGTGGCGTCGGGCAGGGCCACGCGCTCCACCGACGAGTTGCTGATGTCGCGCTCGTGCCAGAGGGCGCCGTTCTCGAGCGCCATGCCGGCGTAGTTGCGCACCACCCGAGCCAAGCCCGTAAGCGTCTCGAACCGCCACGGGTTGCGCTTGTGCGGCATCGCCGACGAGCCCTTCTGCTTGGCGCCGAACTCCTCTTCCACCTCGCGCACCTCGGTGCGCGCCAGATGGCGAAACTCGACGGCCATCTTCTCGATGGTGCCGGCCACCAGGGCCAGCGCCGTGACGAAGGCCGCGTGGCGGTCGCGCTGGACCACCTGGCTGGCGGCGGGCTCGAAACCGATGTCGAGGCGCGCGCAGACGGCCTCCTCCACGTCGGGGGCCAGGTGGGCGAAGGTGCCGACCGCGCCCGAGATCTTTCCGACCGCAGCCTCTCGGAGGGCGCGGGCCACGCGCTCGCGGTTGCGGCGCATCTCTTCGTAGAAGATGAGGAACTTCAGTCCGAACGTGGTGGGCTCGGCGTGCACGCCGTGGGTGCGGCCGACACAGGCCAGGTGCTTGAACTCGAGCGCCCGCCGGCGCAGCACGGCGATCTGCGCGTCCAGGTCGGCCAACAGGATGGCCCCGGCGTCGCGGATCTGCAGTGCCAGGGCCGTGTCCAGCACGTCGCTCGACGTCATGCCGTAGTGCACGTAGCGCGAGTCCGGTCCGACGTGCTCCGCCACGTTGGTGAGGAACGCGATCACGTCGTGGCGCACCTCGTTCTCGATCTCCTGGATGCGGGCGACGTCGAAGTCCGCCTTCTCGCGGATCGTCGCCAGGGCGGAGTCCGGCACCACGCCGCGGGCGGCGAGCTCCTCGCAAACGGCGATCTCCACCTGGAGCCAGCGACGGTACTTGCCGTCTTCGGACCAGATGGCGGTCATTTCGGGGCGGGAATAGCGTTCGATCATGGATCAGCCCAGCTGGAGGTAGAGGGTTCCGAGCAGCATATAGTACATGATGGGTACGACGAGCAGCGGCGAGTCGATCCGGTCGAGCACGCCGCCCATCCCGGGCAGGAGCGCCCCGGCGTCCTTCACGTCCGCGTCGCGCTTCAGCATCGACTCCACCAGGTCGCCGATGATGCCGGTGATCGCGATGACGAGCGCGAAGGGAACCAAGAGCTCCCAGCCGAGAAACGCCGACCACGTCGGCAGGAACAGGTCGAAGACCGCCTTGAACGCAGCGCCGCCGGCAACCGCGGCCAAAATGCCACCGACGGCGCCTTCGACGCTCTTGTTGGGGCTGATCTTGGGAGCCAGACTGCGTCGGCCGTAGGCCTTGCCGGCGAAGTAGGCGCCCGCGTCGCACATCACGGCGACCGACAGCGTCAAGATCGTCAAGAAGATGCCGGCCTCGGGCACCAGCCCCACGGAGGCGACGGCTTCCGCCCCGTAGCTCTTGACCGCCACGTCGTAGAAGTTGCGCAGCACGATGATGTGGGAGAGCAGCCAGCCCACGTAGAAGACGCCGAAGAACGTGCCGGAGATGCTGGCCAGGGCCTCGCTGATCTGGGCCTTGCGCAGCTGCGCGATCATGAAGACCAGCAGCGACGCCGTCATCAGCAGGGTGGCGTGGTACTCGTTGCCGACGTAGGCCACGACGGGAAGCGCCGCGCCCACGGCCAACCCGATCGACACCAGCGGCCGGGCGCCCTTCTCCTCGATCATGAGGTAGAACTCGCGCAGCCCCAGCACGGTGAAGCCCATCACGACGGCCAGATACGGCAGCCCGCCGATCACGATGATGTAGAGCACGAACGGGATCAGGAAGCCCGCCGTCAAGAGCCGCAGGGTCAGGTCGCTGGCGCGCTTGGGCTTCTCCTCGGGCCAGGGGGTCGAGGGCCTGGGGTGCACCGGCGCCTCCGACGCCTCGGGTCCCGAGGTCTGGGCGGGATCGCTCTCGCTCATGTCCTCTCCTGCGAGTGCACCGATCGCCCCGTGTGGCCGAAGCCCCCGGAGCCGCGCTCGGTCTCGTCCAGCTCGGCGACCTCCTCCCACGCGGCCTCGGCCACCGGCGCGATCACCAGCTGGGCGATCCGGTCCCCCCGGTGGAGCTTGAACGACTCGTGCCCGGCGTTCCACAGGATGACCTGGAGCTCGCCGCGGTAGTCGCTGTCGATGGTGCCCGGCGCGTTGGGGATCGTGATCCCGTGGCGCAGGGCCAGGCCGCTCCGCGGTCGCACCTGTCCTTCGAAGCCCGGGGGAATCGCGATGCAGAAGCCCGTGGGCACCAGCGCCCGTTCGCCGGGCGCCAGCACCAGGGACTCCTCGATAGCGGCCATCAGATCCAGACCCGCGGCGGCCGCTGTCGCCGGCTGCGGCAGCGGCAGCCCGTCGGCGTGCGGCCGACGGGCAATGCGGATCGCCGGCATCAGCTCTCCTGAGCCATCGCGTCCGCGAGCGCCTCCTTGCGCGAGAGGCGAATGCGGCCCGAGGGATCGATGTCGATGCACTTCACCAGCACCTCGTCGCCCTCGGCCAGCACGTCGGTGACCCGCTCGACCCGCCCCTCGGCCAGATGGCTGATGTGGATCAGCCCGTCGGTCCCGGGGAAGATCTCGGCGAAGGCGCCGAAGTCGGTGATGCGCTTGACCTTGGACATGTAGAGGCGGCCGATCTCGGCCTCCTGGGTCAGCTCCTCGACCATGGCCTGGGCGCGGGACACCTCTGCGGCGCCGGGGCCGAAGATCTGCACCTTGCCCGAGTCCTCCACGTCGATCTTGGCGCCCGTGGTCTCCTGGATGGCGCGGATCACCTTGCCGCCGGGCCCGATGATGTCGCGGATCCGGTCCGGCTTGATCCAGACCACCTCCAGCCGCGGCGCGTAGGTGTGGAGCTCCTGGCGGGTCTGGAAGCCCGGCAGCGCCGAGGCCGTCTCCTCGGCCATGCACTTCAGGATGTGCAGACGCCCGTCGCGGGCCTGGGCCAGCGCCCGCTCCATCACGTCCCAGTCGACGGAGGTGATCTTGATGTCCATCTGCAGAGCGGTCACGCCCTGCTCGGTGCCGGTCACCTTGAAGTCCATGTCGCCCAGGTGGTCCTCGTCGCCCAGGATGTCCGAGAGGATGGCCACCCGGTCGCCGTCCTGGATGAGGCCCATGGCGATGCCCGCCACCGGCGCCTTCAGCGGCACGCCGGCGTCGAGCATGGAGAGGGTGCCGCCACAGACGGCCGCCATCGACGACGAGCCGTTCGACTCGAGCGTCTCGGCCACGACGCGGATCGTGTCCGGGAAGTCGTCGTGGTCGGGCAGCACCGCCGAGAGCG
>JAKSBN010000480.1 GCA_022361175.1 Pseudomonadota bacterium | reverse complement strand
GGCTGGTTCGGAGAGACCCTCCGTCTCGCGCAGGGAGCGAAGCACCGCCTGCACCGCGAGGGGCCCGTTCTCGGCGACGCGCGTCGCGATCTCGCGAGCCTTGGCCAGCGCCTCGCCTTCGGGCACCACGTGGCCGACCAGGCCGATCTCACGGGCTTCCTGCGCCTCGACGAAGCGACCCGTGAGAAGCAACTCGGCGGCGATGGTGTAATGGATCTGCCGGCGCAGTCGCACGGTGGAGCCGCCCAACGGGAACAGGCCGCGCTGAACCTCGGCGACTCCGAACACGGCGGTCTCCGAGGCCACGCGAATGTCCATGGCCTGGAGGATCTCGGTCCCACCCGCCACGGCGTACCCCTCGACCGCCGCGATCAGTGGTTTCGTGGGGCGGTCGTGTCGCAGGAGTGCCTTCCACGCGAGATCGCCGTCGTTCTGGAGACGCCCTGCGACGGCGTTCCGTTCGCCGTCGCCTGCCGACATCATCTTCAGGTCCGCTCCGGAGCAGAAGTGTCCACCGGCCCCGGTGACGATCCCGACGCGCAACTCGGGATCCTCGGAGAGCTCCGCCCAGGCGTCGTGCATGCCCACGAGCATCTCCAAAGAGAGCGCATTGCGCGCCTCCGGCCGGTTCAGCGTGACGGTCAGAATGGGACCGTCGCGTTCCACCAAGAGATGGGTTTCGTTCATCAGGTCACCTCGATAATCGATCGTCGTCCAGCACGGCTACAGCGGTTCGCACCCGACGATCCACATGGCGAAGTACTGGGAGCCGCCGCCGTAGGCATGTCCCAGGGCGCGACGGGCGCCGGCAACCTGATGCTCACCGGCGCGGTTCCGCACCTGATTGGCGGCCTCGGCGAAGCGCAGCATGCCCGAAGCGCCGATGGGATTGGAGGCGAGTACGCCGCCGGACATGTTGACCGGTAGCTCGCCGTCCAGGGCGGTGGCCCCCTCGCAGGTCAGCTTCCAACCCTCACCCGACGGCGCGAAGCCCAGGTTCTCCAGCCACATCGGCTCGAACCAGGAAAACGGAACGTAGATCTCGCAGCAGTCGATCTCCTTGCGCGGATCGTGAATTCCGGCGCGGTCGTAGAGATCCGCTGCCGCGTCACGCCCTGCCCGAGGGTTCACCTGGTCGCGGCCGGCGAACTGGGTGGGCTCGGTGCGAATGCTCGTGGCGTGAACCCAGGCGGCAGGACCCGCCGCGGTTCGGGCGGCGCTCTCGCTCGCGAGCACCATCGCACAGGCACCGTCCGACGACGGGCAGGTCTCCAAGTAGCGGATCGGGTCCCACAGCATCGGCGACTCGGCGATCTGATCGAAGGTGACGTCGGGCAGCTTGAGGTGGGCGTAGGGGTTCTTGAGGGCGTTCAGCCGATCCTTCAGCGCCACGCGAATTCCCGTGTCCTCGGGCGCTCCCGAACGCCGCATGTAGGAGCGGATCAGCGGCGAGAAGAAGCCGCCAGCGCCCGCCATGATCGACTGGGTGAAGGGACGCTTGAGGGACAGCGCCCACATGGCGTTGCTCTCGCTCTGCTTCTCATAGGCCACGGTCAGCACGCGCTCGTGGACGCCCGCCTCGATGAGGCTCGCCGCCACGATCGCCGTCGATCCGCCGACACTCCCCGCCGTGTGCACCCGGAGCATGGGCTTGCCGGCGCAACCGAGCACGTCGGCGAGGAACAGCTCGGGCATCATCACGCCCTCGAAGAGATCGGGCGCCTTGCCGATCACGACCGCGTCCACGTCCTCCCACGTCGTGCCCGCATCGTCGAGGGCGCGTTGCGCCGCCTCCCGCACCAGTCCCACCTGGGATAGATCGATTCGCTTGGAATCGTGCTTGGTCTGACCCACGCCGATGACTGCGCAACGCTCGGCCACCTACTCGCCCTCCAGAACGCAAACGAAATTCTGCTGGAGGCAGTGCCCCTGCGTGGCATGAGCGAGGGCACGCCCCGCTTTCCCGTCGCGAATCTGACCGGTGGCTTCGCAGATTCGCGCCAGCCCGGCGGCCATCATCGGGTTCGCCGCAAGCGCGCCTCCAGAGGGGTTGATCCGCACGTCCTCCCCGAGATCCAGGGCGTCGCGCAGAATCAGCTCCTGATGGGTGAAAGGCGCGTGCAGCTCGACGATGTCGAGAGGGGCGGCGGTGGCACCGGCCTTCCGAGCCGCGAGCTCGGCCGAGGTCGACATCGTCAGGTCGCGGAGCCCCGGCTGGTGGGGCTCGATGCGGTGGTCCATTCCGCGGATCCAGACCGGGCTCTTGCACACCTCGCGAGCGACGGGTGCAGCCGCAATCACGGCGGCGGCAGCGCCGTCGGTGATCGGCGGGCAGTCGTGCCGACGCAGCGGAGCGAGCAGCGGCGACTCGGCGAGAAGGTCGTCCGCGACGAAGTCGCCTCGCAGCTGCGCCACCGGGTTGCGTTTCGCGTCGCGCCGGCTGCGTACCGCGACCTCGGCCATGTCCCGCTCGTCGTAGCGGCCGCTGTCCAGGAGGGCTCGGGCCTGGAGTGCCGCCAGTGCGATGGCGTCGATGCCGAGCGGCGCGAGGGTGTAGGGGTCGAGCTGGAGGTTCAGCGTTTCTGGCAGAGTGCCCATGGAGGCGCGGCCGAAGCCGAATACCAGGGCGGAGTCCGCATAGCCGGTTTGGATCTTGAGCCAGGCCTCGTAGAAGGCCCAGGCCGCGTCCATCTCCACGTGGCTCTCCTGGATCGGAGGCCACGCACCGAGGGCGTCCACCGCCCCCACGAAGGCAAACGCCTGGCCGGCAATGTAGTCGGAGCTGCCGGAGCAGGTGAAGCCGATCTCGCTTCGCGGGATCCCGGACCGGCCAACGGCCGCATCGACCACCTCCATCACCATCTCGACCTCGGAGCGGTCGATCTCCCGTCGCTTGTACTGGGTCTGCGCGGTCGAGATCACGGCGACGTCGCGCATCAGACCCAGTCCCCCAGCTGCTCCACCGGAACGTCCGGCTCGGCCAGCGGCCGGAAGTAGCGGATGTTCTCGAAGGTGGGACCCAGCTCTTCGGCGGGCTTCCATACCGCCTCCACCCGCATGCCGAGGCGAACCCGTTCGGGGTCGACCTCCAGGAGCAGCGCGATGAAGGGCATGTCCGACCCGTCGAGGAGAATGTTCGCGGAGCAGTAGGGAAGCGGCACGTCGATGTTCTCGGACGGGACGCGGACGACGCAGAAGGTGATCACCGTTCCCCGGTCCTGCACCTCGACGGTTTCTCGGGTGGCGATGCCGCAGCGGGCGCAGTTTCCACTGGGCGGACAGTAGACCTTCTCGCAGCGCGGGCAGCGCTGGCCGATCAGCCGGCCGCGGGCGATCTCGTTGAGGAACTCCGCCTGCGCCCCGGTGGCCACCCAGCGGTAGGAGAGCGACGTAGGCGTCACGATCGCTTTGACCTCGCTCGGATCGTTCACGGTGAGTCCTCCGGGACGAAGCACGCGATGTCGCGGATGCCGCCCTGCGGCTCCGGGGCGAAGCGCGCCACGACGCGCATGCCCGTGCGCATGGCGTCGATCCCTCCCGCATCGACGGCGTGCAGCAGGCCGCTCGTGGCGCCGTCCAGCTCGATCAGCGCCCAGGCGAACGGCCGCTGCAGCGGGTCTTTGTCGCGCGGCGCGAAGACCCACGCCCACGTCGCGACACGACCGCCGGGCCCCACCGCGACGAGCCGCTCGGGCCCGAGCGGCGAGCCGTTCTCGGGGTCGGCTTCCATGGGCGGGACCAGGACCCGGCCATCTTCGGTCCGAGAACCGAGGATGCGCCCGTGGCAGAGCTCCGTGAAGAAGCGGGAGAGGACGGGGCCGAGAGAGCGCCGGTAGTCGTAGGCGACCAGTGCGTCTTCGACGAAGGCCGGCGACGAGGCGCTCATACGGTGTCCCCGCGGCTCGGCGTCAGGTCGGCCTTCCGGTAGAGCGCAACCACCGCCGCCCCACCGAGACCCAGGTTGTGCTGGAGCGCAACGCGCGCATCGGAGACCTGTCGATCGTCCGCGTCACCCCGCAGCTGCCATGCGAGTTCGGCGCACTGGGCCAGGCCGGTGGCTCCCAGCGGATGCCCCTTGGAGATGAGGCCCCCGGACGGATTGACGACGACCTGCCCACCGTAGGTCTGCGCACCGGAGTCGATGAACTCGCCCGCTTCGCCCTCTCCGCAGAGGCCGAGGGCCTCGTAGCTGATGAGCTCGTTGGCGGAGAAACAGTCGTGCAGCTCGACGACGTCGACGTTCTCGGGTCCGAAGCCGCTCTCCTTGTAGACGCGACCGGCTGCGCCCCGCGTCATGTCGTAGCCCACGAGGGTCATTGCGCCGCCCTCGAAGCTCGATGGAGTGTCCGTGGCCATGGCCATCCCCAGGATCTCCACGGCCCGGTCCTCCAGACCGTGCCGACGGACGAATCCCTCGTTCGCGAGGATCGCTGCGGCGGCGCCGTCCGACGTGGGGCAACACTGGAGCTTGGTGAGCGGCTCGAAGATCATCGGGGCGCTCTGAATGTCCTCCAGGCTGTACTCGTCCCGGAACTGGCTATACGGGTTGTTGACGGAGTGCTTGTGATTCTTCCAGCCGATCTTCGCGAAGTGTTCTGACTTCGTTCCGTATCGCTCCATGTGCTCCCGCCCGGCGCGGCCGAAGAACTGAGCGGCCGGCACCGTCTGCTCCATGCCGTAGCGCGAGATCAGGGTCTCCAAGTGGCGGTCCATCGGGTTCACCCGGTCGAGGTACTTCATGCCCAGGGAGCCCTGCTCCATTCGCTCGAACCCAAGGGCGAGGACGCACTCCGCGATTCCCGAGGCGACGAACTGCTTGGCGATGAACAGCGCGGTCGCCCCGGTTGCGCAGTTGTTGTTCACGTTGTAGACGGGGATCCCTGTGAGTCCGAGGGTATAGATGGCGCGTTGCCCCGCCGTGGAGTCGCCGTAGCAGTAGCCGGCCACCGCCTGTTCGACCTGGTCGTAGGGGATGCCCGCGTCCGCGAGCGCCCGGCCGCCGGCTTCCTCGGCGAAGTCCGGGTAGTCGCGGTCGTGACGCCCCGGCTTCTCGAAGCGGGTCATCCCGACTCCCACCACGTAGACTTTGTCGCTCATCGCTCGGCTCCTCCTGCGGTTCAGTGCTCGGGGATCAGGCAGGAGTGGATCGACTCCTGGGCAGGGATCTCGCGGGCGAGGGTGCGGATGGCCCGCTCCGCGTCCTCGAGGGCGAAGTCGTGGGTGTGCATTTCGGCGAGGGGAAGGTCGCCGGACTCGATGGTTCGGATCGCTGCCCGGTACGCACCGGAGGTGACGCCCACGGCTCCCTTGATCGTGAGCTCCTTGCTGACGACCAGGTCGCTCACGAAATCCGGTACGGTCTTGAAGCCTTTCATGCCGGCCAGCACGACCGTGCCGCCCCGGCGGGCGAGGCTCAGGGCGTCCACGACGGGCTGGGTCGCGTAGGGCGTGGTGTCGAGCACCACGTCCGCACCGGCTCCTCCCGTCACCTCGTTCACGCGCTCGACCACGTCCTCGTTCTCCACGTCGATCACGTGGTCGGCGCCGAAGCAGCGCGCAAGCGCCAGCTTGCGGGCGTCGACCGAGAGCCCGGTGACGACGATCGGCCCGGCCCCCGCCTGCTTGCACGCGATGACGGCGGCCAGTCCGCGCTGCCCCGGACCGAGGATCACGACCGCGTCACCGAGTCGCGTACCCGGGATCTCGACACCCCAGCGATAGCCGGCCCCTAGCGGGTTGAACATGACGGCGATCTGTGCCGGGACCTCCGCAGCCACCTTGTGGACGATGGACCGGGGGTCGACGTACATGTACTGCGCGTAGGCGCCCCAGAGGCTGGGCGGATGGTCTGCAGGCATGAACGAATAGAGCCGCAGCCGGCCGCAGCGCTCGTAGTGCCCGCTGTAGCACGTCGCGCACTGGTGACACGCAATCAGGGGCTCGACGGCCACCCGATCGCCCACGTCCACGCCCCAGCGGGGGGCCGCGCGGTCGCCGATCGCGGCGATGCGACCGAGCGGCTCGTGCCCGGGCACAGCCGGAATCGGCGCGGGAAGCATCCCCTCGAACTGCTCGTAGTCGCTTCCGCAAATCCCACACGCCTCGACGCGCAAGAGCGCGCTGTCGTCGTCGATGTCCGGGATGGGGAACTCGCGCGGCTCGAGTCGTCGGACGGCGGTCTGGACCATGGCGAGGGAAGTCTTGGGGAGCACGATCGATTCACCAGCAGCTCGGGATCGCCCCGGGTCCGGCAATCGTGGGCCACGTCCCGAGATGTGTAAAATGCATTCCTGAGATATCGTGAATCGATTCTCTGCATGAGGTGCGCTCGTGAGGCTGGCCGGAATCGACCTCAACCTGCTCGTGGTCCTCGATGCTCTCCTGACCGAGTCGAGCGTCACCGGCGCCGCCCGCCGGATCGGACTCTCGCAGTCGGCCACCAGCCACGCCCTGGCCCGGCTGCGCCAGTTGCTGGGCGATCCGGTTCTCGTCCGCACCTCCCAGGGCATGGTGCCCACGGCTCGGGCCCGCGCCTTGTCCCAGCCGGTCCGCGAGATCCTCGAGGAGGCCGAGGGCGTATTCCGCGGGCCGCGAGAGTTCGACCCCGCATCCAGCACAGCCATCTTCCGGCTGGGCCTGGAAGACGCCGCCCAGGTCACCGTGCTCCCGGCGCTCGTCGAGCGGATCCAGGAGCGAGCGCCCGGCGTATCGCTGCGCGTAGTCCGTGCTCAGCCGGACGAAATGCTCCGCGACTTCGAGGCGGCGCGCATCGACGTCGCGGTGACGCCCCACGTGCCCTTCGGTGTGCGCGAGCTGCACAGCGAGCAGCTGATCTCCGCCGACTGGGTATCGGTCGTCCGTCGGGGCCACCCGGACGTCGGGAAGCGGCTCAGCCTCAAGCGGTTCGTCGAGTTGGGACACATCGTGGTGGTCCACCCCAACCTCGCCGACCGCGCGATCGAAGACGCGCTGGCCCGCCGGTCCCGGTCCCGCCGGATCGTCCTCACCGTTCCGTCGCCGGCGACGATCCCGTTCCTCGTCTCGCGCACAGACTTGGTCGCGACGCTGCCCTCGATGCTCCTCGATCGGGGAGGCGCGCCGCGCGATCTGGCTCGATACCGACCACCCATCGACCTCGAACCGGTTGCCGTCTTTCTCCTTCACCACAGCCGGACCCACCAGTCGGCAGCCCACCAGTGGCTGCGCGAACAGATTCGAGCCGTCTTCGAAGGGCTCGCGCGACGCTGAGCAGATCGCCGCATCACCGGGACACGCGGGGCAGGGTCCCGTCGAGGATGGCGATCAGCACCTGACACAGGACGTCGAGCTGAACCTCCATGGCGGTGGTATCCGGGTGGGTGAGCGCGTGCAGAGTGATCCCGCGCAGTGTCGCACTGGTGTGCGCGAGGGCGGTCTCGAGACGCATCTCCGGAAGCGCGAGATCCCCGAAGACCGAGTCGAAGATGCGGGACAGGGTCTCTTCCGCCGCCGATCCCCAGCCACGGGGCCGGTCGCGTTGGTGCAGCTGGATCTCGAGGAACGCCGGCCAGGCGGAGTGCTCCATCGCCCGGCGGCAGCGTCCGACGAATTCCGCGACCCGCTCCGCCAGCGGGGTGTCCGCCTCCGGCGAGGCCACCAGGGTGGATTCGAACTCGCCGAGGGCCGCCTCCATGACGGCGTCGAAGATCGCGAGCTTGTCCGGGTACTGGTGCTGGATGGCGCCCCAGGTGACACCGGAACGGCGCACGATGGAGGCCACGGTCGTGGCCGCATAGCCGCGCTCCGCGAGGCAGTCCATCGTCGCTCGAATCACCTTGTCGCGGGTCTCCGCGCTGCGTTCCGCCTGGGTGCGCTGACCGGGCTGGCGCTTGCGGGGGCTCACGAGCGCCTCCCCTTCGCCGGCTTCAACCGATATCGGATGGGAAGGCGCTTGATGCCGCCGACGAAACTGGAGTGCAGGCGCTCGACCGGACCGGCGAGCTCGATCTCGTCGATTCGCGGCAGCAGGTAGCGATAGGCCATCTTCAGCTCGAAGCGCGCGATGTGCGATCCCGCACAGAAGTGCTCGCCCACGCCGAAGCCCAGATGGTTGTTCGGGTGACGCGTCACGTCGAAGGTGAACGGGTTCCGGAAGACCTCTTCGTCTCGATTGGCCGAGGGGTAGAACAGGCACAGCCGGTCGCCCTTGCGGACCTGCTTGCCGCGGAGCTCGGTATCGCAGGCGGCGGTGCGCACGAAGTGGATGATGGGAGAGGTCCAGCGCACGATCTCCTCGACCCCCGGCGCAAGCAGGCCGAGATCGGCCTGGATCCGGCGCAGCTGCTCGGGGTGCTCGACCAGCGCAAGCAGGCCGCCCGTGGTCGCGTTCCGCGTGGTCTCGTTCCCGGCGACGACGATGAGGTTGCACCACGCGAACACCTGCATCTGGTCGAGCTTGCGTCCGTCGACCTCCGCGCGGGTGAAGTGCGTGATCAGGTCGTCCGCGGGGTTGCGCCGCTTCTCCGCGATCAGGTCGTCGAAGTAGCGGTACATCTCGATGATCGCGTTCTTGCTGGCACTGACCTCGGCATCGCCCTTGAACTCGGGATCCACGCCGCCGACGATGCGGTTGGTCCAGTTGAAGAGAAGCGGCCAGTCCGGTTCCGGCACGCCCAAGAGCCACGCGATCACCGCGATCGGCAGGGGGGCCGCGACCCGCTCGACGAAGTCGACCTCGCCTTCCTCCCCCTCCTCGAGGAGAGAATCGACGATTCCGCGGGCGATCCGCTCGACGTCCGCGTGGATCCTCTTGAAGGCGCCCGGCTTGAAGCGCGAGGCGATGATGCGCCGCTGCGCGCGGTGTTCCGGTGGATCCATCTCGATCAAGGTCGGCGGCGCCTCGAAGTTGCGCCCCACGCGGCCGCGCTCGGGGATGATCACCATCGGCGCGTTGAGGAAGAGCTCGGGATGTCGGCCGATGTGCACGATGTCGGCGTGGCGCGTCACGACCCAGAAGGGCTCGTGCGCTCGTTCCACCCAGGGCAACGGGTCGCTTCGGCGCAGTCGCGCCCAGAGATCGTGGGGGTAGCCGTGGGCCGCATAGAAGCTCGGCTCGGCCAGTTCGGCGAGGTCGACGAGCGGGTACATTTCCATCACAAACATGATACAAATTACCTGGCGGGTCGCAACGCGGTGCGAGGGCCAGCTCGGGGCGGCTGTCGCACGAGAGAACTGACATGCATTAAATCGATAGTTGATCTGTCGACACTTCATTTGAATGCATTTCGTCCGTGTGCGAACCAATACTCGAGGCAAGGGAGCGACGCGTGATGGATTTGACGGACAAGGTGGCCCTGGTGAGCGGTGGGGCGCGGGGACAGGGGGCGTGCGAGGCGCGCCTCTTCGCGGAGCGCGGCGCGTTCGTGTTGATCGGCGACCTGATGGACGCGCAGGGGATGGAAGTCGCCGAGGCCATCGGCCCGCGGGCCCTGTACTGCCATCTCGACGTGACTTGCCGGAAGGACTGGGAGAACGCGGTGGCGACGGCGGTCGATCGGTTCGGAAAGCTCGACGTACTCGTCAACAACGCTGGCGTCGCAGGTGGGGGCTTCATCAAGGATGTGGACGAGGAGGCCTTCCGCCGGGTCGTGGAGGTGAACCAGATCGGCGTGCTCCTCGGCATGCGTTCCGCGTTTCCGGCGATGTGTGAGGCCGGGGGAGGATCGATGATCAACATCGCCTCCACGGCGGCGATGCGGGGCGTGAGCGGGAGCGTCGCGTACGCCGCCACCAAGTGGGCCGTGCGCGGCATGACCAAGACGGCGGCGATGGAGTTCGGTCCCCATGGAATTCGGGTGAACTCCGTCCATCCAGGCGTGATCGACACGGACATGGTCGCGTGGGAGCGATTCAACGACCAGATGCGGGATGCCGTGGTCGGCGACCTACCGATCGCCCGCATCGGAACCCCCGCGGAGGTGGCCGAGGTGGTGGCCTTCCTCGCCTCCGACGCGAGCTCCTACTGCACCGGGGCCGAGTTCGTGGTGGACGGCGGTTCGCTGGCGGGCAAGCCCCTGTTCCGCAATCTGATGCCGCGGGGCCGCTGACGTGTCCGAAGCGAACCGTGAATCGGGTGCCTTCGGACCGCTCCAAGGGCTGCGGGTGGTCGACTTCGGCCACTACTACGCGGGCCCCATGGCGGCGATGCTGCTTGCGGACCAGGGCGCCAGCGTGGTTCGGATCGTCGCGCCGCGCGGGCCGGAGCTGCCCGAGGCCCAGTTCCGGGTGCTCAATCGGAACAAGCGGATCCTGCCCCTCGACCTCGCTTCGGCGGACGGGCAGCGCCGGGCCCGAGAGCTGGCCGCGCGGGCGGACGTGGTCATCGAGAGCTTCCGCCCCGGCGTCATGCAGCACCGGGGTCTCGACCGCGACAGCCTGGAAGCGTCCAACCCCGGCCTCATCTACCTGTCGCTTCCGGGATTTCCCTCCAGCGACGCGGAGCGCGCCGGAATCCCGGGCTGGGAGGGCGTGGTGGGAGCGGCCGCCACGCTCTACACGACGGGTTGGCGTCAGGCGCTGAGCCACCCGCCGGCGTACATGTCGGTTCCGATCTGCTCTGCCTTCGCGAGCGTACACGGAGCCATTGCGGTGATGAGCGCTCTCATCGCCCGGGAGCGGCTTGGACGGGGGACCTCCATCGAGGTGCCGCTCGTCAACGCCGGCCTCTCGGCGTGCTCGCGGAGCTTCGTCTTCAAGGGAGCCGGCTTGCGGGCCGGGGCGCCGGCCGGCAAACGGCCCCCCCGCTTTCTCGAATCGCTGGCCATCGAGCCAGAGGATCCGGCGGACGAGCGAGAACGCAAGGTCCGCGCGCTCGGTCGCCTGATGCTGCCCAACTTCGCGACGCACCACTACGAGACGGCGGACGGGCGTTCGATGCTGATCATGCCGATCAAGCCGGAAATGGCGAAGCGGTTCTTTCGGCTGCTGGGCCTCGAGGGCCGGCTCAAGGCGGAAGGCTACGTCAACGAGAGTCCGTGGGAGGCGTATGACTCCGGCTCTGGGAACAACGTCGGCAGCCCCTGGACCCTCCACCCAAAGCGAACCCAGCAGCTGATCGAATGGATCGGCGACGTCCTGCGCACCCGCCCTGCCGCCGAGTGGGAGGCCGCCCTGGCGGATGCAGCGATCCCCTTCGCGACCCTGCACACCCGGGACGAATGGCTCGGCACCGAGGCGCATCTGCACTCGGGGCTGCTGGTCCGCATGGAGGACCAGGACCCGGCGCTCACGGCTCCGGGACGCCTGGCGGACGTGAGCGGACCCGAGGGCTGGATGAAGCTGCGCTTTCGAGAGCCGGAGTGGATCGAAGGCGATCCCTGGCCGCGGCTCCCCGCTGCGCCCCGTCGCGACAGGCCGGGCGGCGACGTTCGCAAGGGCGAGCAGCTCGCGGGGCTCAAAGTGCTCGACCTTTGCAACGTCGTCGCCGGGCCCAACGCCGCCTACACCCTGGCTCAGTACGGAGCGGAGGTGGTCCGAGTGGAGCCCCCGCGCAGCTTCAACCTGCCGATGCACCTGGCCTGGACGCTCGAGGTGAACCAGGGAAAACGCAGCGTCGTTCTCGACGCCGCGACGGCGCCCGGGCGGGAGGCCTTCGAGCGGCTCGTGCGGTGGGCGGACGTGGTGGTGCACAACCGGCTCGACGACGTCGCGAAGCGCCTCGGTGTGACCCGCGAGCAGCTCCAGCGCATCAATCCCCGCGTCGTCGTGTGCCAGAACTCCGCGTACGGCGGGACGCAACCGGGGGGTTGGGAGCGCTACCCGGGATACGACCCGATGCCCAATCTGGCGAGCGGGCTCGACGTCCTGCTCGGAAGTCTCGAGGAGCCCCGGCCGGCGACCGAGATCTTCGCGGACCTGATGGGCGGCCTGGGGACCGGCTTCGCTGCGCTCCTGGCGGTCTATCAGCGCGACCTTACCGGTTTCGCCGGAGAGGGCCGCTCATCGCTGGCCCGGGCTGCCAACTTCTACCAGCTGCCCTGGATGATCTCCGAGAAGGGCAGCAGTGACTGGGGCGAGGCGCGCGGCCCGTTCGCGCTCGGAGACTCGTGGTGGCAGCGGATGTACGCCTGCCGCGACGGCTGGGTCTTCGTGGGAAGCCGCGAGCATCGGCGCGAGGATTTGGCCCAGGCCGTCGCGGGAGCCGCAGACGCCGACGAGGCCGCGCTGGAGCGGACCTTCGCGACGCAAGACGTCGCTCACTGGATGTCGACCCTCGCCGCCGTGGACGTCGCGTGCCACCCCGTGCTCAGCATGGAGGATGTGTGTGAAGGGCGACCTGCGCGCCGGGTGGACAACGAGGCGGCCGACGAGCGTGCCGAGGGTCCGCTGGAGTTGCTCTGTTGGCCCGACCATCCTTCGGGCCTACCTCTCTTGCTCCCCGCTCCCGCTTGGGTTCAGGTGGGCGCCGATCGCTCGTATCGACGTTTGACACCCACGCCCCGTGTGGGCGCCCACACCGCCGAGGTGCTGGCCGATCTCGGCTACACGACCGAGGAGGTCGACGAATTGCGCCGACTCCGCGTCGCCTACGACTTCCTGCCGGCGATCGGAACCCCGGACTCGTACTTCTTTGCCCAGCAGAAGGTGGAGAGCCCGTGACCCCGACCGCAGACGACCTCCGCTGGCTCGTGGACCGGTCCGAGATCGCGAACTTGGCGGCGACCTACTGCCTCCGCGTCGCCCGAGGCGACATCGAGGGCACCGTGGCGCTCTTCAGCGACGACTGCGCGGTGGAAGTCCTGGGTCATCGCTACGAGGGGCACGACGGCCTCCGCCAGCTCTACCAGAACGCTTTCAAGGCAGAGCCCAAACCCTTTCTCCACAACCACGCGATCGAACGCATCGATGCCGAACGCGCCCGCGGGAGCTGCGTCATCGAGATCCGGCGCGGCAGCGCCTACGAGCCCGGCGGAGTCGGTCGCTACGACGACGCCTATGTCCGGCGTGGCGGGGTGTGGAGATTCCGGAGTCGGACGTTCGCTTCCTATTGAGACGGAGAACCGAAGATGAGCAATCCCGCACTCGCGCTTCCGACCTACCGCTACCCCCGCAGCTGGTGGCAGATCGGCTGGTCCCATGAGATCGGCAAGGGGGAAGCGAAGCCGCTCAAGTACTTCAACGAAGACCTCGTCCTGTGGCGGGGCGAGTCGGGGAAGCTCTATCTCCAGGATGCGTTCTGCCTCCACCTCGGCGCGCACCGCGGGGTCAAGGGGCAGTTCACGGATCGCTTCGGGCATGTGCAGGGCGATGAGCTCATGTGCCCTTGGCACGGCTGGCTCTGGAACGGTGAAGGGCACAATACCCTCATCCCCTACAGCAAGCAGAAGTGCAAGTCGCACCTCAAGATCAAGACCTACGAAGTGCGTGAGCACTACGGGATGATCCTGATGTGGTGGGATTCGGAGGGGAGCCCGCCTCAGTGGCAGCTGCCACGCTTTCCGGAGCTGGAGCGCGACGACTGGTACCCGATGCTCCCGTTCAGCGGTCGAAGCTGGGAGGTGAAGGCGCATCCCCAGCTGCCCCACGAGAACGCGGCCGATCCGGCCCACGTGGCATGGGTCCACGGCGCCGGGCGGGCGCCGACGGCGAGCGACTACGTCTTCGGCTATCCCGAGTTCGAGTGCAAGCTGCACGTCCCCTATGGCGCCGGCGTGGAGTCCACGAGTCTCACGCCCGAAGGCGAGATCTCCGCCACCACCCGGGTGCAGGCCTGGGGCTTCTTCGGCTGCGTGCGTTGGGAGATTCCGCACCCGACCCTCCAGATCGCCTGCATGACGCCCATCGACGACGAGATGTGCCGGAACTTCATGCAGCAGACGTCGCAGCGCGTGGAGGGCGACACCGGCGACGAGCCCACGGGTATCGCGCTGCGCATGCTCGAGCTCCAGTGGGAGGTGATCCCCCAGGACTACTTCGCCTGGGAGCATATGAAGTACTTGCCGGCCGCCAACTTCGCGCCGGAAGAGGCGGATGCCTACGTCAAGCTGCGCCGTTGGTGCAGCCAGTTCTATCCCGCACACGCCATCGAGGAGGTCGAGGTGTCCGGCGAGTGACCACGCTCCTCGCAGCGCTTCAGGAGCGGGCCGATCGAGAGCCCGACCGCGTCCTCCTGTGGTTCGACGGCGAGGCGGTGACGGGCGGAGAGCTGTGGCGCTCAGCCCTCCGCGCGGCCGGCGGGCTGAGCGAGCTCGGCGTCGCCTCGGGCGACAGAGTCGCGCTCTTCCTGGCGAACTCTCCAGAGTTCGCGGCGATCTGGCTGGGTGCGATGCTTCTCGGGGCGATCGGGGTGCCCATCAACCTCGCCTATCGGGACGAGTTCCTGCGACACCAGCTCGTGGACAGCGACGCGGGCGTGATCGTCGCCGACGCAGACACCATCGAGGCGGTGAGCCGGATCGCCGGCGAATGCAGTGCGCTGCGCGCCGTGGTGGTTCGAAAGGCGGCCTCCCTTCCCGTGATCGCGGGTCGCGACGTTCTCACGACGGACACGCTCCTCGCGTCCGAGCCCACCCCCTGTGTCGACGCCGCAACTCCCGAGCAGCCCGCGACGGTTCTCTACACCTCGGGCACGACCGGACTGTCCAAGGGCGTAGTCCTCAGCCACGCCTACCTCGTCCGGATTGGACAGGCCTTCGCGAACTGCTCGGCCCTCACACCGGACGACACCCTCTTCGTCCCGCTTCCGATGTTCCACATCAGCGGTCTCCAGGCGCTGCTCACGGCGATCCTGGTGGGCAGCCGAAGCGTGGTGGAGAAGCGCTTCAGCGTGACGACCGCCTGGGACATCGTTCGCCGCTTCGACTGCACCGGGATGATCAGTGTCGGCCCGATGCTGGCGATGCTGATGGCCCTCCCACCGGACCCGCGTGATGCGGAGTTGCCCCTGCGCTTCCTGGGAACGGCGCCGTTCCCGGCGCCGCCAGACGCGATTCGCGCCCGCTACGGCTGCGAGGTACAGACCATGTACGGTCTGACCGAGGCCTTTCCGGTCGCCGTGGCGCGTCCCGGCGAGGCCTTTCCCGAGAACTCTGCCGGGCGCTGCAACGACGAAGCATTCGAAGTGCGCGTCGTCGACGAAGCAGGTCGAACCCTACCGCCGGGAGAGCCCGGCGAGATCGCCGTGCGCGAGAAAATCCCCCACTCGATGTTCGAGGGCTATTTCCGCAAGCCCGACGCCACGGCGGAGCGGATTCGCTGGGGATGGTTCTACACCGGAGATCTGGGGCGCCTGGATGCGGACGGCTTCCTCTACTTTCTCGACCGGAAGAAGGACGCGCTGCGCCGGCGCGGGGAGAACATCTCCTCGCTCGAATTGGAGAACGCCATTCGCCGCCACCCGGAGGTGGAGGACGTGGCGGTCCACGCCGTCCCGAGCCCTCTTGGCGAGGACGAGGTCAAGGCGGTGGTCGTGTCCCGTGGCGCGCCCCCGTCGGGCGAGGAGCTCTTCGCGTTCTTCGACGAGGCGTTGCCCCGGTTCGCGCGTCCCCGCTACCTCGAGTTCGTGGACGAGCTCCCGCGGAATCCCGTCGGGCGCGTCCAGAAGTTCCTGCTGCGCGAGCGCGGCGTCACCGACACCACACTCGAGAGGACCTGAGCCGTGTGCGACGAGGTATTCGCGGAACGGGTACGCCGGCGGCACGGCGGGGCCAGCTGAGGGAGGCGCGAGGAGGCACGTGGATTTCGCCCTTTCAGAGGAGCAGGAGCTGCTCCAAGAGACCGTGCGCAACTTCGTCGAACGCGAGTGCCCTCCGACGCGTGTGCGCGAGGTATTCGACGGGGAGACCGGGCACGATCCGGACCTGTGGAAGGGCCTGCTCGAGATTGGCGTCGGCGGACTGATGGCCCCCGAATCGCTCGGCGGCGCCAGTCTCGGACTCCTCGAGCTCGCCTTGGTGGCGGAGGAGCTCGGCCGCGGCGCGGTTCCGGGTCCCTTCCTCGGCCACTCGCTGGCCGTGCTGGCCGTGGCCCTGGGCGGCAGCCCCGAGCAGCAGCGCCGCTGGCTGCCGGCCCTGGCTCGAGGCGATCTTCTCGGCACCGTCGCTCTCGGGGAGGAAGGCGGCCGTTGGGCCAACGAAGAATGGACCGCGGAAGTTCGGGACGGCCGCGTGAGTGGACGCAAAGTACTGGTGCCCCAGGGCGGGCGGTCCGATCTGGTGGTCCTTGGCCTCGCGGGCGGGGGCCTCGCGGTGGTGGAGGCACCCCAGGCGGGGATGCGGCCATCGCCTCGCGATGGCCTCGACCGCGGTCGCCGCAGCGACGACCTGACGCTCGACGGCGTGCGCTGCGAGCCACTGCCCGGACGCGTGGCCGACCGCGTTTGCGACGCGGGGCGCGTGCTCCTGGCCGCGGACGCCTTCGGCGCGGCCTTCCAGCTCGTGCGCAAGACCAGCGCCTACGCCTGCACGCGCGAGCAGTTCGGCCGACCCGTCGCCGCGTTTCAGGCCGTGAAGCACCAGCTTGCGAACATGGCGCTCGACGTGGACCCCACCCGCGGTCTCTGGTGGTTCGCGGCCCACGCCTTCGACGCGCTGCCCCACGACGCCCCCCGCGCGGCGGCCCTGGCGAAGGGCCACGTCACGGAGCGCTGCATGAACGCGGCCAGGGCGGCGGTCGAGCTTCACGGGGGCATCGGCTTCACCTGGGAATGCGACGTACAGATCTGGTTCAAGCGCTTGGTCTTCGACCGAGTCTGGCTTGGAACCCCAGCGCGGCAACGCGAGCGCGTCGCCGCGCTCGGGGGCTGGTAGCCATGGACCTCTCGCTGGGCCCGAACTACCAGAATCTGCGGCGAGACGTGGAGGAGTGGCTGACCGCGAACTGGCCCCTGCGCGGCGACGAAGCGGCGCTGCCAGAGGCTGAGCAGGCTTCACAGTTTCGCCGCCGCGCCGTGGCGGCGGGCTACCTGGCGCGCAGCGTCCCGCAGGAGTACGGCGGGGCGGGGCTCGAGCCAGACATCCTCGCCGAAACCGTGATTCGGGAGGCCATGACCGCATCTCGTGCTCCATGGCGCACGAGCGGGCCCCAGGGCGTGGACATGCTCGTGCCGACGCTCCTCGAGGAGGGGACCCCGGAGCAGTGCCGGCGGTACATCCCCGACACGCTGTCTGGCGACCTCGTCTGGTGCCAGGGTTACAGCGAGCCCGGTGCGGGCAGCGACCTGGCCTCCCTCCAAGCCCGCGCCGAGCTGCGCGGCGACTCCTGGGTGCTGAACGGCCAGAAGATCTGGACGAGCAACGCCCACGAGGCCCACATGATGTTCGGCCTCTTTCGCACCGAGCCCGAAGCGCCCCGCTCCAAAGGCATCTCCTACCTCCTGATCCCCATGGACGCATCGGGGATCGACGTCCGCCCGTTGCGCGCAATGAGTGGAGGAATCGATTTCTGCGAAGTCTTCTTCGACGACGTCCACATCCCAGCGGGCAACATCGTGGGCGAGCGCGGCCAGGGATGGCGTGTCTCGAAAGCAACTTTGAAGCACGAGAGGATGGCGATCGGAGATCACTCCTACCTGGAGCGTTCCTTCGAGGCCGTGTTGGCCCTGGCCCGTCGGCAGATGCGCGGTGGGCGTCCCGCGATCGGCGATCCCCACGTCCGGCAGCGCCTGGCCGAGCTCGAAGGGTTCGTCGCTGCGCAGCGTTGCTGCAGCTACCGAATGATCTCCGCGCTGGCGCGCCATCAGGACGCGAAGGTCGTCGGCGACATGCTGATGACGAAGCTCCACCTGACCGACGCCCTGCAGAGGATCGCCAAGCTCGCGGCAGACCTCCTGGAAGAACACGGCGCCGACGCTCCGGGCGCCGGCGAAGGGGGTGTGGTGACGGGATGGGAAACCCCCGGGATGTGGTCGGCCCAGTACATGCTCTCTCTGGGGCTCGCGATCGCGGGCGGTACGTCCAACGTCCAGCGCAACATCATCGGCGAGCGCCTGCTCGGCCTCCCTCGGGACCCACGGCCCTGAGGAGTACCGATCACAGGCCGAGGCGGCTCGACTGAGTGATTGCATCGCGAACGCCAACGAGCCCGTTCGGCGAAGCCGCCCTCCCAGGGGGGCATGCCCGAAGGGTGCCGGAGGCCATCTGAACGAGAAGGGGCGGACCCGGAAGCCCGCCCCATGCTCTCCCTGTGTGCTCAATCGCATCACATGGCTAGTGACGCGAGCGCGCTTGCCGCACCTGCTCTGGTGTACAAGATCGCGGCGGGGCGCCCTCCAACCAGAGGCCCAGCCGTGTGCGGCCGCATCTACCCGCAATGCGTCTCAGGTGGACCGTCGCCCGTCACCCAGCAATGACGACGCACTCCATCCGGGAGCCCAGAACCCGAGCGAGTGCACCCAGTATCGGGTGCTCTGGATCGCGGAGTCTATGGATGTCTTCGCTCAGACGCGCATCCTCGTACGAGAACTCGATTGCTGCACAGACATCTCCCACGATCTCGTCGAGGACCAAATCGCGCAGGGGAGCTGGCGTCGAGAAGGCGCTGATTTCGAGAAAGGGCAACTCGATCGGGATCGGCTGTCCCTGCACGTCGACATCGAGCACGTAGACGAGCTGCCCCATTGCCTTCGTGAGCTGTTCAGGTCTGACACATGCGTACGCGTAGTGAGCGTCTGAGAGACTGGATTCTTCGACGTACTCCTCGAATGTGGCCGAGGAGTCATCGGCGGTGAGGTCAATCGAAGCGGCTTCCGGAAGCACCAGCTGGTGCTCTGCGAAGACTCGGAGAATTTCCCGCACGGCGTCACACGGGACCAGAGTGGCCACATCTGCGGGATAGAGCACGATGTTCCCGTAGAGACCCATCCGATCTCTCCCAAGTCGGCCCGCGAGCAATAGTGCCTCGCCGGTGATTCCGAATGTCGGCTGACACCCTAGCTCTTAATCCAACGGTCGGCGGGTCGAGTTCCCGATTCGTGGTGCTGACGAAACGCCGACAGTCCAGAAGGAGAGTGCGGCCCCTCCGCCCGGCCAGGCACCAGCGGCTACAGAGGTGCGGCGGTTCACCGAGTCAAGTGGCAGGAGGAATGCACCATGACTCGCATCCAATACCTCGTCCCCGCGCTCGCCCTCGGCGCACTAGCGACCGCCACGGGCTCCTCGGCCAGCGAAGTTGTGCTGATCGGCGATCCGGTGCGGTTCGAGCTTGTGCAGAAGCTCGCGGGCGCGAAGATGCAGGGCGCGTTCGCAGTCGCCCACGCGAATGGCGCGCGCTTCTCGGCGCCCCGACGCGGTGCCGCACTGACCGCGATCGCTGATCGTCTCTACGCGAGTCGGCGCGCGGTACTGGTGGTCGACGCCACCCAGGGGCCCGTGCCGATCATCCGCGAGCATGCGCTGCTGGCACGCCAAGCTTCGGCGCGAATCGAAGGCGTCTACTTCGCGCATGCCGGGCAGCTCATGTCCGACGGACAGGCGGACCTGCTGCAGCTGGAGCACGATGAGGTTCGCGAGGTCCTCGAGTTCTACGATCACACTACCGCGGGGATCTCGTTCGTGAACGGCCCCGCGCGCCTGCAGCGAGCACTGGATGGAAGCCCGAGCCGCGCCCCGCAGCCACCCGCGAGCCCGTCGCCGGCGCGTGCGCGCGCCGGATCACTCCCTCTCCTGCTCTACTTCCTGACGCCTGACGAGAGCCCGGGCACCCGGGCGCACAGGCCAAGAGAGACGCTTCAGCTCTGGGTCGGCGGGGAGACCCGTCGAGTGATCTTCCCCTCGAAACTCGTCCCCGGCGACAACGGAGAGCACGTGGTGCGCGTCGTCCCGCCCGTCCCGGCGGCGCCTGGCGATCGCTGCTTCGTCGCCCACGACGGTCACCTGCGCGGCGTCTGCGCCGTGATGGAGCCGGAAGCGCGATGACCCGGGGCCGCGGCGCTGCGCACCATCTACGGGTGGACCGCTGAGGACTGCATCTACTCCGAGGATGGGCCGCTCCTCATGACACCCCTGCGACACCCCACGCCACCCCAGCCCTGAATGCGAAAAGCCCCGGCGTCTCAAGTGACTGCCGGGGCTTAACTTTTTGGAGCACGAGACCAGATTCGAACTGGCGACCCTCACGTTGGCAACGTGTTTGGGGTGCCCGGAATTCCTAGAGAATCGCTTCTAGGCCACGCACGTAGCTGCACCTAGTCGAAATCGGCGTGCCGAGAGGCACGCTGGAGGCACGCTCGAGCAGGGCGAAATGGCCGAGGTCCGGCGGTGCCAGGAGCGAAGCTGCCCGCTGTGGGAGCGGCGGCGAGCGCATTTGAAGAACCCTGGAAGCAGCTAGTAGGGCTG
>JAKSBN010000435.1 GCA_022361175.1 Pseudomonadota bacterium | reverse complement strand
GCGTGCGCGGCGGGCCCGGCGCCGGCCGAAGAGAGCCGCGGGCGGGAGCTCGAGTCGCTGCGCGACGCCATCGAGGACTCGCGCGAGCGGGTGGGGGTCTTCGAGCGGAACGAGCGCGAACTCTTCGACCGCCTCGACGAGCTCGACCGGCGTCTCGGGCGGCTCACCGACGACGTGCGCCGGGCTCGGGCCGACGCGCGCGAAGCCAAGAAGGCGGCCGTGGCCCTGGAGGCCGACCGCGAACGCCGCGAGCGGGCGCTGGCTCGGACCCAGCGCTCCATGAGCCGCCGCGCGGTGGCGCTCTACAAGGCCGGAGAAGTCGGCCCGGTGCGAGCGCTGTTCGTTTCCTCCTCCCTGCGCGAGTTGATGTCCCGGGTCTCCATGCTGCGAGCGCTCTTGGCTACGGATGCCGAACTGGTCGCGCGCTACCAGCGCGAGCGCGATGCCCTGGCCCGCGCCGAAGCCGACCTGCGCGAGGCGGCGATCCGGGCCGACGCCGCGGCCGAGCGGCTTCGGACCAGCGGTGCCGCCCTGGCCCGGGATCGCGAAGCCAAGCGCGTGCTGCTCGCGCGCGTGCGCCGCGACCGCACTCACGAGCGACATCTGCTGGTGTCGCTCGAACGCTCCGCCCTGGCGCTGGAGGAGACGGTGGCCGCCCTGGGGACTGGTGCCCCGCGCGCCGCCGGCCTCGCCCACGCCGATTTCGCCGCCCTGCGCGGCCGCTTGGCGCGCCCCGTGGCCGCGCCGCTCGTGGGCGAATTCGGCCGCGTGTACAACGAGGAATTTCGCACCGAAACCGAGCGCACGGGCGTCCTCTTCGGAGCTCCGGAAGGCGCCTCCGTGGCGGCCGTGGCGCCGGGCCAGGTGGTTTACGCGGACTGGTTTCGGGGCTACGGGCGTCTCGTCATCCTCGACCACGGCGATCGCTACTTCACCGTCTACGGTCACCTCCAGGACATGGTCGTGGGGGTCGGGATGCGGGTGACGGCCGGGGAGACCGTGGGCCACGTGGGGGACACCGGCTCGCTCGAAGGCGCCCGGCTGTACTTCGAGGTTCGCCAGGGGAGCCAGGCCCAGGACCCCGCGGCCTGGTTTGGCCCGCGGGGGTAGCCCTGTCGCCCGCGTCGCAACGCTCCGCCCGGGCATCCAAGGCCTGTGTCCGGAAATTGCCCCGGACGCAGCCGAGCTACACTCGAATCGCTTCGGTCCGCGCGTGCGCACTCCGATGCGACACTGGTTCGACGACCGTTCGTTCTCCCCACATTGAGGACCGTCCATGCATCGATTCTCCGCCCGCCCGCTGATTCCGTTCGCCCTCGGAATCGCGGCCGCTGTTCTGGGCATGGGCCTGGCCGGCCGCGGATCCTACGCCGACACGCGCTACGAGGAGCTGTCGCTCTTCACCAACGTGATGAGTCTGGTCCGCAGCCACTACGTGGAGCCCGTGGACGAGCGCGCCCTCGTCACCGGTGCGGTCCGGGGCATCCTGAGCGAGCTGGATCCGCACTCGTCCTTCATGGACGCCGAAGCCTACGCCGAGATGCAGATCGACACGCGGGGCGAGTTCGAGGGGCTCGGGATCGAGATCAGCAAACACGAGGACGGCTCGATCGAGGTGGTCTCCCCCATCGAAGGCACGCCCGCGGCCGAGGCCGGCCTGCGCGCACGCGATCGGATCGTGGCGATCTGCCCGACGGAGAAGCCCGAGGACTGGACGGAGCCCTGCCGCGGAACCCAGGACCTGTCTCTGTTCGAAGCCGTGCAGTTGATGCGGGGCCGCCGCGGTTCGGCCATCACCGTGGAGATCATGCGCGAGGGTTTCGAGCGGCCTCGACCCTTCCGCATCGTGCGGGGCATGGTGAAGATCGTCTCGGCCGAGGGGCGCTCGCTGGAGCCCGGCTACGGCTACGTGCGGGTGCGGGCGTTCCAGGAGCGCACCCACGCCGAGCTGCGCGACGCGCTCCGCAAGGTCCACAAGGAGAATCCGGACGGGCTCGGGGACTCGTGCTCGACCTGCGGGACAACCCGGGCGGGCTGCTCGATCAGGCGGTGAAGATCTCGGACGTCTGGGTCGACCAGGGTCTGATCGTCTACACGAAGGGGCGGGGGGAGAGCCAGCAGCAGGAATTCTCCTCGCGGCCCGAGCGGACTGAGCCCAGCTACCCGATGGTGGTGCTGGTGAACGAGGGCAGCGCCAGCGCCTCCGAGATCGTGGCCGGCGCGCTGCAGGACCACCACCGGGCCCTGGTGCTCGGCACCAACACGTTCGGCAAGGGATCGGTCCAGACCGTGTTCCAGCTGCCGGACGAGTCGGCGCTGCGGCTGACGACCGCCCTCTACTACACGCCGGCGGGTCGCTCGATCCAGGAAGTGGGCATCGTGCCGGACATCCTGGTCGATCCGCGAGCGAACGTGACCCTGGCGGAGGTGCCGCGCCGCCTCCGCGAGCGCGACCTCGAGCGGCACTTCACCCAGGAGGAAGCCGATCCGGCGCCGGAAGCCTCCCCGCAGCCGGTGGCGGCCGAGGCCGAGGAGGGCGAGGAGGACCTGCAGTTGGCCCGCGCCGTCGAAGTGTTGAAGAGCTGGACCTACTTCGAGCGCCTGCGCGTGGCCCGCGAACCGTCTGCTGCCGCGCAGCGCGCCGAGGCGCCGGCGGGCGAGCCCTCCACCACCCGGTGACCGGAACCGAGCCCCACGCCGAAGCGCGTCGCATCTATCGCGTCGGAGATCTGCTCCGCGGTCTCCGGAACCTGCTGGAAGACCGGG
>JAKSBN010000135.1 GCA_022361175.1 Pseudomonadota bacterium | reverse complement strand
GAGTTGATCAGGCCGCCCTTCAGCCCGAGCGTCTTCACGGCCCGCTCGAGTTCCTTCGCCGCGCCGGCCGGGTCCTGCGGCGCGATCGTGGCCAGGCCCGCGAGGCGATCAGGACGCGCTCGCACCGCCTCGGAGAGCCGCTCGTTCGTGGACTGGGCCAGATCGAAGGCTTGTTTGGCGTCGTAGACCTGCACGCCGGGAGACGTGAGCTGGAGGGCCTGCACGTCGATGCCGGCTTCGTCCATCGCCTCGATGCGCCCTTCCCCGAGATCGAAGGCGCGCAGCAGGCCCCGAGAACCCGGCAGGCCGACCACCTCCTTCACCATTCCCCAGACGCCGAGGCTGTCCATCATCGTGCCCCAGAATTGCGTGAAGCCCGGCTCGTTCTGGGGGTTCTCCGCCAGCAGCTTGCGCTGTGCGAGGAGCACCTCGAGCGTGCTGAATTCTTCCTCGACGGCGATGCGCTTGAACGGCGTCGAATTCGCCGCCCTCGAGGACCTGGGCACGCCGAGCGCATTCGCCCCCAGCAGCGCAGAGCCCCAAAGACCGGCCTGAAGCAGCGTTCGTCTGTTGACGTCCATGTCTCGACCCTCCGTGGACCGATCTCCGGGGCTTCACGAGAACGCCGGATGTCCGCGGATCCAGTAGTAGAGGTACGCGGCGGCGTCGCGGTAGTCGAAGACCAGCGCGATCGTCATCACGGCAACGAGCAGACGGCACCACCTTCCGTACCGGGAATCGAGGGACGTCGCCGGCAGTCCCCGCGCCACGGCGACGAGTGCGGGAGTCCAGGCGAGCACGTGCGTGAGCGACACGAGGCCCTTGCGCATCGTCGCCAGCCCACCCAGCTCGATCACGGCGACCAGGACATGACTGGCGATCACGCCGCCGAGCACCCAGCGAGCGCCCCGCTCGCGGCGCGCGAAGAAGAGCGATCCCAGGTAGGTCGACACCATGAATGCGAGCCAGACGTAGAGGAATGACGGAAGCGAGGTTCTGGCTTCGTTGTTCCAGAGCTGCAGCGCGTGGGGGAGTGCTTCCACGTGTCGGGCCTCAGTCCGCCAGGGGTGGAAGCGGCTCGCGCGCAATTGCGCGGGCTTCCTCGTCCTCGATTCCGAGTCCCTTCAGCACGAAGACCACGAGATCGGCGTCCGCTCCAGCACCGAGCGCGCCGGCGAGGCGCCCGCGCAAGACAGACGCGATCGCCCCCTCGAGGATCGCCGTCAGGACGTCTGCTCCTCCCTCGCGGAAGCGCCCCGTCTCGAGTCCCCTCCCCACGTCGCGTCGCGGGTAGGCCCCGACGACGCGCTCGATCACGGCCACGGCGTCGGGGGTGCGGAGCACGAAGTGCCCGAGCACCGGGTCTTCGCACGCCTTTCGCAGGAAGTGGCGGATGGCGATCGCGATCACGCGCGCGGGGTCTTCGCGCAGGTCGTCGGCGAGCCGATCCAGGCTCTCGGCGAAGTGGAGCGCGATCTCCTCCACCGCCGCTCGGGCAATGGCGTCCTTGGAGTCGAAGTGGTTGTAGAAGCTGCCCTTCCCGACGTCCGCCGCGTCGGTCACGTCCTGGATGGTCGTGGCCTCGAGGCCCTTGAGAGCCATCACCTCCCGCGCGGCCGCCACCAGGCGTGCGCGCGTCCGATCGCGACGGCGGCTGTGTCGGTCTTCCGAGGGCATCAGATCGTGGAGTATCAAAAAGTGACCATATAGTCAATTATGAACATTAGGTCATATTCCTAAAGCCCGGGGCCGACGGATCCGGGCTCCAACGTTTCCCGACCGCCCTCGGTGGACAATCAGTCGGTCCGATCCCCGGCCGTTTTCTTTGCACCGTCCCCATTGCGCTGTATCCGGCCGCCGGCCTCGGACGTAGGGGGGCCGATGGAATGGATACTGATCGCGGCGTGTGTAGGGCTGGCGTTCGCCAATGGCGCCAATGACAACATCAAGGGGGTCGCCACGCTGTACGGCTCGGCGCAGCTCGGCTATCGGGCAGCGCTGGCGCTGGCGACCGTGTCTCAGGTGGTGGGCTCCCTGGGCTCGATCTTGATCGCCGGCGCGCTGGTCAAGGCCTTCTCGGGCAAGGGGCTGGTCCCGCCCGACTTGTTCTCGGTGGCGATGCTGGCCGCCGTCGCGCTGGCGGCGGCCACGACGGTGGGACTGGCCACGCGCATCGGCCTGCCCATCTCGACCACGCACGCCATCGTGGGGGCGCTGGTGGGCGCGGTCGCGGTCGCGGCGGGGTCGGCGCTCGATCTCGCGGCCCTGGGCGCGGCCTTCGTCCTGCCGCTGGCAGTGGGGCCGCTGATCGCCGTCGTGCTGGCCTGGTCCCTGGCGCGCGGGGGCCGGGCGACGGGTGCTTCTCTGGGGCTCGGCGTAGGCGACTGCATCTGTCTCGGGACTCGGCCGGAGCCTCGCGCCGGGGAGGCGGCAGTGGTGGCACGCACGGCGCTGGAGGTCACGGTCGCCCCCGCGGCCGACTGCACCGCGCACGGTGCGGACCGCGTGCTCGGCGTGAATCTGGCGTCCGCCCTGCGCGTCGGGCACCTCCTGAGCGCCACGACGGTCGGGGTCGCGCGCGGCCTCAACGACACGCCCAAGATCCTCGGCTTGATGATCGGGGCTTCGGTCGTCGAGCCGCTCTACGGCGCCTCGCTGCTGGCCGCCGCCATGGCGGTCGGCGGACTGCTCTCGGCCCGCCGCGTGGCCGAGACCCTCGCCCACCGGATCACGCCGATGCGGGACGGGCCCGGCCTGGCGGCCAATCTCGCGACGTCGCTGTTGGTGGCGGGAGCCTCTCGTTTCGGCCTCCCGGTCTCGACGACCCACGTCTCGACGGGTGGCATCTTCGGCATCGGGGCCTCGGACGGGACCCTGAACCGCCGCGCGACCGCCGAGATCCTGGGCTCGTGGCTGGGCACCCTGCCCCTGGCCGCCGCGCTGGGGGCTCTGCTCGCGTGGATTCTGGGCGCGTAGCCGCGCCCTGCCCCGCCGCGGGCAGCGGCTTCCGGGCTTCTTGACCCCCGCGAGCCGGCGTGCTTCTCTGGCGTCAGTGCGCTCTGGGGCGCCTCCTGTCCGCGGCAAGGGAAGTCTCCCACCCAGTCTGCCGAGTGTGCGTCATCGCAGCCTCCTTTCGGCCCTTCTTGAGCGGACCCGGGCCACGACGGAAGGAAGGTTGTCATGGCCGATCCCCGCTCCGATTCGAGTCTCGAGTCCCTCCGCAAGCAGGCCAAGCGCTGGCTCCGGGAGCTCCGCCGCGGCGACGCGGCGGCACTGCAGCGTCTCGAGCGCGTTCTGCCCCGACACTCGACGCCCCCGGTCCTGCGGGAGGTGCAGCAGGCCCTGGCCCGGGAGCAGGGCCTCGCCAGCTGGGCCGAGCTCCGCGAGCAGCGCGAACTCGAGGCGCTCGCGGCGAGCGGCCGCCACGAGCTGTTGCAGGTCTTCCTGGAGCACGCGTGCATCTTCACGCCGCCCCGCGACTTCCCCTCCAAGTGGCGCCGGGCCGAACGGATCCACGCCCGCCATCCCGAGCTCGCCACCGCCAGCATCCACAGCGCCGTCGTGTGCGGCGAGGTGGGGCACGTGCGCCGCTTGCTCGATGCGGAGCCCGCGCTGTTGACGGCGCGGGGTGGACCGCAGCAGTGGGAGCCCTTGCTCTTCGCCTGCTACGGGAGGCTTCCCAACGAGCGGGCGCGTCGGCACGCGCTCGAGGTGGCCACCCTGCTGCTCGAGCGGGGCGCCGATCCCAACGCGCACTTCGTCACGCCCGACGATTGGAAGCTGCGGTTCAGCGCGCTCACCGGTGCGATGGGCCAGGGCGAGATGGGTCAGCCCGAGCATCCCGAGGCCGACGCGCTCGCCCGCCTGCTGCTCCAGCGGGGCGCCGATCCGAACGAGAGCCAGGGTCTCTACAACACCCATCTGGTGGGAGACGACACGCGTTGGCTGGAGCTTCTCTTCCAGCACGGGCTCTGCGCTGACCATCGCATCAACTGGCACGCCGAGCCCGAGGCCGCCACGCACTCGGGCTTCGACCCCGAGTTGCGGGTGCTGGACTACCTGGTCTGCGGCGCGGCGCAGAACGCACACACGGCGCGGCTGGAGATCTTGCTCGCCCACGGCGCGAACCCCGACGCCACGAGTTTTTACGACGGCAAGAGCTGCTACGAGCACGCGCTCATGAGCGGCAGCCGGGAGGCGGTGGAACTCCTGCGCCGCTACGGCGCCACGGTGGTGACGCTGGCGGGCCACGACGCCTTCGTCGCGGCCGTTCGGACGGGTCGACGCGCGGAGGCTCTGCAGTCGATCAGGGATCACCCCGACTACCGAGAGCTCGCGGGTCCGCTGACGGTCGCGGCGGGCCGGGGGGAGACGGAGGTGGTGCGCCTGCTGCTCGAACTCGGCGTGGATCCCAATCGGGAGAACCAACACGGCCACTTGGCCCTTCACAACGCCTGCCAGCACCGCGAGATCGCCGAGCTCCTGCTGCAGCACGGCGCCGACCCCCGTGCCCGCGCCTTCGGTGGCACCGTCTGCCAGTGGGCCGCAAACGCGGGCGGCTTGGAGCTGGCCCGCTTCCACGCCGAGCAGAGTCGGAGTCTCCTGGACGCGGCCACCAGCGGTCACCTGGAGCTCGCGCAGGAGCTTCTGCGCGACGATGCGGGCTGTCTGGAGGAGCGAAGCCCGGAGGGCGACGGGCCTCTGCACCTGTTGTGCGCCGACGCCGAGCGGGCCGAGCCGCTGATCTCCCTGCTGCTGCAGTACGGTGCCGATCCAACCCAACGAAACGACGCGGGAGAGACCCCGGCGCAGCACCTGGAGGCCGCGGGTTCGGACGAGATCGCCGACCTGCTGGACGCGGCTCGCGACGAGTCGCGCTAGCCGCGGACCGTCTCCGTCAGCCCGCTTCGCCTTCTCCGGCCGGAGCCGCGGCCGCGAGCCCGAACAGGGCCAAGAGCTCCGCGTGGGAGTCGACGACGTGGTCTGCCTCGGCGAGTGCCGACACGTCGTCGTGGCGGTCTCGGATACGAACCGAGGTCATGCCGAGGGCGCGTGCGCCCGCCACGTCGGTGCGGCGCAGGTCGCCCACGTGAACGGCGTCGCCGGGGTCGGCACCGAGGGCGTCCAGGGCCGCGCGGAACGGACGCGGGTCGGGCTTCGGGACCCCGGCTTCGTCGGAAAAGACCTGCACGGCTAGATGGTCCAGCAGCCCGTGGTGCCGCAGGTGGGTGCGCACGACCCGGCCGGGGGTCAGTCCCGTGTCGCAGATGAGGCCGCACCCCACACCGGCGCCGGCCAGGGCGGAAAGCGCCTGGGCCGCGCCCGCCAACGGCAGCACGCGGCCGGTGTGGGACATCTCTTCGAAGAGCTGGACGAGGTGGGCGAAGGCGGCGGGCCGCGGCTCCGGGAGGCCCAGCTCGGCCAGCCCCCACAGCGCGACTTCGTGCGCGCCACTGGCGACGCCGTCCCGCCACAGCGCCATGTGTCGCTCCCACACCCGATCGAAGGCGCGCCGCGCCTCCGCTACGGAAACGTCTCTCCCCGCCTCGTGGGCCGCGGTGCGGAGCTCGTCCACCCGCAGGCCGTGGGCCGTCTTCCAGTCGGCCTCGTAGAGGAGCGTGTTCCAGCAGTCGAAGGTGACCGCCTTGGGAAGCGCCAGCGGCCGTGCGCCCCGCCCCGCGGCCGGACGCAGGCACGCGCGCGCCAGGATCGCGGATCGGGCTTCGGCGATCGGGCCGTCGCAGCGAACCCGAAGCCATTCGTCGGCAGCGAGACCCGCCACGTCCTCCCAGTGGGCGCGCAGCAGCGCGTGGATCTGCTGCCAGCCGCCGTCGCCGCTCGCCGCATCTCGCGCGGCCAGCCGTTGCCGCACGGTGTCGTCGGGCGCCCAGCACTCCACGAACAGGAACGGCACCCCGTGGCGGCGGGCCAGGGAGCGGGCCTCCAGGCGTTGGATGTTGAGGGGAAAGCACGCGTCGAGCACGACGCCCGCCCCCGAGGCCAAGGCGTCCTCGCCCCGGCGCAAGAGCTCGGCGTAGAGCCGCGCCTCGAACGCACCGCTGAAGGCCCGCCAGCGGGTGGCCTCGTCCGGGGCGTCGGCGAGCAGCTCGTCGTGGATGCGGTCGGCCTCGATGTGCCGGGCGCCGGTTCGCTCGGCCAGCGCGCGCGCCACGCTGCTCTTGCCGCTGGCCACGGTGCCCGCGACGACGGTCAAGACCGGAGCCACCGGTCGGGTGTCGGCCGACTCGTCCATGGCGCCTCACGCGTCTACACCCCCATTCTAGCGTCGGTCCGCAGGCCGCCCCGGCCGGATGTGCCAGCGCGCGGCCCAGGCGACCGCCAACGGCGCTTGTCATCAGGCTGTCAGCAGCGGCCGGGCCGCGGCTGGATCTCGCCGCGGGCGTGGTGGAGAATGCGCGCCATGGCCTTCGTCGGATTCGATCGCGGCGCCGTCGACTTGCTGCAGAAGCTCCCCGATTGGGATGCCGACACCTACGCGGCGGAGAAGGCGCGGCTTCGCGACGGCGTGGTCGAGCCGGGGGCAGCCCTGATCGAAGCCGTGGCCGAGGCGCTCGACGCGGATCTCACCGTGGTGCGGCGCTCGTCCGTATCGCCGCTGCACCGGGATCTTCGCTTCGCCCCGGCGGGTTCCGCTCGCTACAAAGACCACCTGCTGCTGACCGCCTGGGCGGGCGCGGACAAGAAGTTCTCGCCGACGCTGTGGATTCGGCTGGACGCGCACCGCGTCGGGTTCGCCAGCGGTCTCGCCTTCGACCCGAAGCGGCGAGAGCGCTGGCGGGAGGCCGTCGCCGGCCGGGCCGGTGAGTCGCTCGCGCGGGCGATTCGCAAGGTCGAGACGGCCGCCGGGCAGAGCTCTGTCGAGGTCGCCGGCGAGTCGCTCAAGAAGGTGCCGGCGCCCTGGCCGGCCGATCACCCCCGGGCCGATCTGCTGCGCTTGAAGGGCTTCCAGATCCGCTTCGCCGAACCCGTGCCAAGCCAGGTGGAGAAGCCGGCCTTCGCGCGCTGGTGCACGACGCGCCTGCGGCGACTGCTTCCGATCCACACCTGGCTGGTGCAAGAGCTCGCGGGCAGGGGCCGCGGCCGATGACCGGCGAGGACCGCTTCTGGCAGCTGGCCGGCGAACTCCAGGCGGAAGACCGGCGGGTCCAGCTGGGGACCATCATGAGCAGCCGCTGCCTGCGGGTGGGCGACGGGTTTCTGGCCCTCTACGACGCCAAGCGCGGCGGGGCGGTGGTCAAGCTGCCGCGCCAGCGGGTCGCGGCCCTCATCGACTCCGGGCACGGGGAGTCCTTTGCCCCCGCCGGCCGCGTCTTCAAGGAATGGGTTCTCGTTCAAGACGCCCAGCGCCGCCGCTGGCCCAAGCTGCTGCGCGAGGGCATCGCCTTCGTCGGCAGCTGACACTCCGCCGGTCCACTCGGCCCCCGCGTGGGCTGCCGTCCAGGCGCATGAGCGGAGTGGGTCTAAGCCGCGCTCGCGAACCGGAGCGGCAAGGCTTTGGGGCCCCGGATCAGGAAGGAGCCGTGGCGCTCGACGGTCTCGCCGTCGAGCTGCAGCTCGCGCAGGCGCCCGAGCACGGATTCCAGCGCGCAGCGGGTCTCCAGTCGCGCGAGCGACGCCCCCAGGCAGAAGTGGTTGCCGAAGCCGAAGGCCAGGTGGCCGGCGCTGTTGCGTTCGGGGTCGAAGCGTTGGGCGTCCGGGAAGCGCTCTTCGTCGCGGTTGGCCGAGGCCAGCAGGGGCATCACGGGAGCGCCCTTCGGAATCGTCACGCCGCCGAGCTCGGTCTCGCAGGTGGTGAGCCGCATCAGCAGCTGGACGGGTGAGTCCCAGCGCAGCGTCTCCTCGATCACGCCGGGCAGCCGGTCCAGATCCTCCAGCACCCACTCGAAGACCTCGGGGTGGTCCAGCAGGGCCAGGACGGCGTTCCCGATCAGATTCATGGTGGTTTCCGAGCCGGCGACCAGGAGCAGCGAGGCGAACTGCAGCAACTGCTCCGCGTCCAGCACGCCCTCCTGCTGCTCGGCGTGGATCAGCACCGAGACCAGATCGCTGCCCGGGTGCGCGCGCCGCTCTTCGATCACCTCGCTCAGGTAGGTCCGGAACTCGCGGCTCGTGCGCAGCAGCTCGGGCGAGCCCATCTGTCCCGGCGAGGTGGAGGCCACGACCAGCGTGCCGCTCCAGCGCTTGAAATCGTCCCGCCGTTCGGCGTCCAGGCCCAGCAACTCGGCGATCACGGTGACGGGCAGCGGCGAGGCGAACTGCCCGGTGAGCTCGACGCGGCCCGTGTGTTCGAACTTGGCGAAGAGCTCTTCGATCACGCTTCGGATCCGCGGCTCGAGCGCGGCCATGCGCCGTGGGGTGAAGCCCCGATTCACGATCGCCCGCTGCTCGGTGTGGACCGGGGGATCCTGGCCGATCAGCGAGCCGCCGATCACGATCGGCTTTCCCCCGCTGTCGTTGGCCCGCATGCCGCCCCCCATGGCGGCGGACGAGAAGGTGGTGGCGTCGCGGAGCACCGCTTCGACGCCTTCGTAGCGGCTCACGATGTGGAACCCGGCCGGATGTCGCAGGACGGGGGACTCGTTCCGGAGTCGGGTGTACACGGGATACGGATCGCGCAGGAACTCGGGATCCATCGGGTTGAACACGAAGCTCACGCCACCCTCCTCGCAGACCCGTCGGCGGGAGCATAGCCCGCGCCCGCCGAGTCGCGAGGAGAACCGCGACGGGCGGCGTGCTGCCGACGGCCGCGCAACACTCTCCGGATGCGCAGCACGTGGGTCGTCGCCGCGGTCGGCCTCGGGGCGCTGCTGGCGGCGTCGGCCAGCGGTCAGACCTCCAGTCCCACCGAGTCGCCCTGCCCCGAGGCGGAGGCGGTGCTGCGCGTGGGTGCGCGCTTCCACTGCCGGGCAGAGCTGGGAGACGACCCGGATCGCGGGGTCGCTCGCCTCGTGTGGGCACCGCTGCAGGCGCTGCTGCACGAGCGCTACGAACTCGAGGCGACGGACGCGGAGGTCGCGGCCTTCGAAGCCGCCATGGAGCGCCTGGAAGCGAAACAGCGCGCCGAGCGTGCCGACAGACTCGCCCGCGTGAATCGCGACCTGGCACGCGGAGAACTCTCGCCCGAAGAGCGGGCTCGACAGGAGCAATCGAAGCAGACACTCGAATCCCTCGCCGAGCACGACGCTCGAAGAGAGCGAGAGCGGGCGGCCCTCACGCCAGCGCAACGCGAGCAGGTGCGGGCCGGCAACGAGGCGGCGGCGCGGAGCCTCGTCTCCCAGTGGAAGCTCAGCAAGAGTCTCTACGAGACCTACGGAGGGCGGGTGATCTTCCAACAGGCCAACCCGCTGGAGCCGGTGGGCGCCTACCGCGCCTTTCTGGAGGAGCGACGAGACGCGGGGGACTTCGAGATCCGCGACGCCGAGCTGCGCCAGGCCTTCTGGCACTACTACGTCGACATGCCCCACACGGACGTCCCTGCGTCCGACGTCGATTTCTCCCAGCCCTGGTGGCTGCAGGAGCCGGGTTCCGACTCTCCCTAGCCAGCGGCCTCTCCGGCCTGGACCAGCTCCACCTCGATGCCGTCGGGATCGCGCACGTAGATCCGCGGGCCCGGGTCGTACTCCGGCTCGAAGTGCGGCGGCGAGCCCAGGTCGACGGCGCGCTTTCGGACGGCGGCCAGATCCTCCACGACGAAGCCGAAGTGGTTGATGCCGGCGTGGGCGTAGTCGGCGGGGGCCTGGCCGGGTTGCTCGGCCTCGAAGAGGGCCAGGTAGAAGCGGTCGTTGCCGACGTGGCAGGCGCGCACGGTTCCCTCTTCGGAGATGGCGCGCCCCTGCCAGCGCACCTTGAAGTCCAGCAGCTGGCAGTAGTAGTCGGTGGACCGGTCCAGGTCAGTGACGGTGAGGTTCACGTGTTCCAGGAACATGGCTTCTCCTCCTCTCGGTGACAGGGCCAGCATCGGCGTCTTCGGGGAGCTGGACCAGCGGCTGGATGCCCTATCAGCCAGGGGCTATCGCGCCAACCCGCAGGCCGAGAACAGCGCGAGAGCGGCCCCCGGGCGGGGCTCGGCTCCGGTATGCTCCCGCCCGCCATGATCTCCCTCTCCGGTCTCGGCAAGGACTTCGGCGACCAGACCCTCTTTGAGGGGGTCACGATCCAATTCAACCCGGGCCAGCGCTACGGGATCGTGGGCGCCAACGGCTGCGGCAAGTCCACGCTCCTCAAGATCCTGGCGGGAGAGGAGAGCGCCAGCGCCGGCGAGATCTCGCTTCCCAAGCGGGCCACGCTGGGCGTGCTGAAGCAGGACCACTTCCAATACGAGGACACCCGCATCCTGGACGTGGTCATGATGGGCAACGTCGCGCTCTACGAGGCCATCAGCGAGAAAGAGCGGATCCTGGCCCGCGCCGAGGATCACTTCGACAGCGACCGCTATGCCGAGCTGGAGGACATCATTCTCCAGGGCGACGGCTACACCCTGGAGTCGCGCGCCGGCGAGATCCTGGAAGGCCTCGGCATCGAGACCGCGGCGCACACGCAGCCCCTGTCGACGCTCTCGGGGGGCTTCAAGTTGCGGGTGCTCCTGGCCCAGGTGCTGGCGGCGGCCCCCGACGTCCTGCTGCTGGACGAGCCCACCAACCACCTGGATATCCTGTCCATCCGCTGGTTGGAGAAGTTCCTGGAGGAGTTCGCCGGGGCCGCCCTGATCGTCTCCCACGACCACCGCTTCCTGGACAACGTGGCCACGTCGATCGCCGACGTGGAATACGCCACGGTCAAGGTCTATCCGGGCAACTACCAGGACTT
>JAKSBN010000188.1 GCA_022361175.1 Pseudomonadota bacterium | reverse complement strand
GGCCGGCGAGTTTGCGGTGGTGAAAGGGCGCGGCGGTCCGGGCGACGAGCATGCACTCTTCGACGAGCGCTACGCCTGGGAGCAGAAGCTGGGAGAGGCCGGCTGGATCGGCATCGGCTGGCCGCGCCCGGCGGGGGGCCGCGAGCTGCCGCTGTCGCAGCAGATGATCGTCTACGAAGAGTACGCCCGCGCGGGCGGCCCCGGCCGGCTGGGACACATCGGCGAAGGGCTCTTGGCGCCGACCCTCATCCACTTCGGTACCGACGCCCAGCGCGAACGCGTCCTGCCGGGCATTCGCGCGGGGCGCGAGCTCTGGTGCCAGGGCTACTCCGAGCCGAACGCGGGCTCGGACCTGGCCAACGTGCAGACCCGCGCCGAGCTGGAGGGCGACGAGTGGGTGGTCTCCGGCCAGAAGGTGTGGACGTCCGGCGCGGCCTGGTCGCACTGGTGCTTCGTCGTCTGCCGCACCGATCCGAACGCCCACCCCGCCCATCGCGGCATCTCCTATCTGCTGGTGCCCATGGCGCAGGAGGGCGTCGAGGTGCGCCCGATCGTGCAACTGACGGGCGATTCGGAGTTCAGCGAGGTCTTCTTCAGCGGCGCGCGCACGGCGGCCGAGAACGTCGTGGGCGACGTGAACGGCGGCTGGAAGGTGGCCATGGGGACGCTCGCGTTCGAGCGCGGCGCCTCGACGCTCGGCCAGCAGATGAACTTCCAGAACGAGCTGGACGAGATCATCGCCATCGCCAAGCAGAACGGGAAGGCGCGCGACCCGGTCTTCCGCCAGCGCATCGCCGACGCCTGGATGGGCCTGCGCATGCAGCGCTATCACGCGCTGCGAACGCTCTCGGGGGACACTCCCGGGCCCGAGTCGCTCACCACGAAGATCTTCTGGGCGACCTGGCACCGCAACCTCGGCAAGCTGGCCATGGACGTGCTGGGTCCGCACGCCGAGATCGCCGAGGAGGCCCCCTACGGGCTCTCGAAGCTGCAGCGCATGTACCTCTTCACCCGCTCCGACACCATCTACGCCGGGTCCAACCAGATCCAGCGCAACATCATCGCCGAGCGGGGCCTGGGGCTGCCGCGCGAGCCGCGGGGCTGAGACTCCCATGAGCAAGACCGTTCCGCCGTATCCCGAGAGCCGCGATCTCCTGCGCGGAAAGACCATCCTGGTGACCGCCGCCGCGGGCACCGGCATCGGCTTCGCCACCGCCAAGCGCTGCGCCGAAGAGGGCGCCCGGGTGATGATCAGCGACATCCACGAGCGCCGCCTGGCGGAAGCCGTGGCCGAGCTGGAGAAGGTCTCCCCGGCCGGCGTGCCGTCGCGTCTGTGCAACGTGCGCGACGACGCCGACGTCCGCGGCCTGGTGGAGTCGGCGGTGGACGAGCTCGGCCACCTGGACGTGCTCATCAACAACGCGGGCCTCGGGGGCACGGCGAACGTCGTCGAGATGACCGACGAGCAGTGGGAAGCCGTGCTCGACACCACGCTCACGGGCACCTTCCGCATGACCCGGGCCGTGCTGCCCCACATGCAGGAGCGCCGCTCGGGCGTCATCGTCAACAACGCCTCGGTGTTGGGCTGGCGCGCCCAGGTGGGCCAGGCCCACTACGCCGCCGCCAAGGCCGGCGTCATGGCCCTCACCCGCTGCGCCGCCCTCGAGGCAGCCGAGTACGGCGTGCGCATCAACGCCGTTTCCCCCAGCCTGGCGACCCACCCCTTCCTCAACAAGGTCACCCCGCAGTCCGTGTTGGACGAGCTCACCGCCCGCGAGGCCTTCGGCCGCGGCGCCGAGCCCTTCGAGGTCGCCAACGTCATCGTCTTCCTGGCCAGCGACCTGGCCTCCTACATGACCGGTGAGTGCGTCTCCGTCTCCAGCCAGCGCGCCTAGCCGCCCAGAGCGCCGGCGAGGGGAGGCGTCGGTTCTTCCTCTCTCGCCGGCGGTGGGTCTCCAACGCTTGTTTGTTTCGCCCACCGAGGCCCGCTCGGGCGCGTCGATTCGCGGGCACACCGCTATCGCTTAACGTGTTAAGGTAGTTAAACGCGTTATTCGCGAGCGGCCGAGGAGCCCAGGAGGTGCGCATGAAGCCCGAGTTGGTCGAACGGCTGCGGAGGGAGATGCACACCGAGTTCGAGCGCCGCGGCCCGCCGGAGGGGTTCCCGGCGCTGCCGGACATCCCGGCCGGCCGCTACACGTCTCGCGAGTTCTACGAGCTGGAGCTGGAGCACCTGTGGCCCAAGAGCTGGCTCCTGGTGGGACGCACCGAGGAGCTGCCGGAGTCCGGGAGCTACTTCGTGTGGGACGCCCTGGGCACGCCCTTCCTGGTGATCCGCGGGCAGGACGGCGAGATTCGGGCCTTCTTCAACTCGTGCCAGCACCGGGGCGCGCCGGTCGTGCGCGAACCGTGCGGGCGCGCGACGCGGTTCCGCTGCCAGTACCACTCGTGGACCTACGACACGACCGGCAAGCTCGTGTCCGTGCCGGACGAGCGCGACTTCGTCGATCTCGACCGCTCGCGCCGCGGCCTGCGCTCCGTGCGCTGCGAGGTCTTCGACGGCTGGATCTTCATCAACCAGGATCCGGAGGCGATTCCGCTGCTGGAATCCCTGGGGCCGATTCCCGAGGAGATGGCGCAGTTCCAGGGGCAGAGGCTCCGCACGGTGGACAAGAAGACGCGCATCATCCCGTGCAACTGGAAGGTCGTGGTGGACGCCTTCAACGAGGTCTACCACTTCAAACACATCCACTCGCGCGACGGCTTCTGTCACCTGGACAACCGCGGCGCCACCATGGGGCTTCTGCCGCTCGGCCATTCGCGCATGATCGTGCCGCTCAGCGAAGCCTCGGCCGCGCGCCAGGGCCTGTCCGGGATCTGGGATTGGAAGCCCGACCCGACGCCGGGCCTGACGGACATCGCCACGGTCAACGCCATGGTGCGCTGCACCAGCACGTCCTTTCACGTGTTCCCCAACTTGACCACGCCCGTGGCCGCCCACGGCTTCCCGTTCCTCCTGTCCTGGCCCATCGATGAGCGCACGACGCGCTTCGAGTACGTGCACTACGCGCCCGACTGGGGCGAGGGCGACCCGCCGCCGTACTGGGCGCAACTCTTGGACATCTTCGAGGGCCTGATGGACGAGGACACCGACAACATGGCCCCCATGCAGCAGTCGCTGGATTCGCCGGGCCTGGCGGGCATCCCGCTCAACTACCAGGAGCGCCGCATCCGCCACGTGCACGAGCAGATCGACCGGGTCATCGGTCCCGACCGCATCCCCGCCGAGCTGCGCGTGGGGTCCTTCCTCGACGACTACGTGGAGCCCTAGTCGGCCGGGCGGGATTCAACACAGATGAAGCCAAAGACCGACCGAAGCCGACGCATCGCGCGTTGCGGCCAAGGGGGAAGGTGTAGACTGAACGCGCCACGAACATCGCGGAGGGGGCACCGATGGTTCGAACGAGCGCGTTCTCGATTCTCTTCACCTTGGCTCTTTGCACACTCTTGGGCTGTGCCGCCACGCCAGTCACCCCCGTTGCCGTTGCGCCACTGGCGCCGGGCAGCGGCGAAGCGATCGTGGTCGACCAGGCCGTGATCCTGGTGGACAGCTCGGGCTCCATCTCCCCCTCGGAGCAGTTTCCCGGTGAGAAGGCCCTGCTCCAGTCGTTCGTGAGCGGCATGCCGGAGGGCGGCTACGAAGTGGGCGCCATCGCCTTCGGCGGACTCAAGCGCGACAGCCAGCCGCTGGCGCGTTTCGACCGCGCGGCCCTGGCCGCGTACGCCGACGGCGTCGAGCCCCTGAGCGACGGCACGCCCATCGATCGGGTGCTGGAGGAAGTGCGGGACCAGCTGGCGGGCCAGCAGCAGCGCGCAGCGGTGGTCCTCTTCTCCGACGGGCGCCCCAGCGACCTCATCGGCCGTCCGGTCGAAGAGGCGCTGACCCTCGAGGCGGCTGCCGCCTTGGCCGCCGACTACGCGGGCCAGGTCTGCTTCCACACCGTTCAGATCGGAAGCGATCCGGAGGGGGCCGTGTTTCTGCAGCGCCTCGCCGGCACCACGGAATGCGGCTCGTACCGGACCGCGTCGGTCCTGGCCACCGCGGCCGCGGTGGAGGACCTCGAGCGAACCATCTTTCTCGGCTCGGCTCCGAGCCTGCCCGCCGTCGGTGCGGCACCGCCCGACCTTCGTTGCAGCACGACGCCGCTCGGCAGCGGCGGCGGCAGCGACTGCTGGCGCCTGGACTGGCTCCACTTCGACACCGACAGCGCCGAACTCCGCCCCGAGGAAGAGCGCCGTCTGCGCGAAGAGGTACTGCCGGTCCTGAGCCAGAACCCGGACCTGCGGATCGTCGTGGGCGGCCACGCCGACGCGCGTGGCACCGAGCGGCACAACCAGGGGCTCTCGGAGCGACGCGCCCAAGCCGTGCGCGACTTCCTGGCGGCTGCGGGGATCGCCGCCGACCGCCTGCAGGTGCGAGGTTTCGGCGAATCCGCCCCCATCGCCCCCAACGACTCGGAGGCCAACTGGCAGCGGAACCGCCGCTCCGAAATCAGCGTCGACCGCTAGACGGGCCTCACTCTGCGAGCGGGCACCGCGCGAGCGGACGCGGCGAGGGGAGCGGAGGCGAAATACAGCGCAGCCCCCCGCCGAGTTCGAACGGGGCAGGGCCTGCCCCCGGCGCGAGGGGTGGAGCGAGACGCCCCTGTCCACGGCGAGCCATTCGCCGGAGCTCCCCTCGCCGCGTCCGCGACGAACGAGCTCCGCGCTGCGCGCCTACTCCGGGACGTACCGACTGATCGTGTCGATCACACAGCCGGGCCGGTCCTGGCCCTGGATCTCGACGGTCACGCGGATCGTCGCCTGGACGGCGCCGCCCTTCACGTCTTCGGCCTTCAAGAGCTCGGCGCTGCCGCGCACCTTGGACCCCACCGGCACGGGTGCCGGGAAGCGCACGCGGTCGGCGCCGTAGTTGACGCCCATGGAGATGCCGCGCACCTCGACGATCTGGGGCAGGAAGAGGTTCACCAGCGACTGGGTGAGATAGCCGTGGGCGATGGTGGTGCCGAAAGGGCCGTCCACGGCCCGCTCGGGATCCACGTGGATCCACTGGTGGTCGCCGGTGGCTTGGGCGAACTGGTCGATGCGCTCCTGGCTGATCTCCAGCCAGTCGGAAACGCCCAGGTGCTCGCCTTCGGCCTGGTGCAGGTCGCGGGGGCTCTGGAAGATGCGGGGCACGGTGTTCTCCTCTAATCCGACTTGGCGGCGTCCAGGAATGCGGGCCGCTCCCCGCCGCCGTGCACCAGCAGGCTGGCGCCGCTCACGTAGCGGGCCCGCGACGACGCCAGGAAGAGGCAGGCGTCGCCCACGTCCGTCGGCTCGCCCAAGCGGCCGGCCGGCACCGTGGCGGCCACGGCGCGGACGCCGTCCTCGTCGCCGTAGTGCAGGTGGGCCTGCTCGGTGCGGATCAGTCCGGCGGTGACGGCGTTGACCCGGACCTTGGGCGCCCACTCGACGGCCAGGCTCTGGGTCAGAGACAGCAGGCCCGCCTTGGCCGCGCCATAGGCGGCGGTGCCCGGGCTCGGGCGCTGGCCGCTCACGCTGGCGATGTTCACGATCGAACCCCCGCTCGCCTGCTCCTGCATCACCGCATTGGCGCGCTGCGCCAGCAAGAGCGGGGCGATCAGGTTGAGGCGCAGGATCGCCTCCGAGAAGCGGGGCGAGGCGGTGGCTGCGTCGGCCGGTGGTGATCCCCCGGCGTTGTTGACGAGCACGTCCAGGCGCTCGAAGTGTTCCTGCGCGAAGGCGACGAGGGCGTCCACCTGGTCGGCGTCGCGCACGTCGGCCGCGTGGAAGACGGCCTTGCGGCCGCCGCTCTCGGGCAGCTTCTCCGGGACGTTGCGGCCGCACACGATCACGTGGGCGCCGGCCTCCAGGAAGCGCTCGGAGATGCCGCGGCCCACGCCGCGGGCGCCGCCGGTCACCAGGACCACCTGGTCGCTGAAGTCGAACTCGCCACTGGACACTAGAGATCGATCTCCCGGGCGATGCGCTCGCGGTGCTCGTCGGGGCTCCCCAAGAAGCTCTCGCTGGACTTGGCGCGCTTGAAGTAGAGGTGGACATCGTACTCCCACGTGAAGCCGACGCCGCCGTGGATCTGCAGGCAGTCGGCCGCCGCGCGGAAATAGGCGTCGGAGGCGGCGGCCTTGGCCAGGGACGCCACGGCCGGCAGCTCGTCGCTGCCCTCGGCCGCGGCGCAGGCCGCGTAGTAGGCCGCCGAGCGCGCCGCCTCGATGTCCACCATGCGGTCGGCGCACTTGTGCTTGATGGCCTGGAAGGAGCCGATGGGACGGCCGAACTGCACGCGCTCCTTGGCGTACGCCACCGCCAGGTCGAGGCAGCGCTGGGCGCCGCCCACCTGCTCGGCTGCCAGCGCCACGCGCGCCAGATCGAGCGCGCGCTCGACCGGGGCCCAGCCGCCTGCGGCCAACCGCGCCGAGGCCGGAACCCGCACGCCCTCTAGGCAGAGCTCGGCCAGGCGCCGCGTCTGGTCGAGAGTCGGAAGTGCGCGACGCGTCAAGCCCGGCGTCGCGGCCGGCACGGCGAACACCTCGATGCCTTCCGCGCCGCTCGTGTCCGGACGCCTCGCCACCACCAGCACCAGGTCGGCGCAGTGGCCGTCCAGCACGAAGGACTTGGTGCCGTCCAGAACGAACTGGTCGCCGTCGGCCCGGGCCTGCGTCGCCACGGAGTCGGGGGTCCACGCGCCGGAGGCTTCACAGAGCGCCAGCGTCGCCCGCGTCTCGCCCTCGGCGATCCCGGGCAGGAGCGCCTGCTTCTGCTCCTCTCCCCCCGCCTCCAGAATGGTGTTGGCGCCCAGGCAGAGCGACGAGAAGAAGGGCGCGCACAAGAGCCACCGGCCCATCACTTCCAGGAGCGCGGTGAGCTCGACGGCGCCGAGGCCGAGGCCGCCGTAGGCCTCGGGGATGTGCACCGCCGTCCAACCCAGCTCGGAGCCCAAGCGGCGCCAGACCTCTGGGTCGTAGCCCAGCTCGCTCTCCATGGCCTTGCGCACCGGCTCAGAGCTCGAGTATTCGGCCAGGAAGGCCTCGGCGCTGGCCCGCAGCTCGCGCTGCTCTTCGTTGAAACGAACGTCCATGCTTCTCGCAGAGCTCCCGGCCGGGCTCAGGTGCCCCACACCTTCTGGGGCACCGGGGACTTCTCGATCAGCTCCTTCACCACCGAGCCCAGCTCGTCGGGCTCCCAGCGCGCGCCCTTGTCGATCATCGGGCCGTCGCGCCAACCGTCGGAGGTGCCGACGATGCCGCCCTTGACCTCGAACACCCGGCCTGTCACTTCGCGGGCTTCGGTGCTGCCGAGCCAGACCACCAGCGGTGCGATGTTCTCCGGCGCGTTCTCGTCGAAGCTGCCGTCTTCGGGCGCCTTCATGTCCGCGAAGACGGCCTCGGTCATGCGCGTGCGCGCGGCGGGGGCGATGGCATTGGCCGTCACGCCGTAGCGCCGCAGCTCGGCGGCCTGCACCAGCGTCAGCGAGGCGATGCCGCCCTTGGCGGCGCTGTAGGCGCTCTGGCCGACGCTGCCCTGCAGGCCCGCGCCCGAACTGGTGTTGATGATGCGCGCGTCCACCGCCTGGCCCGCCTTCGACTGGTTGCGCCAGTACTCGGCGGCGTGGCGCGAGACGCAGAAGTGGCCCTTCAAGTGGACGCGCACGACGGCGTCCCACTCGTCCTCACCGGCGCTCACGAACATGCGGTCGCGCAGGAAGCCCGCGTTGTTCACCACCACGTCCAGCCCGCCGAACGTGTCGAGGGCCGTCTGCACGATGCGGCGCGCGCCCTCCCAGTCGGCGACGTCGTCGCCGTTGGCCACCGCCTCGCCGCCGGCGTCGCGGATGGCCTGCACCACCTGGGCCGCCGGGCTGTCGGAAGCCCCCCGGCCGTCGCTCTCGGCACCCAGGTCGTTCACCACCACCCGCGCGCCCTGGCGGGCGAACTCCAGCGCGTGGCCGCGGCCGATGCCGCGGCCCGCGCCCGTCACGATCACCACTCTGCCTTCACACAACCCGCTCATGGTCTTCGCTTCTCCCGCGGCTAGAGCCGCTCGATGATGGTGACGTTGGCCTGGCCGCCGCCTTCGCACATGGTCTGGAGGCCGTAGCGCCCACCGGTGCGCTCGAGCTCGTGCAGCAGCGTGGTCATGAGGCGCGCACCCGTGGCGCCCAGCGGGTGGCCCAGCGCGATGGCGCCGCCGTTGACGTTCACCTTGTCCAGGTCGAAGCCCGTCTCCTTCTGCCACGCCAGCACCACCGAGGCGAAGGCTTCGTTGATCTCCACCAGGTCGATGTCGGCGGCGCTGAGCCCGGTCTTCTCGAAGGCGTAGGCGGTGGCCGGGATCGGCGCGGTGAGCATCCAGACCGGGTCGGCGCCGCGGACCGACAGGTGGTGGATGCGGGCCCGGGGCGTCAGCCCGTGCTCCTTCACGGCTGCCTCGGACGCGATCAGCATCGCGCAGGCCGCGTCGGCGATCTGGCTCGAGACGGCCGCGGTGATGCGCCCGCCTTCTTCCAGCGGCGCCAGGCTCGCCATCTTCTCGAGCGTGGTGCCCCGGCGCGGCGTCTCGTCGGCGGCGAAGTCGCCGAACGGCACGATCTCGCGCTCGAAGCGGCCCTCGTCGATGGCGCGCACGGCGCGCTCGTTGCTCTCGAGGGCGAAGCGCTCCATGTCCTCGCGCGAGATGTCCCACTTCTCGGCGATCATCTCCGCCGAGCGAAACTGCGAGACTTCCTGGGTGCCGTAGCGGTCGACCCAGCCCTTGGATCCGTGGAAGGGGTTCTCGAAGCCGAGCGGCTGTCCCGCCAGCATGGCGGCCGAGATCGGAATCTGGTTCATCTGCTGCACGCCGCCGGCCACCACCAGGTCGCTGGTGCCGCTCAGCACGGCCTGGGCGGCGAAGTGGACGGCCTGCTGGGCGGAGCCGCACTGGCGGTCCACCGTGGTGCCCGGCACCTCGTCGGGCAGGCCGGCGGCCAGCCAGCAGGTGCGGGCGATGTCGCCCGCCTGGGGGCCGATGGTGTCGACGCAGCCGAAGACGACGTCCTCCACCCGGGCGGGATCGAAGTCGTGACGCTCCATCAGGTGGCCCAGCACGTGGGCGCCCAGATCGGCGGGGTGGGTCTGGGACAGGCTGCCCTTCTTCTTGCCCACCGGGGTGCGGATCGCGTCGACGATGTAGGCCTCGGCCATGGGGTTTCTCTCCTCGGTCGCCTAGGCGGCGGGTGCGGTGTATCCGAAAGACTGGGTGGGCGTCTCGCCGTCGATCACGCCGGACGCCAGGCGCTCGCGGTGCCAGGCCGGGTCGCCCCACGCCAGCTCCAGCGACCAGGCCCGCCGCATGAAGACGTGCAGATCCTGCTCCCAGGTGTAGCCGATGGCGCCGTGCACCTGCAGCGAGACTCTGGCTGCGCGCGCGGCCGCTTCGCAGGCCGCCAGCTTGGCCATGGAGACGTCGCTGGCGCGGGTGGCGGCGTCGCGGGCCACGCTGTGGGCCGCGCGGTAGACCAGCGAGCGGGCGTACTCGAGCGCGACCTTCACGTCCGCCAGCTGGTGCTTCACGGCCTGGAAGGAGCCGATGGGAACGCCGAACTGATGGCGCTGGTTCGCGTAGCCGACGGCCAACTCGATCAGGCGGTCGCCCACGCCCAGGGCCTGCGCCGCAGAGGCGAAGGCGCCGCGGTCGAAGGCCGAGGCGCGCAGCGCCAGCGCATCGGCGCCCGCGGCCAGGCGCGTGTCGGGGCCGGGCTCCCAGGCGACCGTGAAGAGCCGTCGCGCGGGGTCGTTGGCCGGCTGGGCGGTGAGCGCGACGCGGTCCGCGGGCACGGCGTGCAGCTCCTCCGACGCCGGCAGCAACAAGAGGTCGGCCACGTGGGCGTCGCTCACGAGCGGGCTGACGGAGTGGCCGACCGCCAGGCGGGCCTCGCCGGCCGCCACCCGCGGCAGCCAGGTGTCGGAGAGGGTGGAGTCGGGCGCCTGCTGCAGCACCCGGGTGCCCACGAAGGCGCCCACCAGCGGTTCTGCCAGCGCCGCGCGGCCGCACTCCTCCAGCAGCAGCACGGCGTCGATCTCGTCGAGTCCCAGGCCGCCCTGATCCTCGGCGATGAGCAGGCCCGGAAGGCCGATCTCCGTCAGCTGGCCCCAGAGCTCGGCCGAACGCCCGGTCTCGGAGTCCCACTCGGATCGAACCCGCTCCACCGGGCACTCGCCGGCGAGAAACTCCCGGACGGTCTGCTGCAGGAGCTGCTGGTCTTCGCTGAACGTGAACTCCATGGCTACTTCCGCGGCAGGCCGAGGATGCGCTCGGCGATGATGTTGCGCTGCACCTCGTTGGTGCCCGCGTAGATGGGGCCCGCCAGCGCGAACAGGTAGCCGTCCAGCCAGCTGCCGGCGTCCGTGGCCGCGGGCGCTTCGGGCAGGAGCTCGGCCCGCGGTCCCAGCAGCGCCAGTGCGGCCTCGTGCATCTTCACGTCCAGCTCGGACCAGAAGATCTTGTTGAGGCTGGCCTCGGCGCCGATCTTCCCGCCGGCCAGCAGACGCGACACGGTCTGGTACGTGTTGAGGGTGTACGCCTCGGCATCCATCCAGCAGCGCGCCACGGTGTCGCGCAGCGACGGATCGTGCACTTCGCCCCGGGCCCGGACCTCCTTGTAGAGCGCCACGAGCCGGCGCGCCGTGTCCTGGAAGCGCGCGGGGCTGCGCAGCATCAGGCCGCGCTCGAAGCCGGCCGTGGCCATGGCCACGGCCCAGCCGCGGTTCTCCTCGCCCAGCTGGTTGGCCACGGGCACGCGCACGTCGTCCAGGAACACCTCGGCGAAACCGGGCAGCCCGTCCAGCTGCGGGATCGGGCGCACCGTGACGCCGGGCAGGTCGAGGGGCACCAGGATGAAGGTGAGACCCTTGTGGCGCTCCGAGTCCGGGTCGGTGCGGAACATGCCGAAGAGCCAGTCGGCGTAGGCGCCGCGGCTGGCCCAGGTCTTCTGGCCGTTCAGCACGTATTCGTCGCCGTCGCGGACGGCCGTGGACGCGATCGCCGCCATGTCGCTGCCGGCGTTGGGCTCGGACCAGCCCTGGGCCCAGACCTCTTCGCTGGAGGCGATCTTCGGCAGGAAGCGCGCCTTCTGCTCGGGCGTGCCGAACTCCATGATGGTGGGGCCCAGCGGGGAGATTCCGTTCTGGTTGACCCGTTTGGGCGCGCCGGCCCGGTAGTACTCCTCCTCGAAGATCAGCCATTGGAGGAGGTTCGCGCCGCGGCCGCCGTACTCCACCGGCCAGGGCACCATGGCGTAGCCGCCGGCGTGCAGCTCTTTCTCCCAGGCCCGGTGGGCGT
>JAKSBN010000096.1 GCA_022361175.1 Pseudomonadota bacterium | reverse complement strand
TGACGGCGGCGGAGTACGGCGACCAGCTGGCGGGGGCCGTGATCCTCGATTCGCCGGTGCGGCGGCCGGACCCCGAGGCGGAGGAGGGCGCGCGCGGGCGCGCGTTTCGAAATCCGAAGGTCTACCCGACCATCGAGCAGGCGCTGCAGCACTACCGGCTGGTTCCCGAGCAACCGTGCGAGAACGACTACATCGTCGACTACATCGCCCGCCACTCGGTCCACCGCGTGGACAAGGGGTGGACCTGGAAGTTCGACCCGGTGATCTTCCAGCGCTCGAGCCCGCGGGCGTCGCGCGAGCTCTTGGGGCAGGTGCAGTGCCGCTTGGCGCTGTTCCGCGCCGAGTGGGGTCTCGTGACCCCGGACATTGGCGAGTACATGTACGAGCTGCTCGATCGCCGCGCCCCGGTGATCGAGATTCCGCAGTGCCACCACCACCTGATGCTGGACCAGCCGCTGGCGCTGATCGCGGGCCTGCGCGCGCTGCTCGCCGACTGGGAGCATTCGCTGCCGCACAAGGCCCGCTTACCGGCCTGAGCCGACGCGACTCGGCGCCGCGTTCGTCCGCCGTCGGTCCCGGGCGCGGGTGTACCATGGTGTTTTGCGCGCCGGGGGTCGCGATGGCCGTGGACAAGAGTGCAGAGCTCGCTCAGACGAAGTCGGAAACGCCGACGTCGCTCAACCGTCGCTGGTGGATCTTCGCGGCGTTGGTCCTGCTGGTGGTGGCGACGCCCGTGGCCCTGCTGCAGTCGCCGCGTTCGGACGTCTTGGCCGTGCCGTCGGGCTTCGACTGGTTCTTCCGGCCGTGGGAGCGCAACGCCTTCCTGCGCCTGCCGGAGGTGGGCGGCCAGCTGAACGACGTCGCCGTGGTGCGCGCGGCGGGCCGCGACCACATCTGGGCCGTCGGCAACGACGGCTTCGTGCTGCACAGCCCCGACGGCGGACGCACCTGGAAGCGCCAGTCGCTCGAACCGCAAACGACGGAGTCCGCGGCCCGGGCCGGGTGGCGCTTGCCGTCCCTGGTGGGCACGGCCTGGGCCGAGCCGGGGACGGAACCGGATCCGCCGGAAGTCTCGCCCGCCGCGATCGACGACGATGCCGCGGTTCCCGATCCCGAGGCCGGCGGCGGCGAAACCGAAGAGTCCGCCCGGCAAACCGTGGAGCCGGAACCTCAGACGGTGGAGCCGCCGGATGAGGACCCGCGCGAGCCCGGATTCGATCCTGCGGAAGGGGACCCCGAGTTCGAAGTCCAGATCCCGGTTGCCACACCCAGGTTGCCGGACCTGCGGGGCGTGGCCTTCGTCGACGAGCGCCGGGGCTGGGTGGTCGGCGCGCGCGGCCTCGTCATGGCGACCCAGGACGGCGGTACCACGTGGCAGCAGGAAGTTCGCACCGGCGGGCCCGACCTCTTCGACGTCTTTGCCTTCCCTGATGGTCGCGTCGTCGCGGTGGGCACCGCGCAGCAGATCCTGGTGCAGGCCGAGCCAAACGCGAGGTGGGAGAGCCGTTTTGGAGGTCGAGGGGCCCTGCGGGCGGTGGCCTTCACGGGCGACGGTCGCGGCGTTGCGGTGGGCGAGGGGCAGATCGTCTACAGCCCGGATCGCGGCGAGTCCTGGGCTCCGGCGAAGTGGCGCGATGCGGGCGATGCGTACTTGAACGGCGTGGCCCTGCTGGACGATGGCCGCGGCGTGGCCGTCGGGGAGGAGGGCCGCGTCTACGTCACCGACGATGCGGGGCGGAGCTGGACTCGTGCCGAGGTGGATCGACCCATCGATCTCTTCGACGTCGTGCTGTACCCCGACGGCCGCGGCTGGGCCATCGGCGTCAACGGGCAGCTGGCCACCGAGGATGCGGGCCGGACCTGGCAATCCGGCGAGCTCGTGGGAGGCGGCGTCGCGAGCTCCGCGTTGGGTCCCGAGCGGGCCTACGTCGTCGGGAACTCCGGGCTGCGGACGACGGATGACGCCGGAGCCACGTGGACGCTCCTGTCCCGTCCCGTGCTGAGCGACGTGGCACTCGGCGAGGGCGATCAGATCTGGGTCGTGGGAGACGCGGGCGCGCTGCTCGAATCTCGCGACCGGGGTCGCACCTGGGAACCCCACACCGTAGAACCGGCCCCGGACTTCTACGCCCTCGAACGCGGCGGCGGTGGAAACCTGGAAGCCGTGGGAGGCCGCTGGTGGCTGACCCGGCCCGAAGACGGTCCCGCCGTCGTTGGCCAAGAGGACGAGTGGCGGACGACCGGGGACGTCGAGGTCGCGCAGGGACGGACCTGGGCCCTGGCTCCCAATCCCAGTGGCGAGATCTTCCGGCGCGACGGGGAGGCCGGGGAGGGTTGGCGGCGCGTCAGCGCGCTCCGGTCGGAGTTCTCCGGCTTCTGGAGTCGGCTCCGCCGCTCGCCTCGGGGAGAGCTGTGGGCGGCGGGTTCGAGTGGGCTCGCCCGCAGCGTGGACGGCGGCGAACGCTGGACGCTCGCCTTGGAGGACACGCAGGTCCTGGCGTTCGACTTCGCCGGCGACCGCGCCATCGCGATCGGCGACGACGGAGAGGTGCTGACGTCGCCGGACGGCGGAGACAGTTGGACGGAGAGCGCCTCGCTCGAGATGAGGGCGCGCGATCTCGCCGCCGCCGACCCGGAGCGCTGGATCGCCGTCGGGAGGACGGGAGCGATCGCCACGTCGGCCAATGGCGGCGAGAGCTGGACCACCCGCACGACGGGGATCGAGCGCCACCTCTTTCGCGTCGACGCGCGCGCGGACGGCCTGGTGGTGGCGGTCGGAGTGGCCGGCGCCATCGTTCAGTCCGAGGACTACGGCGCCAGCTGGAGCACGCCCGCCTACGTGCGGCTTCCGGCGCCCTGGTACCTGACCCTGATCGCGTTGGTCGTGGGCTTGGGCGTCGCCGGCGCCACCCGGCGGCCCGAAGAACAGACCACGGAGGCCTCGATCGCCGACGTGGTGGCGTCCGACCGCCCCCTGCGCTGGCGCGACGCCGATCCCCTGGGCTTCCACGACATCGCCAAGGGCTTGTCCCGCTTCCTGCGCAACGCGCGCACCCAGCCGCCGCTGACGGTGGCCGTCACCGGCGAGTGGGGCACGGGCAAGAGCTCGCTCATGGGGCTCTTGAGTGAAGACCTGCGGCGTCGCGGCTTCCGGCCGGTCTGGTTCAACGCCTGGCACCACCAGAAGGGCGAGCATCTGCTGGCCTCCCTCTTCGCCAACATCCGCGCCCAGGCGATCCCGGGCTGGTTCACGCCCGAGGGCCTGCGCTTCCGGACCCAGCTGCTGCTGTTGCGCGGCCCGCGCCAGTGGTTGGCCTCCGCCGTCCTGCTCTTTGCGTTCGTGCTGGGCGTCGTCTACTTCGGCAAGGATCCCGAGCGCCTCGCGAACCTGCTGCCGTGGCTGACGACCGACGCCTCGGCGCCGAGCGCCGCGGCCACCGGCAACGCGCTGGCGGTCTTCCTGGGGAGCTTCCTGGTGCCCGGCCTGGGTCTCTTGCGCGCGGTGCGCGCCTTCGGACTGGATCCGTCGCGCTTGGTGAACGCCGTCTCGGGCGGCTCCCGGCGCGGTGAGAACGTGGAGCCCGGCGCGCGCTTCCGCTTCGCCAGCGAGTTCGCCGACGTCACCCAGGCGCTGCGCCCGCGCACCCTCGTCATCTTCATCGACGATCTCGACCGCTGCTCCAAGGAGCACGTGGTGGAGATCCTGGAGGCCGTGAACTTCCTGGTGACGTCGGGGGACTGTTTCGTGGTGTTCGGCATGGCGCGGGAGTGGGTGACCACCTGCGTCGCCCTCCAGTTCCGCGAGCTCTCCAGCGAGGGCGACGCGACGGCGCGCATTGGCGACAAGGAGCGCGAGTTCGCGCGCCAGTACCTGGAGAAGCTGATCAACATCGAAGTCCCCGTGCCGCCGCTCCAGGAAGACCAGTCGCGCCTGCTGCTCAAGGCCGACGACAAGCCGGCGCCGGTGGACTTCTGGAAGCGTGCGCTCCAGCGCTACGGGCGGCCCGCGCTGCCGTGGGCCGCGGCAGCGGGCGTGCTGGCGGCGGGCTGGTCGCTCGCGCAGGTGCTGCCCCCGCTGCCACAGGTCGACGGCCGTCCGGCGCCCCCCGAGCAGCTGGCCGAGGTTCGTCTCGGCACCGGCAGCGCGCAGGTAGTGCTGCCGGTTCATCGCTACGAGACGCCCCGTCCGAGCCGGGGCGACGGTCGCGTCATCGGTTGGGTTCCGCTGGGAGACATCCGAGCCGAGCTGCGGCTGGGCGTCTCCGACGCCCGCGAGGGGCTGTCGCTGGAAAAAGCGGCCGAGCACTTGTCGCTGCATTGGCAGGAGGAAGCCCCAGTGGGCCCGACGCGCGTCGCCGGTCCGACGTCGTCTGCGCCGACGCCTCGGAGCCTCGAGCGAGGGCTCGACCGCTGGGATCCCTACGGCTCCTTCTACGCGGAGGGCGAGACCGACGACGACGGCGAGCTCTGGGGAGTGGCCGCGCTGGGCGGTCTGCTATTGGCTGCGGCGGCGGGCATCGCGCTGCTGCGGCGCCCCGCGGTCGTGGTGGAGGACTCGCCGGAGTTCACGCGGGTGCTCGACGTGTGGCATCCGTGGATCGTGGCGCGGCGCGCGACACCCCGCGCGATCAAGCGCTACCTGAACCGCGTTCGATACTTGGCCATGCGCCAGCGCAGAGACGACGCGGGAGTCGACCCTCCGTTCTGGCGCCGGTTGTGGCACCGCTGGCGGGAGGAGGAGTCGGAGGCAGCCCACGCGCCGGGCCTGACCGAATCGGCACTGGTGGCGCTCTCGGCGATCCACCACGTGGACCGCAGCTGGGTGGAGACGGATGACGGCTGGGAGCGACTGATGAGCGCCCCGACCGAGACCCTGGGCTCCTTGGAAGGCGATCTCCTGGCGGCCGTGAACCAACACCGAGCCGCCTTCGGCTGGCCGATTCCCGACGACAGCCGGCAGCGCTACTTGCGCGGGACGGAAACGGTCGTCGCCAACTAGAACGCCAGTTTGGAGAACGACTTGCAAGCGCGCTTGCGTTGTGGACGACGTCGGGGCTCGTAGCCTTCGCCTGCATGGATGCCGAGCTGGCGGGACGGCGCGTGCTGGTCGTCGATGCCTACACGCCCACGCGGGAAGAGTTGGCCGGGGCGATCGAGCGCCTGGGAGCCGAGGTGGCCCGTGCCCGCGACAGCGAAGAGGCGATTCGGCTGGCGACCGCCACCGCGTTCGACGCCGCCGTCTTGGACCTGGAGGACGCCGTGCACGAAGACCCGCAGCTGTGTCAGCTGCTGCGGGCGCTGCCCCAGAGCACGGGCACGCGGATCGAGCTGATCATCGGCGTCACGGACTTGCGCGGCCCGCGCGCCGCCGTGGATTGGATTCTCACCAAGCCCGTCCACGGCGACGATCTGGCGAAGGCGCTGCTGGCGGCCTTCGGCTGAGGCGCGCGCGCTAGCCGTTGCGCAGCTTCTTGAAGTCCGGCTCGCGTTTCTGGAGAAAGGCCTGGATGGCCTCCACGTTCTCGGGCGAGCCGGCCTGGGCGCGCATGCCGGCGTCCTCGGCGTCGCGCGCGGCGCGGATGGCGGCGCGGTGGGGGACCATTAGGCAGCGTTTGGTGGCCTGAAGCGCGCCCACGGGAAAGCGCGCGATGGTGCTCGCCCTGTCCAGGGTCGCGTCGAGCAGTTCGGCGTCCGGGAATGCGCGCGCCGCCAGGCCCAGGGCGACCGCCCGTTCGGCGTCGATCCACTCCGCGGTGTAGAAGAGCTCGGCCGCCCGCTGAGAGCCGATGGCCGCCTGCAGCAGGTAGCTGCTGGCGGCTTCGGGCACGAGGCCCAGGCTGACGAACGGCAGCCGCAGTCGCACGCTCTCGCCCACGTAGACCACGTCGCAGTGGAAGAGCAGCGTGGCCCCGATGCCGATCCCCACGCCCCGCGCCGCCGCCAGGAGCGGCTTGTCGAATTCGCAGAGTGCGTCCATGAAGCCGAAGTAACCGCTGGCTTCGGCGTCGGGCCGCGGCGCGCCGCCGCCGCCGAAGGCCGTGAGATCCTGGCCGGCCGAGAAGTCGTCGCCGGCGCCGGTGACCACGACGACGGCCACGGCGGGGTCGTGGCGGGCCTCGCGCAGCGCCCGCTGCAGGGCATCCCACTGCGGGTCGTGGAAGGCATTCTTCTTCTCCGGACGGTTCAACGTGAGGAGCCGGACGCCGTCCCGGTCCTCCCGCAGCACCGGATCTTCGCTCATGCTCCCACTCCTAGTTCACGCGCCGCTGGCCCTCGCCCCAGAACTGCTCGCGCAGCTTGTACTTCTGGAGCTTGCCCGTCGCCGTGCGAGGCAGGGCCTCTACCAGCTCGATGCTGGTGGGGCACTTGAAGTGGGCCAGGCGTTCGCGACAGAACGCGATCAGCTCGTCGGGTGTGGCCGAGGCGCCCTCGCGCAGCACGACCAAGGCCTTGGGCGTCTCGCCCCACTTCTCGTGGGGCACGCCGATGACCGCGCACTCGAGCACGCCCGGGTGCTGGAAGAGCGCGTCCTCGATCTCGGGGCTGCTGATGTTCTCGCCGCCCGAGATGATGACGTCCTTCTTGCGATCCACGATGTGGATGCTCCCGGTGGCGTCCCACACTCCCAGGTCGCCGGTGTGGAAGTAGCCGTCGCGGATGGCGCGCGCCGTCTCCTCCGGCTGTTCCCAATAGCCCTTGAAGACCACGTTCGAGCGGGCGCAGACTTCGCCTACCGTCGCGCCGTCCTGGGGCACCGGCTTGTCCTCGTCGTCCAGCAGCACCATCTCGACGCCCAGGCCCGCTACCCCCGCGCGGGCGCGCCGCGGCCAGTCGTCCTGCCGGGTATGGTGATCGGGCCGCGAGACCGTGAGCAGCGGCGCCGTCTCCGTCAGCCCGTAGATCTGCAGAAACTCCCAGCCCAGGTCGCGCTCGAGGCGCTCGATGAAGGCGGAGGGCGGCGGCGCTCCCGCCACGGTGAACCGCGGGCGGGTGGTGACGGCCGCGCGTTGGCCCTCCGGCGTATCGAGGATGGTGCGCAGCACGGCCGGCGCCATGCACGCGAAGGTGACGTTTTCCTCCGCGATCAAGCGCCAGATCTCCGGGCCGTCGACGGCCCGCAGGATCACGTGCGTGCCGCCGACCCCCGTCAGCGCGTAGACGCCGCCCCAGCCGTTGCAGTGGAACATGGGGAGGGTCCACAGCTCGACGTCCTCGTGCCGCACCCCCAGGTGCGCGATCAGGCCGTAGGCGTTGATGGTGCAGTTGCGGTGCGTGAGCATCACGCCCTTGGGCCGCGCCGTCGTGCCCGACGTGTAGTTGATGGAGACGAGCTCGTTCTCGTCCTGGTCGATGGCCTCCGGCGCCGTCTCGGACTCGGGCGCGACGAGCGCTTCCCAATCCGTCCAGCCCGCGGGCGCGTCGCCCTCGTCCTGGGCGACGATCCAGTGCTGGACGGTCTTCAGCTGCGGGCGGATCTCGTCGATCACCGACGTGAGTTCGTGATCGACCAGCACGACCTTCACGCCCGCGTGGTTGAGGATGTATTCGTGGTCGGCCGCCACCAGCCGGTAGTTGAGCGGCACCAGCACGGCGCCGATCAGGCTCGTGCCGTAGAAGCTCTCCAGGAAGAAGTGCGAGTTGGGGCTCAGGATGCAGACCCGGTCGCCGCGCTCGACGCCCAGGCGACGCAGCGCGTGCGCCAGCTTGTGCACGCGGGCCTGGAGCTGGCTGTAGCTGTAGCGGCGCGATCCGTCCACGACGGCGGTCTTGTCGGCGTAGAGCGCGCCGGCGCGCCGCAGGAAATCGGTGACGAGGAGGGGCACTTCCATACTAAAGATCCTTGCAGAGGCCGCTTGGGGGCTCGGTTCGTGGGGCGGGTCAGGATACGCGATTCGCTCGTGACCGTCGCCCGCTTGACGCCGGGCGGCGGGGACGCGAACGTGGCCGAGGGGAGGGGGCCGAGGCGCCGGCACTTGGGGACAGAGGAGCAGCCATGGACGCGACCACACTGCGAACCGAGACCGAGGCGGGCGTCCGATCGATCGTTTTCTGCCGCCCCGAGGCGTACAACACCATCACACCGGCCCTCCGCGACGAGCTGGCCGCCGCCATCGACGAGGCCGACGCCGACCGGGACGTGCGCGTGATCCTGCTGCGCGCCGAGGGCCCGGCCTTCTGCGCCGGCTACGGGCTCGACTGGTCCACCGACGCCCAGGCCCGCGAGGCGGGCCCCGGTGCGTCCCGTCCGGGCGAGCGCGTGTGGGATTCCGTCGCCGACATGCGCATGATCGGCTCCTTCGTCGACACCTACATGAAGCTCTGGTACGCGCGCAAGCCGACGCTCGCCGCCGTGCAGGGCTGGTGCATCGGCGGCGGCACGGACATGGTGCTCTGCTGTGACTGCATCGTGGCGGGGGAGGGCGCGCGCTTCGGCTACCCCCCGGCGCGGGTGTGGGGCACGCCCACGACGGCCATGTGGGTCTACCGGATGGGTCTCGAGCGGGCCAAGCGCTACCTGCTGACGGGTGACGAGATCTCGGCGCGCGCGGCCGCGGAGATGGGCATGATCCTCGAGGCCGTCCCCGATGCGGAACTCGAAGAGCGGGCCTGGGCGCTGGCCGAGCGCATGGCGAGGCTTCCCACGACGCAGCTGGTGATGCTGAAGCTGCTTTGCAACCAGACCGTGGAGAACATGGGCATGGCGTCGAGTCGCACGTTGGGGACGCTCTTCGACGGCGTCGCGCGCCACACCCAGGAGGGGCTCGACTTCGTCGCGCGCGCGGGTGAGGTGGGATTTCGCCAAGCCGTCCGCGAGCGGGACGATCCGTTCGGCGACTACGGCAGTCGTCCGCGAGAGGAGGAGTCGAAGTGAGCGTCCGCATCGAGAACCGAGACGACGTCCGCATCGTCACCATCGACCGCCCCGAGGTTCGCAACGCGGTCGATCGCGAGACGGCAAGCCAGCTGGCCGAGGCGTTCGCCGACTTCGATCGCGACGACGGCGCCAGCGTGGCCATCCTCACCGGGGCGGACGGGACCTTCTGCGCGGGCGCCGACTTGAAGGCGGCTTCCGAGGGCCGGGGCAACCGCGTGGCGGAGGACGGCGACGGGCCCATG
>JAKSBN010000459.1 GCA_022361175.1 Pseudomonadota bacterium | reverse complement strand
GGCCCGATGGAACGCTTACGAAGCTAGGCCGGCGGGCGACCCGAAAGACCCGCTTTGCTGGTATCGCTGCAGAACAAGCACGGGCGCGCCTGAAGGTTGCCGGAGTGACACCGCGCCGTATGAACACCTGCATCTCCGATGGCCTAGCCGCACGCCCTCCGCGCCTACCAACAGCACGCTATCTCTGGGAAGAGCTTGAGCCCGAACTCGGATTTCGCGAGTTCTCACAGCTCCTGACCCTACTCGGCGAATGCGAGGCAGCAGAAGTCTCGCGGCGCAAGTTGTTTCTCTCACTCTCCTCCAGTTGAGCTTCGTGCTGCAGGGCTTTAGCCGCCCACGCCCGAGCCTTCCTCGTCACCGTCGGGCGCGATGAGGGGATGTCCCAGATTCAGTTGATCTTCTGAAGTGAGAGAGCGGCGGCTCCTTCACCCTCCGTGTGGTACGGAGGGGGTCTCTACACCACGAAGGAACCGCCACCATGAGCAAGCATGCCAGGAAGTCCGACCACCTCCAACTCGTAGAGCCGCCGAAGACGGCGACCGTGGAGGTGCCGCTCCCGCTGCTGGGAGCATTCACGCACATCGAGCGATCGTTCTTCGAGCTCTGCATCGACGCGGGCCAGCAGGTGCTGGCCGCGATGATGGAGCAGGACCGGGAAGACCTGTGCGGGCCGCGCGGCAAGCGCGATCCGGAGCGCAGAGCGGGCCGAGCCGGAACGACGCAGAGCGAGGTCACCCTGGGCGGCCGCCGGATCGCTCTCCGGCGCCCGAGGGTCCGCAGCCAGGTGGAAGGGGAGCTCGCGCTCCCGAGCTTCGCGTTCGCCTCCGATCGAGATCCGCTCGATCGGCACGCACTCGATGCCATCGCCTGCGGTGTCTCGACGCGCAAGTACGCCCGCAGTCTCGACCGTTTGCCCGAGGCGGTCGACGAACGATCGGTCTCGAAGAGCTCGGTCTCGCGCCGCTACGTCGCGATGACGGCGAAGCAGATGACGACCTGGCTGACGAAGCCGCTGGGCGACCGGCACTTTCCGGTCGTGATGATCGACGGGATCGTGCTGGGGGACCACACCGTGCTGATCGCCCTGGGCATCGATCTCGAGGGGAAGAAGCAGGTTCTGGGCCTTCGCGAAGGCGATACGGAGAACAGCCGGGTGGCGAAGGCCCTGCTCCGGGACCTGGTCGAGCGCGGCCTCGATCCGGAGCGCGCGAGGCTGTTCGTGATCGACGGAGCCAAGGCGCTTCGCTCGGGCATCCGGAAGGTCTTCGGAGATCTGGGCGTCGTGCAACGCTGCCAGATCCACAAGCGCCGCAACATCCTGGGACACCTGCCCGACGGCATGGTGCAGAGCGTGAAGACGATCCTCGAGGAGGCCTGGGGGCTCGGGGACGCGAAGCTGGCGAAGGCTCGACTCGAGCGTCTGGCCTCCTCTCTCGAAGCCGACCATCCGGGCGCTGCGGCCTCGGTGCGCGAGGGTCTGGACGAGACGCTCACGCTCCAGGGCCTGGGCATCGAGGGCACGCTGTACCGCAAGCTCCGGAGCACGAACGCCATCGAGAACCTGAACAGCGGGATCGTCAGCTACTCCAAGAACGTGAAGCGCTGGCAGGGAGGCTCGATGGTCGTTCGATGGGTGAGCGCCGCGATCGTGGAAGCCGAGAAGAAGTTCCGTCGCGTCCAGGGATGGCGCGACATCGAGAAGCTCGCGAGGGCACTCACCGTGTTCGAAGCCAAAGAAGAGGCGGCTGCAGAGCGCGTCGCCTAGGATCGAAACCCGAGCCGCCGCTCAGAGAAGTTCAACAGCGGATGGGACAACCCCGAGCTGCCGCGCACGGGTGGGATCCCCCTTGGCCGCAGGCAGCACTGACTCGAGCAGAGCGTGGGCAAGTCGGCCGAGAACACGGTTCGAGATCTCGACGTCGATTTCGTCGGCGCGCAGCAGCTTTCCCAGGCGGCCGAGCGCCCACCGCATCGGACAACGCAGTAGGTCTTCCACCGCTGCATGGGAAGCGCGATCGGGGATCTCCAACAGGGCCGGATTCACATTCCAGGCGCGGAGCGGGGCTGGCGCCGGACGAAGCGGCTTGTCCTCGAGCGCGGCACGAGGCATGGCATAGAGATGCCCGGTGACGAAGACGCTCTGATTGGCTGCATCGGGATCGATTCTCGCTTCGATCTCGTCCCAGAGCGGGTGCGGATGACTCTCGTCCCCGCGCTCGTCTGCCCGAGGCGAAACCAGCAGAAGCGCTTCGGTCGCCTGGTCGAGCGGTCGTCGCCATCGGCGTGCTTCACGTACGGCCCTCTCGGGAGGGGCGGAGAGTTCGACACCGCACCGCACGAGCTGCTCGTGCTCAGCCCGGGTGAACGGGAACCGTGTGTAACCCGGAGCGCTTGCTCGCGAGAAGTTCCACCACACGATGCAGCGCGCCGGACCTGCGATACCGCCAGGGGCCGACACGGAAGCGATTCCTGCCTCCGCAGCCAGAACCGACTCCGGTGAAAGGCTCGAGCGCGCCTCGTCGAGGAAGCGCTGAAGATCGGTTCCGGTCCACACGTCGAGCGCCGCGAGGTCGACGATCCGTTCGAAAGCGACGCACTGCGCGTGAG
>JAKSBN010000213.1 GCA_022361175.1 Pseudomonadota bacterium | reverse complement strand
CTCGAGCGCGGCGAGGGCTGGCCCCGCCGCGAGAGCCGGTGGGAGCGGATCCCAGCCGGGGATCCGCTCCCATCAACGTCGTTCTAGAGGTCGACGGCCTTCAGCGTCTTCCGCTTGTTGCCGATCGCGCGGGCCTCTGCGGCCTTGATCATCTCCCGCACCTTGCCGTCCAGCGCTCCGTAGAACTCACCGCCCACGTTGCACTTCTTGACTGCACCCTTGGTGCGCGACTTCGAGATGATGAGCTCCACCGGCTTGGAGCTGCGGCGCGCCTTCTTCTTCCGAGCTGCCATCTTGTCCTCCCATTCGCCGTCGCCCCAGAACCCGTTCCTCAACGAGCACGAACGCGAAGGCTTACCCCCGAAAACGGACGACCTCAACGCGAGGATCGCCACGGTGTTGGTTCGTCTCACGACCCGACTCGAGCCGCAAAACCCGAACGGGCTTCGCCTCTTTCGCCACAGAGCAGCGTGCAGACAGCCCTTGTTCGCGCGGATCATAAGCATTTCGGCCTGGGAGCGAAAGCCAAAAAACGCCTCGAGAGGGCCTGTGAAGGCCGAATTCGGCACTTCGCTTGGGCCGTCGGGTGCCGACGGCCGGAGCCATGCCGCCCCACCCGGGCGAAAGACCGACCGGGCGAGGGTCGCGGGCTCGGGGTAGCCTCCCGAGCGTGGAGCCCCAGAGCGAGTTTTTTCGATCCGCGATCGCCCCCGACGTCGAGCTGCACGCGCTGCACTGGGGCAAGTTGGGCGATCCGATCGTCGTCGCGCTGCACGGTGGTGGGGCCAATGCCCACTGGTGGAACCACCTGGCTCCGGCGCTGGCGGAGCGCTTTCACGTCGTCGCGTTGGACTTCCGCGGACACGGCGACTCGAGCTCTCCGGAGCGGCTGCAGACCGGTGCATTTCAGCGCGATCTCGACGCTGTGCTCGACCACTTGGGACGAGCGGACGTGCACCTGCTGGGTCACTCCATGGGCGCGCACGTGTCACTGGCCCACGCCGCGGCGAATCCGTCCTGTCGCTCGCTGTCCCTCCTGGACCCGCTTCGGGGCGCCGAATCGCGCTCGCGCCGGGGCGCGCGACTGGCGCTCCACTTCCGTCGCACCTATCGCAGCCGAGAGGAGGCCGCGCGCCGCTTTCGCTTCTACCCCGACGCACCCTACGTCACGGAGGAGCTCCGCGGTGCCATCGCGCGGGCCTCGATCCGACGGGAGGCCGACGGGCGCTACGGCTTCAAGTTCGACCCCCGCTGGTTCGGCGTCCCACCCGCGCCCCGCCCCGACCTCTCCCGGGTCCTGTGTCCGGTGCTGCTGGTCCAGGGGGCGGAGAGCCCTTTGCTGACGGACAAGGGCGTGCGCGCGTTCGCCGAGGACCTGTCCCAATTGAAGGTGGCCACCGTCGAGCGGGCGGGCCATCACGTCCACGTCGATGCCCCGGGACCGGTCCTGGCCGCGCTCCGGGAGTTCCTATTTCCACAGCGGATCGTCTAGCGCCGGGGTTATGATGGGCCTTCAGTTCGAGGTGCCCCGTGAAAGAACTCCTGCGCGCTCCCCTTTCCGTCGTCCGGACTCACTTGGTAGAGCGAGACGTCTCCGCCACCGAGCTGGCCCAGGCGACGCTCGACCGGATCGAAGAGACCCAGCCCCGCCTGAACGCGTTCAACGAGCTGCGCTCGCGCGAAGAGGTGCTGGCCGAAGCTCGAGAAGCGGATGCCCGCATCGCGCGCGGCGAAGCGCGCGCACTGGAGGGAGTTCCGCTGGGGGTCAAGGAGCTCGAGGACGCACGGGGGCTGCACAGCACCCACGCCTCCGCGGCGTTCAAGGACGAAATCGCGGCTCGCGACTCCGCCCAGGTGGAGCGGCTGCGGGCGGCCGGTTGCATCGTCGTGGGCAAGACCAACGCTCCCGAGTTCGGCTACACGGCGCTGACCAAGAACCTGCTCTTCGGCACCACGCTGAACCCGTGGGACACGGCGCTCACGCCGGGAGGCTCGAGCGGCGGCACGTCGGCGGCCATCGCCGGCGGCGTACTGCCGATGGGAACCGCCAGCGACGGGGGCGGGTCCGTCCGCATCCCCGCATCGCTCACCGGATGCTTCGGTCTCAAGGTCAGCTACGGGCGGATTCCAAACGGTCCGTCCAACTTCTGGGTGATGGACGACACCGCCGTTCACGGGCCCTTGACGCGGACCGTCGAAGACGCGGCCCTCCATCTCGACGCCGTCGTCGGTCCGCACCCGCTCGACCCGAATTCGCTGCCGCATCCGGGCTTCCGCTACGCGGACGTCCTGGACGAGCTGCCCCGTTCGCTGAAGATCGGTTTCTCTCCGGATCTCGGCTTTGCCGTCGTGCAGTCGGACGTCGCAGAGGTCGTCGCCGACGCCGCCCACGTGTTCGCCGAGCTCGGACACCGCGTCGAAGTCGTCTCGGGCGGGCCGCCCGAACCGGGACGGGACTGGTCGCTGACCGGTGCGTTCGAGCTGTTGTCGCGACTCGAACCCATGCTCAAAGATCACGAGCACGAATTCGGACGCACCTTCATCGGCGGTGTGAAGGCCGGCGTTCACATGACGCCGGCGCGCTGGGGCCAGATGCGTCAGCGCCGTGCCGAGCTCAACGCCTGGTGCGCGGAAGTCTTCTCGCGCTACGACCTCCTGCTGACCCCCACCGTCCCGTTCGACCCGCCTCCTGCCGGCGGTCCGTTCCCCAGCGAGACGGAGGGGCGTCCGCAGCCGGCGGCCAACATCGGCAGCTTCACGATGCCGTTCAACCAGTCCTGGCACCCGGCCGCCAGCGTTCGCGCCGGCCTGTCCCGGGCCGGCCTCCCGGTGGGCCTGCAGATCGTCGCACCGCGCCATCGGGACGACCTGGTGTTGCAGGCCGCGCGGGCCTTCGAACGGGCGCGGCCGTGGGCGGACCACTGGCCGAGCCCCTGATCCGAAGCGCCTAGCCGAGCACCGCGGCGGACAACTCCGGCAGCGCCCGCTCCAGCGGCTCCGACAGCTTCCAGTCGGCCTGGGCGTCGAACGGCGTCTCCGAGGCCGTGAGGATCGCCGTGGCGGCGCCGCTCGCCCGGGCCAACGAGAACATCTGATTGATGGGACCCACCACGAGCGAGGTCCCCACGGCGACGAAGAGATCGCAGGTCTCGGCCATGCGAAACGACCGCACGAGATCCGCCTCCACCAGCGACTGCCCGAAGCTGATGGTGGCGGGTTTCTGCCAGCCTCCGCACGCGCACGCGGGCGTGGACTCGCCCGCTTCCCAGCGCGCCTGCACCCCGTCCCGCGGCTCGCGATCACCGCAGCGCAGGCATTCGACTTCGGAGTCGGTGCCGTGGATGCGCACCAGGCGATCGAGCGGGAAGCCACCGCGCTCGTGCAGGCCGTCGACGTTCTGGGTCACCAGGAGCTCGATCCGACCGGCTTCTGCCAGGGCCGTCAGGGCGCGATGCCCGGCGTTGGGAGCGGCCTCTCGGATCACCGACCAGGTTTCGCCCTTGTACTCCCAATACTCGGCCCGCCGCGCCGCCGAGGCGACGAAGTCCTGAAACGGCACGGGTTGGTACCGCTCCCAGCGACCGCCGGGCGACCGGAAGTCCGGAATCCCCGACGCGGTCGAGAGTCCGGCTCCCGTCAGCACCGCCACGCGGCGGGCTTCCCGCCACGCCGCCACCAGACCGCCCAACTCGTCCGCGCTGGCCACGGAAACCACGCTATCGCACCTGCCGTGCCGGAGCCCCGGCGAATCCGGTGTTCTCGAAGCCGCCGCTCGGGAGAACCCATGAGCAGTCTCTCCACGGAGCTCGGTCGACGCGCGACCGAACCCCGCCAAGCCTCAACCGAGCCTCGGGAAGGGCCGAAGACGCAGAGGATTTCCCGTCGACTCCGGAGCGCCATGGAAACCGTCATCATCGAAGCCATGAGCCGAGACGCCCTGCAGGTCCAGCCCAACGCGCCGATCGCGGATGTGATGCTGGCCATGAGCCGGGGCGGTCACAGTGCCGCCGTGGTGTGCGAGAAGTTGGTCCCGATCGGCATCGTCACGGAGCAGGACGCACTCACCCTACTCACCAAGTCGCTGGCGGGGCGCGAAGTCCGCGGCCTCTCGGCCCGCGACGTCATGACGAGCCCCGTCTTCACCCTGTCACAGGATCGCCCTCTGGACGAGGTCGTGCAGGTGCTGCGCAAGCGCCACTTCCGACGCATCCCGGTCGTCGACGAGGACGGGCGACTGGTCGGGATCGTGAGCCAGACGGAGCTCGTCGCCACGTACAACATGGCGCTCGAATCCCAGAGCACCATGCTCGCCGCCACCGTCGAGGATCGGACGCGAGAGCTCCGCGAGGCGAACGCCCGCCTCGAGGCCCTGACGTTGCACGACCCGCTGACCCAGGTCGAGAATCGCCGCGCCATGGAGATCGTCATGGGCCAGTCTCATCGCGTGGCGCTCCGGTACGGGGACCACTACTCCATCGCGATCATCGACATCGACGACTTCAAACCCTACAACGATCACTACGGCCACCTGCAGGGTGACGACGCGCTGCGCAAAGTAGCCCGGGCGCTCCAGAGCGGGCTGCGGCGTTCCGACCGGCTGTTTCGCTACGGAGGCGAGGAGTTCGCCGTGCTGCTCCCCCAGACCCGGCTCGAGGGGGCGGCCACCGCGGCGGACCGCCTGCGCCTGCTGGTCGAGGACCTGCAGATCGAGCACGAACTCGGAACGCATCAGGTCCTCACGGTCAGCTGCGGCGTGGCGGAGGTCGGCCGCTTCGGCCCTTTCCCGGAGCACTGGTCCGAGATCATCTCTCAGGCGGACCAAGCCCTGTACGAGGCGAAGCGCCGGGGACGCAACCGGGTGAGCGTCGCGGCCGAAGGCCAAGCCGACGTCCCGGACATCGAGAGCGACTGAACTTCCACAGTTCTACGCATCGCCCCGACCGAGCGTCACACTCCCGTGACGGCTTGCCCTTGCACTTTTCGGCGTCACCCCGCATGCTTCCTCCACCACCAGGGCGGAGGTGGCGGCTTGATCACCGTTGCGATGTCCACAGTGATCGGTGCTGATTCCGATCGGGTGTGGCGCGCTTTGACGCTACCGGGCGAGCTGGCGGCCTGGGACGAGCGTATCGTCGCTCCAGTCGACGATGCCGCGAACTACCCGTCTCCAGGACGAGAGCTTCGGTGGCGCTACCGGCTGGGAAACGTCCCGACCATCCTCTCCGAGACCCCGCGCGAAGTCTGCCCGACCGAGCGGCTGCGCACGCGACTCTGCATCGGGACCCTCCGCTTCGACCAGACGTACACACTGCAGCCGGAGATGGGGCCCGAGACCCGAACTCGCCTTTCGGTCAAGATCGTCGCGTCGAACACGGTGGCCGTCATCGGCACCGTGATCGACCGTTTCGAAGTCAGACGCCGCGCGGTCGACCACGTGGACCAGACGCTGCGATCCTTGCAGAAGTGGTGCGAAAACACGCACTGACGCCCGGGGCCGCCGTTTCGGATCGAATCCGAGACCGCCGAGCGTCCTCGCCGTCCGGACGGAGCGAGGAGCCGGACCCAAGGCTCCTAGATGTGCAGCTCCTCCTGCACCCAACGCTCGGGCGCGCCGAAGCGCGTCCGAGTCAGGGGCCCGAGATCGAATTCGTCGTAGCGGCCGGTCGTCACGAGCGCCGCCAGCGCCCGACCGACCGCAAACGACTGCATCACGCCGCGACCCGTGAACGAGTGCGCTTCATAGAGATTCGAGAAGCCGGGGACCGCGCCGGCAATGCCGCTGCAGTCCGGCGTGACGGCGTAGAGCCCGGCCCAACCCCGAACGTGGCCACAGGCTTCGAACGCCGAGGCGCGGTGCGCCAGGCGAGGCCAAACCTGCTCCTGGAAGAACTCGTCGCCGTCGTACTCGAAATCGAACCCCGGCGCCTCGTTCGGCGTGGAATACCCGGCCAAGATGTGCGGGCCCTCGGGATGGAAGTAGAGGCCGCTGGCGTCCACCACCATGCCCAGGCCGGATCGCTCCTGCGCCTCCGGCCAGTCCTTCGAGTGCACGTCCACCAGCGAAATCTGGCGCCGCACCGGCTCGGTCATGTCGGGGACTCCGACCTTGGCGGAGAAGAGCGCCGACCACGCACCCAGGCAGTTGACGACGCTGTCGCAAGAGAGCGTCACGTCTTCCGTGCCCTCGTCTCGAGGGACCCGGTGCTGGGTCAGCACGCTCCGTATCTGGCCGGCACTGTCGGCGACGTCTCCCTTCGCCACGGCCACCACGTCCACCTCGGCGACGCGCCGCTGACTTCCGCCCCGACCCGTTACCCGCTCGGTTCGCACGCCGGCCACGTAGTGGCGATTGCAGAACCGGACACCGCCGCACTCGGCCTGCTCGCGATAGTACGCGCGAACGGCGTTGGGGTTCACCAAGCCGTCCGAGGGCGAGAAAGTGGCGCCTACCAGCTCGCTCAGGTTTCGGTCCAGCAGCGGGAACCGGCTCGCGGCATCGGTGGGTGCGAGTGATTCCACTCCCAGCCCGTGCCGGTTCTGCAGCTCCTGCACCGACATCGCCTTGGCGTACAGACCGGCGTCGTCGTACAGCCACAGGTAGCCGCTCTTTCGGAACCCGAAGCGCTCGGAATGTTCGGCGAAAAAGCGAAGCGTGGCCGAGCAGGTCTCGATGTTGACCGGGTGCCACCAGGTCGCGCGCGCGCCGCCCGCGTTGAGTTCGCTCGATGCGTAGACGCCCGCCAGATCCAAGTCGACGACGACGACGTCCTTCACTCCCCGGGTCGCCAGTGCCGCGGCCAGGCTGGTTCCGATGATGCCACCACCCAGAATCAGCACGTTCGCGTGCATGGCACCTCCGTTCGACAGGCTGCGGGGCCGTCGTCCGAGACGCGCGCGGCGACTAGGGGCCGGCTTCCCAGAGCTCGGAGTCCGGGTGGAAGGCCTTCCAGGCGAACCAGTAGGCGTCGGTGACGAACGCCTCCTCGGGCGCCTCCCACATGAAGACGCCGACGTTCGAATCGTAGACGATCTGGATCGTGCGGCCTGCCACCTCGTCGCGGATCCGCCCGCCCGCGGCCGTACAACGCGATCCCAAATAGGCGCGGCGGCGGCCTTCGATCTCGATCCCGAGCACCACCTCCTTCGGGTGGAAGCGGTCGTCCCGGTGCGCCACGGGGAAGGGAATCGTCTCGGAGATCCAGTAGCTGCTGAACGGGCTGTGGCCGTAGTCGATCCGGCGGGGCTCGGGGCGCGCGAGCACCCGGGTGTCGGGCTGGCGCTCGAGCCAGACGGCCATGGGCTCCTGCCGGACCCGAATTCGCGGCAGCGACGCCCCCGCGTCCGAACCCGCCAAGGCCCGCCCGGAGAACTGCGACCACAGGCTCTCGCCGACCCGGTCGTACATCAGGAAGCCGGAGTTGTAGACGAGTCCCGACACGCCGAACTCCAGCTCGCGTTCGCCGCGGCGCCTCACGTAGGCGCGGGGAACCGCGGTCAAGGGGTCGTAGGTGACCGCCACCGCATCGGAACCGAAGCGGTCGTTCACGATCAGGTGGTACTCGAGCAGATGGACCGGATAGGCCTTTGCCTCGCCTTTCCACGCCACGCCGACGACGGGAGTCGAAGGCGTGACCCACGTCGCCTCCTCCACCGAAGCGAACTCCGGCGCAGCGACGGCGCGGATCGAGTCGCGCCCCGGCCCGCCCGCCAGAATCTGGGCGACGGGCACCTGGGCATTCTCCAGTGCGAAGCCGTTGTGCGCCGCCGCGGATTCGGTCGAGCTCGCCGGCGAACTGGAGGACTGTGCCCGACCCGACACGGGCGCGGCGAGACCCACACCCAACCCGATGGATACCCCCAACGAAATTCCGGCGAGCCGTCGCCTGCTCCGATCGCGTCGACCGATCATCGCTCCGCCCCCGCTTGGCGACGAGCGCCGGGCGTTGGCCCGGAGCCCCCCGCGTGTGACACAATCCTCTCATGAATGAGACGCCGCCGCAGCGCTCGGGTTGCCTCGTCGCCCTGTACGCTCTTTTCGGCCTGGGCGTGCTGGCCGTGGGGGTCATCGCGGTGGCCGCCTTCTTCTTCGTGCGCAGCGAGCCCGGGCAACAAGCACTGAGAGCCGTACGCGAGGGTGTGGACGCCGCCACTCAGGCCACGATGGCCCCCGGTGCCGACGCCCTCCGGGAGGAAGCCGGCTGCGACCGCGCAGTCCTGGTCACGACGCCCGGAGACCTGGTGACCTTCTTCGGTCAGTTCGACCTGGGTGATGCAGCGCCTCCCGCGGCCACCGGGCCGGCCGCGGCCGAAAGGCTGGTGGTGTGCGACGCCGCCACCCTCGGACCCTCACTGTCGTGCGATTCGGTGGCGGGGGTGTATGTGGCCGCAGTCGAGAGTCTGTCCGAGCGCTTCATCGTCGGGCTTCGCACTGGCGTCGGCGGAGCCCTCGCCAGCGACTTCGAGTGTCTGGAGTACTACTCGCCCGAGGGAGCCCGGCTGGGAGCGGCGGACCGGGAGACCTTCGAGCTGATCCAGCCGGTTCCGGCGGGCGCCGAGTGATCCGG
>JAKSBN010000016.1 GCA_022361175.1 Pseudomonadota bacterium | reverse complement strand
TGGGCGTCGTGACCGCCTCGTCGTACGCGTTGGTGTGCAGGCTGTTGCAGTGGTCCTGAATCGCGGTCAGCGCCTGCAGCGTCGTGCGGATGTCGTTGAACGCCATCTCCTGGGCGTGGAGCGAGCGGCCGGAAGTCTGGATGTGGTACTTGAGCTTCTGGCTCCGCTCCGACGCGCCGTAGCGCTCGCGCATGGCCACCGCCCAGATGCGCCGGGCCACCCGGCCGATCACGTTGTACTCCGCATCGAGCCCGTTGCTGAAGAAGAACGAGAAGTTGGGCGCGAAGTCGTCGATGGACATGCCGCGCGCCAGATAGGCCTCGCAGTAGGTGAAGCCGTTGGCCAGCGTGAAGGCCAGCTGCGTGATCGGGTTCGCCCCCGCCTCGGCGATGTGGTAGCCGGAGATCGAGACGGAGTAGAAGTTGCGCACCTGGTTCGCGCTGAAGAACTCCTGGATGTCGCCCATCACCTTGAGCGAGAAGTCCGTCGAGAAGATGCAGGTGTTCTGGGCCTGGTCCTCCTTCAGGATGTCCGCCTGCACGGTGCCGCGCACGCGCGTGAGCACGTCGGCGCGGATGCGCTCATAGGTCTCCGCAGCCACGGCTTCGCGGCCGGAGATGCCCAGCAGCCCCAGGCCCAGCTGCGAGTGTCCCTCCGGCAGCTCGCCCCGGTACTCCGGCAGGCCGCGGGCCCGGAAGCGCTCGCGCACGGCTTCGAGCTGGCCCGCCTCGCGCAGGTGGCGCTCCACCTGCTGGTCGATGGCGGCGTTCAGGAAGAACGCCAGCACCGTGGGAGCGGGACCGTTGATGGTCATCGAGACGGAGGTGGCCGGGTCGCACAGGTCGAAGCCCGAGTAGAGCCGCTTGGCGTCGTCGAGGGTACAGACCGAGACGCCCGAGTTGCCGACCTTGCCGTAGACGTCGGGCCGCTCCGCCGGGTCACGCCCGTAGAGGGTGACGCTGTCGAAGGCGGTGGAGAGCCGCGCGGCGGGCTGGCCCGCCGCTACCAGATGGAAGCGCCGGTTGGTGCGCTCGGGCCCGCCCTCGCCGGCGAACATGCGCGCCGGGTCCTCGTTCTCGCGCTTGAAGGGGAAGACCCCTGACGTGAAGGGGAAGTGCCCGGGCCGATTCTCGCTGCGGAAGTAGCGGGCCAACTCGCCCCAGTCGTCGGTGCGGGGCAGTGCCACCTTGGGGACGCGCGTCTGGGCCAGCGTCTCCACGTGGTTGGTGACGGAGATGTCGCGACCGCGCACGGGATAGCTCTGCTGCTCGGCCCGGTAGCGCTCGCGCACTTCGTCCCAGCCCGCGAGGCCTTCGCGCAGCTCGGGCTCGAGCTCGGCCAGCGCTTCGTTGTAGCGCTGTCGCAGCGCCGCGCGCGCGGGGTCGTCCGCGGCGAGGGCGTTCGCGGCGTAGGCCTGGCCGGGCGCGGGAACCACGTCGCCCAACTCCTCCAGCGCGCGGCGCAGG
>JAKSBN010000504.1 GCA_022361175.1 Pseudomonadota bacterium | reverse complement strand
GATCTCGCGGTCCGGCTTCACCAACCCCAGCTCGTGCGACAGGAAGGCGGTCTCGAAGAGCGCCTGAACGCGATCGGCGTCGCGCTGCCCGTCCCAGTGGAGCGCATTCGTGTTGCTGAGCAGTGCCAACTGCGCGCGGGGGCGCAGCGACTCCACCAACTCGGCCGCGCCCGGAAAGAGCCCTCGCGGCCAGGCGCGGAACGCCTCCAGGAACTCGCCGGGGTTCTGGTCGAGCTCCCACGCGTCGATCATGCCGGCCGCGAACTCGTCGGTCGAACAGCCGCCGGTTTCGTAGCGCCTCACCCAGGGACACGTGAGCCAGCGCCGCCAGACCTCGTCTTCGGAATGGCCGGTGGCCGCGCCCAGCACGGGCGCCCCGACCAGCTCGATGAGCACCCCACCCAGATCGAATACGACCGCGTCGATCACACTGCCTCCGCCCGGCCGCAGTGTACGAAACGGCCGGAGCGGACGCCTACTCGTCGACGAACGGGTTGTCGGCGTCGCCCGTGAGCACGCCCTTCATCACCTTGCCGGTGGCGTTCCGAGGCAGCGGCTCGCGCCGGATCTCCCAGTGGTTGGGCACCTTGAAGGCCGCCAGCGTCTCGGCGACGAACGCGGCCAGAGCCGCCGGCTCGGGGGTGCAGTCGCCGACGGGGACCACGATCGCCTTGACCTCCTGGCCCCACTCCTCGTCGTCCACCCCCACCACCGCCGCTTCGGCCACCTCGGGATGCGCTTCCAGGCGCAGCTCGATCTCGGTGGGGTAGACGTTTTCGGCGCCGCGCAGGATCAGGTCGCGCCGACGCGAGTTCAGGGTGAGGACGCCGTCGTCGAGCCTCCCCCAATCGCCCGTGTTGAGCCAGCGCCCGGGCCGGAGCACCTCCTCGGTGGCCTCGGGATTGCGCCAGTATCCCGCCATCACCAGAGGGCTTCGCACGTAGATCTCACCCTCCACTCCGTCGGGTACCGGGCGGCCCTCGGCGTCGCGGACTTCGACCTGCACCGTCGGCAGCGCGCGGCCCACGGCGCCCGGTCGCTTCTCGAGTTCGTCGCCGAAGGCGAGCGTCGCCAGCGCCGTGCACTCCGTCTGCCCGTAACCCAGACCGAGGGACTGCGCAGCATTTGGGAAGACTTCGCGCAGACGCTGCTGGAGCTCGGGAGCCACGGGCGCACCGCCCGAACCGCTGCCGCGGACGCTGGAGAGGTCGTAGCGGCCGACGTCGGGGTGATGGACGACGCGGTGGGCCATGGTGCCCATGGGCGACCAGTTGGTCACCTGCTCCCGCTCGATCGTCTCCATCACGCGCACGGGATCGAAGCGTCCGCTGAGCCAGACGGTCTTGGAGCCCGCCGCCAGCGTCGTGACCGCACCGGTGTAGAGCCCCGAGACGTGGAAGAGCGGCGTGCTGACCAGTATCACCGGCTGGGTGCGCGGCGCGGCCGCGCCCCCGCTCACGTTCGCCATGGCCAGACGCGCACCGTGAAAGAACTGCAGCCCTGCCAGGGCGATGACGTTGCGGTGGGTGTGGACGGCGCCCTTGGGGCGCCCCGTGGTTCCGCTGGTGTAGAGGATGCTGGCGGGGTCGTCCTCGTCGATGGGGTGCGTGGGCAGAGCCGCGTCCGGAGCGGAGTTCGCCAAGCTCTCGAACTCGGACTCGATCTCGACCACGGGCCGGCCCGGGTCCCAGCCGGCGATCCGCTCCAGGCGCTTGCGATCTCCCACCAGCACGCGCGGGTCGCTGTCGCTCACGCCGTAGCGAATCTCGTCGCCCGCCCACCAGCCGTTCAGGGCGACGGCGGTCCCGCCGAGGCTCACGGTGGCCCAGAACGTCAGGATCCACTCCGGGCAGTTGGCCGCCAGGATCGCGACCCGGTCCCCCGGCCCAACCCCGAACTGCTCCTGCAGCGCGCGCGCCACCGAAGCCACCCGGCTCGCGTGCTCGGCGTAGGTGAGGCGCACCTCGTCCTGCACCCAGTATTCGGCGTCGCCGTGGGCCGCCGAGGCTTCCAGGGCGGCGCGCAACGAGGGCAGCCGGCGGCGGAAGACTTCCATCTCCTCGCCCAGCACCTTCTCGCGCGCCAACTCGAAGGGACTCCCGGCGCCCAAGAGCTGCGATTCGATCTCCCCGCGTCGCTCCACAACGGCCCTCGCAAATGACCGGCAACTGGCTCCAAGCTGCCGGAAACCAAGCGATTCTCCCACAGAACGAGAACTCGTTCTAGTGTTTCGATATGAAATCGTACGAAATCTATTGACTCAATATAGTTTCAAACGTATACATTCGACTTCACATGGAGCACACTGCGGCCGACCGGAGTCGGCGATCCAGGGGGTGGAGGACACGATGAAGACCGTGCCCATGAGCGTTCGGGTGACCCCGGACGACGCCGAGTTCATCGCGCGGCTGCGCGTCGAGGGAGCCACCACCCCCAGCGACAAGATCCGATCCCTGCTGGCCGCGGCGCGCCGACGCCAACAGGGGTACGGCGATTACGCGGAGTGCTTGGCGATGGTGCAAGAGACCTTGGCAGAACCGCTGGCCCGGCTTCGCCAGGCCGAACGTCGCGAGCACGTTCACTCTGAATTGGTGCAATCCGTGTCCGAGTGGATGCCCGAAGCTCACGCGTTTCTCTTGACCAGCCTCTCCAACATCGACGAGAACGGTGGACAAGAAGCCCTCGTCGAGCTGGAAGAGGAGCTCGTCGACCGCGTGTTTCGGCTGCTGGAGACGACTTTGCGCATGGGCGTGACGCGGGAGTGCCGCGGCTACGACCCCGAGATCGTGAGTCGTCACTTGGAACGAATCCTCGATCTCGCCGAAGTGATTCGAGCGACCCGTTGAACACAAGGAGACAAGCCATGGCCGAGACCCTTTCCTCCCGAGTTGGACGCCTGGTCAGCGGCAGCCTGAACGCCCTGGTCAGTGCCGTCGAGAACGCCGCACCGGAGACCGTCCTGAAGGAAGCCATCCGCGAGGTCGAGGTGGCCATCGACGACGTGCGTACGGAGCTCGGGCGCGAGCTGGCCAAGAAGCACCTGGCCAGCACGCGGTTGATGGAAGAGAACCGGCGCCACGAGGAGCTCGCGAGCCGCATCGAGTTGGCGCTGCAGGAGAACCGCGAGGATCTCGCCGAAGCGGCGGCCTCGCAGCAGCTCGACATCGAGGCCCAGATTCCCGTTCTCGAGCGCACGATCGGCGACTGCGGCGACCGCGAAAAGGAGCTCGAGGGCTTCATCGCAGCGCTCCAGGCCAAGATCCGCGAGATGCGAGACGAGTTGGCCCAGTTCCGCGAGCGAGAAGCGCAGCCTCTGGACGGCCGCTCCAGCCCGAGCGGCGCTTCGAACCCCAGCACCACGGCGGGCGTGGCCGCACGCACCGAGCGAGCGACTTCCGCCTTCGAGCGCGTGCTGGAGCAGCAGACCGCCGTGCCGGACCGCCAGACCGGATTGAAGACCGAAGCCCAGCTGGCCGAGTTGGCGGACCTGGCACACAAGAACCGCGTGCGGGAGCGGGTCGCCGCCGCGAAGGCGCGGCTCGAGGAGCAGAAGTAGACGACATGCTCGAATTCCTGGCAGCCCCCCAGAACCTGCCGTTCACCGTCGCGCTGTGCGTCATGCTCGGCATCGCCATCTTGGAAGGCGTGGGGACGCTGCTCGGAGCGGGCCTGTCCTCGCTGCTCGACTCGTTGGTCGGCGAGATCGACTTCGACGTCGATGCGGACGCCGACGTGGACGCCGACGTTCACGGCCCGGGACACGTGGGCGGCGGCCTCTTCACCGGCCTCTTGGGTTGGCTCCGCTTCGGACGCGTCCCCGTCATGGCAGTCGAAACAACTCGACTCAAAGAACTGCAGCAATTCGCCTGGCCACTCTTCCGCTACGAGCATGCCGCTAGGTACAGCGCAGGCGAGAAGCGTGATAAAAAAGCGAGAGCCCTTGGTTACCATCGTCCGACTTACTCCGGTTCGAGCCAATACTCACTGGCGCGGGCTGCGACTGGGAAGCTGGTTCAACAAGCGGTCGGCTGGACCGGAACGACCGCCGGTTCAAAGTACATCGGGTGCAAGCAAGGCCTAATCTCCTGCGAGCTTCTGAATGGCTTCCCGGGAGTATTGGTTGAGTGCGAAGTCACCGGCCAGTACGGCTTTGCAATACTTCTTCAATTCGGACTT
>JAKSBN010000466.1 GCA_022361175.1 Pseudomonadota bacterium | reverse complement strand
GAGCTGGCGGCCGCTCCACCGATCGCAGCAACGGGGTCGCCCCCCACTTGAATGGGCGCGGGCGCTCGTTCAGCGTCGCCAGGTCTTGGCGATGGCCTCGGGCACGTCGAGGCGAAACGAGAGCAGATCGCGCCGCAGGCGCTGGCTGGACCAGGGTTGCGGCCAGCCGTAGCGGTGTGCGAGCTGGTTCATGAATCCCACCGTCGCGTGGCGGAGCCCTTCGGAAAAGGCGGAGGCGTTGCCGTAGAGGATCTCGAAGCGACCCGCCCGGGCCGGGTCGACCCGGACGTCCAGTTCCAGGCAGCGGTAGAACGAGCGCGTGATCGACGTCATGATCTTCGCCTGCCGCATCAAGTTGGAGCGCGTCGAAGCCCGGCTCGTCGCCTCGAGATAGTCGACCCCCGCTTCGCTGTCCTCCTCACAGATCCAGTCCGCGACGCGTCCGCCCTCCTGCTCGGCATGGCCGGGATCTCGACCGCCCTCGATCTCCCAGCCGAGATCCACCAGTGCGCTGAAGTCGCGCAGGGCGTACCAGCCCTCCGGATCGACCTTGGTGCAGAGAAGCGCTCGCGTCCGAGGACCGAGCCGACTGGCGAGCGCACCGGCGTCGAGGTGCCCCGCTCGGCGCAGGCGTTGCGTCACCAGAACGCCGCACCGAAATAGACTGCCCTTGACGCTCGGCTCCATGGCCCGCCAATCGGAGTGGTGTGCGATGCGCTTGAGGGGCCGTCCGCTCTCCGACGACGAGAGCGGCACAAGAGGCGCGCTCGACGCCGAATGTCGCCGAGTCGCCCGCAGTTTTGCGCAACGGCTTGACGCAAAACACGCGTGCGGCATCAGCCCTCGGCCGGCGGCTCCCGCGGACCCGCGAAGTGAGCCAACACGAGGCCGGGCACTGCGAAGGCCGTCGCATCGTAGAAAGCCTGGTAGAGCTGCCACTCCCAGGAGAGCTGCCACCAGACCGCGCCACCGAGGTCGACCACGACGGCGGCGGCCACCCCGATCCACAGCGCGAGCTGCGCGCGCTGCCGGTAGGTCGGCAGCGCCGCGTGGCGAAGGATCCCGGCCAGGAGCCCACACGAGACCAGAACCAGCGCGAACCCGCGGATCATGATCCCGGGGTCGGCCTGCGGCCGGCCTTCGATCGACAGCATGTGAACGACGGCCACCGGCCCGGCTTCGAAGAGCTCGGGCGTCCGCTCCCGGTCGAGGGCCGGCACGTAGTAGGTGCCGGCTTCCGGGAAGTGAAGTCGCAGCGCTTCACCCGCGGCCACGTCGTCCGCGGCCTGTCTCCACGCGGTGTAGGGCAACGGATTCGCACCCCAGTAGACGAACCCCCAGAAGTAGCCCGCCAACGCGGCGAGCAGGATTCCCAGAGCCATGCGGCGCATGCCTACCTCCTGTGGAGCAGCCCCGGTCGGCGGCCCACGCCCCCGGGCCTCGCCCAGCTCGAAGAACGAAACGGAAGACCGAAACGAAAACGCGACCCGACGCGGCGCCGAACCCGACCAGCATACTCCTCCCGGAACGGGGAAGGCGCTGGATTCCAGCCGCGCGTGGCGGGCACCGGATCGCGCTACGCTCTGCACGCGAGCGCGCCCGCACGCGCGCAGGAGGGGTCATGCGCGTATTGCGTTGGCTGGGCATCGGAATCGCCGCCGTGGTCGGGCTCTTCGTGGCGCTGTTGGTGGGCGCCCGGTTCGCGGACGGGCCCTTGGGCCTCGTGGCCGGAGGCCCGCTGGTGGCGGGCGAATGGGTGGAGGGGGAGGAACCGGACTGGTCCTTCGCCCGCGACGTCGACACGATCGAGTTTCAGCTGCTCGATCCGGCGCGCTCCCGCACCACCTGGATCCTCGAGCACGAAGGCCAGATCTACGTGCCCTGCGGCTACATGAACACGAACTGGGGCCGCATCTGGAAGCGCTGGCCGATCGAGGCCGAACGGGACGGCCGCGCCGTGGTTCGGATCGAGGGCAAGCGCTATCCGCGTGTGTTGGAGCGGGTGCGAGACCCCAAGATCTTCTCCGCCCTCGCGGCGGAGATCCAGCGCAAGTACGGAGTTCCCGTACCGCCGGACGCGGGCCGGACGGACGCTCTCTGGATCTTCGCGCTCGCGCCGCCGAGCTGATCCGCGAAACCTCGTCCCGCGCGCGGCATCGGTCTTCGTATGCCCCGCCTAGGCCCCCTGCTCCGGGAGATCGCGGCCTGCCGCTTGTGTGCCGCAGAGCTGCCCGATGGACCGCGCCCGGTGCTCCAGGCGCACGGCCGGGCCCGAATCCTGATCGCGGGACAGGCGCCCGGCCGTCGCGTCCACGCGAGCGGGGTGCCCTTCGACGATCCCAGCGGCGATCGGCTGCGGGAGTGGATGGGCATCGACCGAGAGAGCTTCTACGACCCCAAACGCGTGGCGGTGGTGCCCATGGGCTTCTGCTACCCGGGCTCGGGGCGCAGCGGCGACCTGCCCCCGCGGCCCGAATGCGCGGCCACGTGGCACGAAACGCTACTTCGAAGCCTGAAGCACGTGAAGCTCACTCTGGCGCTCGGCCAGTACGCCCAGGCCTACCACCTGGACGACCGCGCCGCGACGGTGACGCAGACGGTACGCGAGTGGCAGCACCACTGGCCCCGGTACCTGCCGCTCCCGCACCCGAGCCCGCGCAACCGGGCCTGGTTCGCGCGCAACCCCTGGTTTGAACGCGAGGTGATCCCGGCCCTGCGCCGGCGGGTGCGCACCCTGCTCAACGCGTGAAGCCGCCCCGATAGAGCCTACGTCCCGCGGCGATGGAGAAAGGGACGCTCCACGAGGGTGTACGTGACCGCTGCCAGCAGCAACGTGGCCAGGGTGGTGGAGGCGAAGAGAAGCTCGCCGGGCGCGAGCCCCAGTCTCACCAGCTGGTTCTTGACCGGAACGTGCAGCAGATAGACGCTGAAGGAAACCAGACCGACGAAGCGCAGGGGAGGACTGGCCAGCAGTCGGGGCAACAGTCGGCCCTCGCACACGACCGCGATCCAGATGAGCGCCCCCGCCAGCAGACCGAAGACCCCTGGCTGGTTCCAGGCCAGGGGCGAGCGCGCGGCGAGCCAGGCGGGCCCGACGTCGCCCCACCAGCGCTGGTGGTCTGGAGCGGTCAGGAAGAAGCTGGCCAGCAGCAGCCATCCGAACGCGTGGAGCACGCGGTTCACCGCGGGTCGGGCCGCCCAGTTCGCCAGCCGCGG
>JAKSBN010000185.1 GCA_022361175.1 Pseudomonadota bacterium | reverse complement strand
GTTCTCGCTGGAGCCCGAAGGCGAGTCGTTCTCGTTGGAGCCCGAGGGAGAGGCGTTCGCGCTCGAACCCGAGATCGATGCCCTGCCGGTCTTCGAGCCCGCGGGCGGGAACGCCCCTTCGCTCGATGCGGAAGCCACCCGCATGCTGCCGAACGATGGACCGCCCAAGGACGACGAGCTGGACGAGCTGTTCGTGGAGCTCTTGGACGACTAGCCCGCCCTGGTATCGGCGGTCGCCGCGCTTGTGAATCTGAGCGTCGGCAGGCCGCCAATGCGAGGTCCCCGCCGAAACGAAGTCGACCGCGCCCCGATGCCGGAGCGCGAGATCGGTCTCGAACCCGCGACCCCTCCGCTCGGAGAGCACCGGAAGCACGAGAAGTAGCGGGAGCCTCGCACTCAGACGCCGGCGAGCAGGGGCGCGCGGGCCGCGTGAGTCACGGCCTTATCCGACTCTGCGTCCGCGCGACTCTGTGTCCGCGTCACGGCGAATCCCTGGGGAATCTCGGCGAGAGCAACTGCCGACGCCGCAACCGCGCTTGCGCCTGGCGCGAAAGTCGAACCGTCGGTTATACGTCGCCCGTGCGGGACGCCGCTCGTGGTAGTGCTGGACGGGCGCGATCGTGCGCGGTCCGAACGAAGGGAGGCCAACGATGTCGCGATTCACCACTCTGACTGGAGCCGGGCTCTTGGCGGCGGTCACATTCACGCTGGTCGGCGCGGAGGATGCTCTGGCATGCGACTTCCACGTCTCCCCGGGCGGCACCCTCGCGAACACCGTCACGCTCGGCCACGCGAACCAGACCGCAGGGCCGGGCGAAGTCGTCTGCATGGAGCCGGGGGTCTACGATGGAGAGTTCATCGACCCGCTGAACTCCGGAAACCCGTCGGAGCCGATCGTCTACCAACGGCACCCGGGCAGCGAGGGCGAGGTCGAGATCACCAACGTCACGTACTGCGTTAGGCTCCACACCGACGACTGGATCGTGGTCCGGGACATCACCTGCGACGGCGGCACGGCCTGCGACGGCTCCCAGCCGACGGACGTGCCCTGGAAGGGGATCTTCGCCGTCGACTCGTGGCACAACACCTTCGAGAACAACGTGTTTCGGAACATCGAGAAGGCGGGGATCCATCTGCAGGGTTGCAACGGTGGCTCGCAGTGTGACCCCAGCAATCCTCGCGGAAGCCAGTTCAACACCGTTCGCAACAACGTCGTCGAGTGCATCGGGTATCGGGTCGGGCACGTCGGCCGAGCCATCGAGATCCAGAAGGAGTCCCACTTCAACCTGGTCGAGGACAACGAACTCGGCTTCACGGGCCACTCGACGTTGACGGCGCAACAGAACTCGACTCACGGAATCTTCCGACGGAACGCGATCTACAATCCCTGGCACCGTGGCACCCTCCTGGGCGGGGGACCCAATCTCTACGAATCCAACGCGGTCGTCGCCTTCAGCACGGATCGCGATGACCCTCCCGTGACTCCGTACTGGGCCAATATGGGGATCTCGATCCACGGCAGCGACAACATCGTCCGGAAGAACTACGTCGTCCACGGAAGCGGGATCCCGCTCAACATCTCGCCTGGATCCAACCCCGACCTCTCCGGCAATCGGATCTACCACAACACGATCGCGCACAACGAGTTCCCGGCGATCCGGGTGCGGGACAAGGCCCAGGCGGCGGTCGTGCTGGACGACACCGTCTTCATGAACAATCTGATCGTCAACAACTCGCTCAACCCGCCGGCCGACGATCCGGACTATCCGCCTGGAGGCACGCTGTCGAGCACGGCTCAGATCTACATCAAGATGACCGCGTCCGACCCCGTTGCCAAGCTGACGTTCCGCAACAACGGGATCCGCGCGGACGCCGCCGGGGCGCTGGTCGTCTACAACGATACGGCAGCGCCGCAGAATTCGACGCTGAACGCGATCGATACGAAGAGCCAGAACAATGGCGGGGTGTGTCCGAGCACCTGGTTCTGCGACAACCTCGAGGACGACCCCGATTTCGTCGATCCGTTCGCGCTGGACGGCTTCCGGCTCAAGCTGGGGAGCCCCGCGATCGATGCGGGCGCTTCGCTCACCCACGTGACCGAAGTCATCGGTCCCGACGAGATCCGATTGGCCGACCCGACGTTCTTCATCGATGGATTCGGAATCTCCGACGGCGACGAGATCGAGCTCCCGGGTGGGGCGGCCCGAATTCTGACTCTCGACTACGCCACGGGCGTCGCCACACTCGACCAGGCCGTGAACGCCACCGTCGGGGACGCGGTCAACCTTCCCTACCTGGGAAGCGCGCCAGACCTGGGCGCAGCGGAAAAGGGCGCGGGCAGTGGTTGCGGCTTGGGAATGGAGATCTCCCCTCTGCTCGTCGCGGCCGGCTGGCTTCGAAGAAGACGCCGCGGAAGGGGCTAAGAGGGCGGGGGCGGGACTCACGAAACCGGCCCGGGTTAGGACCCTGCCTTTGCCGATTTCGAGGCCACTCGCGGCGGCTCCGGCCGGCTCTATCCGGCTACGGGCCCCGACGACCCCGGCAGAAGAGAGCCCCGCCGAAACGAAGTCGACGGGGCTCCGATGCCAAGATGGAGCGCGAGACCGGTCTCGAACCGGCGACCCTCAGCTTGGGAAGCTGATGCTCTACCAACTGAGCTACTCGCGCGTGGCACCGAGCTTCGCACTCTGAACGAGTCCCGGCAACCGGGCCCAGCCGGCGCAGCCCGAAGACGGCGGCGGCGCCGCGGATGGGTAGAATGGCGCCCCGTGCCCTTGCCCATCGCGCGCCCGCCCGTTCGTCGCGTCGTCGTCGTGCTTCAGCTGCTGCTGCTGGCGGTGGCGGCGTGGCTCCGCTGGCCGGCTTCGCCGCCCGCAGCCCTGTGGAACGACGAGGCCTGGCGCGCTCTCGAGGTGGTGCGGGTGGGAACGCCCGCCGGGCTCGTGGCCTACGCCCAGGAGACGGGCTTCCCGCTGCTCTTGCCCGGCTGGATTCTCGGCAAGTTGGGAGTGCTCCTGTTCGGGCTGGACGAGTGGGCCTTTCGCCTGTGGCCGCTGGTCTTCGGGGTGCTGGGCGTCTGGGGCGCCTTTCGCCTGGCCGAGCGGTTGGCGGGGCCGGGCGCCGGACTGGTGGCTGCGGCCCTCGTGGCCCTCGGCCCCGGCTTCGTGACCCACGCGCGCGAGTTCAAGCCCTACGCCCTGGACGTCTGTCTCACGTTCTTCTGGTTGCACGCGGCGTTGGCTCCGAGCCGCCGACGCGGTCCGCCCCTGGCCGTCACGCTCTTCGGCCTCGCCACGGCACTCGGCTCGCTGGCGTTCGTCTTCCTGTATCCCGGGGTGCTCGCGCTTCGCTTCTTTCACCGCCGGGAGAGGAAGCTCCGCCACCTGGTCGTATTGGCGCTGCCGGGGGTCGTCTTTCTGGCCTATTACGCGCTGGTGCTCGGGCCCCAGACCGGAGGCGCCCGCGCGCTGCAGGCCTTCTGGGAACCCTTCTACCTGAACAGCTGGGCCTCGCTCCAGTTCCTGGTCCGCGAGGCGCCGCGGGCGCTGGGGTTCTTCTCGGTGCTCGGGTGGCTGCCCGTCGCGGTCGGCGCGCTCGGGTTGTTCCCGTTCGTGGCGCGGAAGCGGCGCGATGGCTGGCTGTGGCTGTTCGGCGTGCCGGTGGCGTGTCAGGTGGCGTTCTCGGCGCTCGGCCTCTATCCGTTGCTCGGACGCGGCTCGCTCCATCTCTACGGGCTCTTGATCGTGGCCGCTTGTGCGGGCTGGGCCGCGCTCCTGGGGTGGGGGTGGCGGCGCGCACGGCCGCTGGGCCAGGTTGCCATGGCGGGCGGCAGCTTGCTGTTCGGGCTCACCGCGCTGGCGACCCAGGTCGTGCGAGATCCCTACCCGCTGCCGGACCGGCCGCTTCGCCCCCTCCCGGAGGCGCTGCGCGTCGCTGCGAACTGGCCGCCGGACATGGGCCGCCGGGCGCTCGAGACCTTCGACCGAGAGTACGCGGACGGAGACGGCCTGCTGGTCGGCACCCACGGCTTCTACGTCTTCCATTTCTATCGCCAGTCCCTGTTGCGGCGCGCCGAGACGTACGCGCGGCTGTCGGCGCCCGCCGTCTACGAGCGCGTGCTGGTTCGAGACGAAACCAGCCAGGCCGTGTGCCGGGGCGTCCAGCGAATCGCAGAGCGCGAGCCGGCGCGCGAGCGCTGGTGGATCCTGCTCTCGGGGAAGTCGCGCATCGCGGTCTACGAAAGCGTGCTCGCGCCCTACGGACGGCTGGAACCCGTCCTGCACGAGCGCCTGCAGGGCCTGCTGCGTTTGGACGTGGAGCGACCGCTTGCGCGGCTCGCGTGCGCGCAGCTGGGGGTGCCTGAGACGGTTCTCCTCCACCCGGGCTCGCCGGAGGCGCGGTATCCCGTCGAGAACTTCCCGCGCTTCTTTCAGCTCACGTTCGAAGCCCGTGCGGAGCCGGGGACGGACTACGGGCTGGAGCTCGAACTCCTGGGTGAAGCCGGCGAGCCCCTGCTGTGGGCGCAGGTGGATCCCGACCGCAGCCCGCGCCGCGGCGGCGCCTTCCTGCTCACCCATCGCGACTTCGACGGGGTGCCGGGTGTGACGCCGGACGAAGCCCGGGGACTGCTGCTGCGGTCGGTGGCGAGGGGCGGCGGGCCGGCCGCCGTGACCGTGCGCCGGCTGCGCGTCGACTGAGCCCGCGTTGACGCTGTCCCCGCCCTTGTGATAGGTTGAAATCTTCTTGTAAACCAGCCAGTTAGAGGGTTCCGGATCGCGGCGCAGAACGGGCGCGGTCCGGGGTCGCTCGAAAGGCTGCTCTTGCCCGGCGAGGGTCGCGCTCTTCATGGCTTCCCCCGATTCGTCGTCCCCGGCGGCCTACCGCAACCGCGGCGGCCTGGACGTCCGCTTGTGCGC
>JAKSBN010000143.1 GCA_022361175.1 Pseudomonadota bacterium | reverse complement strand
GTCAGCAGCTCGAACGGCCAGCCGAGCGAGCCGAGCCACGACGCCAAGGTCCCCAGCACGGCGATCCACGTCAGCGCGCCGGTGACGCCCGCGAGGCAGCCGGCTGGTGTCAGCCCGTCGAGGCGGCCATCCCTGTCGATCGTTCTGTTTCCCATGCCCGATGTGTGGCCCGAGCAGAACGGAAGAGTCGAATGCCGGATACGCGCCAGAAGATGATCGAGACCGCGGTCCGCATGTTCCAGGAGCACGGCTACCACGGGGTGTCGTGGCGAAAACTGGTGGCGGAAGCCAAGGCGCCGTGGGGCTCGATCTCCCATCACTTTCCGGGTGGAAAGAAGGAGCTCGCCGTGGCCGCCGTACGCGCGGGCGCCGAGGCCGTCGACTCCTTGATCCGTGGCTGCTTCGACGGAGAAGAGAACGCGCCCAAGGCCATCGAGAAGTGGTTCCGCGCCACGGCGCTCCACATGCAGGACCAGGGCTTCCAGACAGGGTGCCCCGTGGCGTCGATCGCCCAGTCCACGACGCCGGAAGTGCCGGAGGTGGCCGAAGCCTCTGCGGCCGCATTCGAGCTCTGGAAGCGCACGCTCGCCGCGCTGCTGACCGAACGGGGCATCGCGAGGAGGCGGGCTCGAAGGGCCGCCGAGACGGCCATCGTCCTGCTCGAAGGCGGGATCGTCCACGCTCGGATCAGCCGTTCGAAGGCACCCCTTGAGAGGATCGGAGGCGAAGCGGCCGCGGCCATTGCCCGCGAGCTGTCCGGATAGGGCGCTCTCGCCATGAGGAGCTACTCGTTCACGTTCTCGTGTAGCCTCCGCCCGAACTCCCGAAACCGTTCCTCGCCGTACGGACGCGCCCACGCGCCGACTTCTCGACCGGCCCAACCGCGCGTCGGTCCTCTCGTCGCAGCCGGTTGTGGGATCATCGGAACGAGGTCACTTGGCGATCAAGACGACGCCCATCGCGACGCGGCCGAAGGGCCCGTGGCAGTCGAACAGATCGCTGAACCCGATTCCCCTTCCGGCGGACGACCACCTTCCTCGGGGAAGGAGGCCGAGCCACTCCCCGTCTGGCATGCGGTTTAGGTGGACGGTGAGGTCGCTGTTGGGCCAAGCGGAGGCAGGGCCAGGACCGGGATAGCCCGGCCTTGCGATCCCATGCGTCCAGTCCGCCGGTCCCAGGGCGAGTTCATACGAAGATGCACGGCCGTCGGAGAACAGCGGGAGCTTCCAACGAAACCAGACGGCGCCGTCCGGCCCGGCCCGGCCTTCCAGGGCGTCCATCAGCCAAGGCTCTCCGTGAGGCGATGGGCTTTGCCCTGACTTCAAGCGTTCGGGGCTGACGAGCCCGCCCCACGGCCGCTCTACCGGAGAGTGCTCCAGCTCAATGTCCACGGCGCTCACGAAGACGGCGTTCGCCCGGGCGTACGTTTGGGTGGATGCGGTGTCCGTGAGCGTGGCATCGACGCTCACGATCCTGCGACCTCGGTGCACGACTGCCGTGGAGATGCGGCACGCTACGAGCGGTACGCGGCGCAGGAACTCCGTTCGTTGCGACAGCGGATGAAACGCCTCCGGTGCGGAGGCACGCGCGGCGCGTGCGAGCATCGCGGCGATGACGCCTCCTTGCACCCCGAGAAACGGGCCGGCAGCGAGCTTCGACGGTCGAAAGAGAGTCGGCGTGACGGTTTCAACCACGTGAGGGCACGCGGGTTCGGAGTTCGTGGACTCGTGCATGAAGGACTCCGTTCGCTGTCCGCGAGACGGACCGCACTCGCGTCGGGCGGCTAACGACGCTCTACCACGACTTTCGGGGCCATCTCGGCGAACGCCCGGTCGGCGTCCTGCCACTCGTAGACGCTCGCGATCTTCCGTGTTGGATCGAAGCCCTGCGCAAGCTCGGTGAGGACGGCGGGCAGGTGGGCTCGCATCACCGAAGACCATGTTCACGCCCGTCGTGAAGGCCTGCAGATAGGGGATCGATACGGTGCTCTCGTTGATGAACGTGCTGGTCAGCCTCCCGCCGTGATCGAGCGCGCCGAGGCAAAGCCCGAGGCCCTCCACTGAAGCCGATCGGGCCTCCTTGACAACTGATGAATTCTCCAGTGTAGTGAATAAAATTCATCTCAAATGATGTGGTGAGATGAGAATTGGATCTTAATCTATGGATATTCCTTCACTTTCCTCCCTGCGGGTTTTCGAGGCGGCCTCCAGACACATGAGCTTCTCTCGTACTTCGGAAGCCCTTTGCCTCACCCCCTCGGCGGTGAGTCATCAGATTCGCAAGCTGGAAGAAGAGCTCGGGATCGCGCTGTTCCATCGCGGACACCGCCGGATCGAGCTCACCGAGGCGGGCGCCGTGTACGCCGCGTCGATCCGCCGCGCCTTCGATGAGATCCGGGTCGGGACGGAGAAGGTCCGCGCAGTGCGTTCGGGCGACGAGCTGCGAGTCAGCTCGGTTCCCGCTTTTGCGCACAGCTTCCTGTTCGGGCGACTTGCGGAGTTCGAGCGCGATCACCCGAGCCTCCGGGTCCGTCTGGACATTTCGCACCGCGTTCGCGATTTCGACTCGGGCGAGTTCGATGTCGGCATCCGCTACGGCCGCGGCCGCTGGCCCGGTCTTCGGGCGACGAAGTTGCTGGAGCTGACGTCGCGCCCGGTCTGCCACCCGTCGCTGCTGGAGCGGCCCGACGCGCCGTCGGAGCCGCAAGCACTCGTCGGCTGCCCGTTGATCGCCGTTCAGTTGCGGCCCCACTCCTGGCAACAGTGGTTCGAGATCGCGGGTGTGGAGGACGTGAGCTCCGTTCGCTTTCTATGGGTCGACTCGCTCATTGCGGGAATCCAGGCGGCGGAGGGAGCGCAAGGCTATCTGCTCGCACCGGACAGCATCACCCGGCGTTCCGTCGAAGCCGGTCGGCTCGTGCATCCGTTCGGGATCGGGCTCGAATCCAAGGACGCGTACTACGTGGTCTGCCAACGCGCGCGCGCCATGGAGAAAACGATCGCGCTGTTTCGCGACTGGCTGGTCGCGCGGGTCGCAGAGGAGTAGCGGAACCGCGGGTTGCGGACGACGCTGCCGCAACAGACATTGGGCGTCGAGGCAGGAAGTGCCGGACGGAAAGGAGTGAACGTTGGCGGGACAGAACGGGGCAGGGAGCGAGGAGGTCCGGCTGGAGATCGAGAACGGGCTGGCGACGATTACGCTCAACCGGCCATCGGCGTACAACGCACTCAACCTGGCCATGGCCGAAGGGCTTCTCAATGCGGCGATTCTCTGCGACGAGGATCCGAGAGTCCGGGCCGTGATGATCACAGGGGAGGGCAGAGCCTTTTGCTCGGGCGGCGACATACGGCAGATGAAGTCCGAGGCCGAGGGGCCCGGCGGAGCGGGCGGGTTCTTGAAGAGGCTCACCGTGAAGCTCCACGCGGCGATTGCCACGTTGGCCCGCATGGAGAAGCCGGTGGTCACGGCGGTCAACGGCCCGGCCGCTGGTGCCGGCCTCAGCTTGGCGATCGCCGGCGATCTCGTGGTGGCGTCCGAGGAGGCGACGCTGACGGTGGCGTACACGGCCATCGGGCTCGCGCCCGACGGGAGCTCGACGTTCTACCTGCCGCGGATGATCGGCCCGAAGCGGGCCTACGAATGGATCGCCTCCAACGAGACGGTTGGGATGGAGAAAGCGCAGGAGCTGGGGCTGGTGAACCAGGTTTTCTCCCAGGCCCAGTTTAGGAGCCAGGCTGAGGAGTACGGGATGCGCCTGGCGAAAGGCCCGACGGTGGCACTCGGTGAGGCGAAGAGGCTGCTCCTGGCGGCGGCGGAATCGAGCCTCGAGACCGCGATCGAGCACGAACGACGAGCCATCGCACGGTGTGGGCGCAGTCGAGACTTCGAGGAGGGGGCTGCGGCCTTCCTCGAGAAGCGCACCGCGACGTTCTCGGGGAACTAGTACTCACGTCGTTGTCGATGAGGGCCCGCGTGGTAGCAGCCGTCGCGCGTCGGAACTGCGCCTCGCTTCTCTCAAAGTCAGGCGATACCCTCGGCGAACAGCCCTGACGTAGTGGTGTTCCGGCGAGCGAGGGCCTGTGCTCCCGGGCTGGTCTAGCCGGCAAGCTCGCGAAGCGGGGCGAAGTTCTCGCCCATGGCTTCGCCGTAGGCCGGTCTCGTCGCAATCCGCAATCGGTACTGGCCGAGAATCTCGGGAAGCTCGATCCCGATCGCGTTCGCCCAGTCGAGACACGTCATCAAGAGCAGGTCGGGTGCGAGGAAGTCGTTCCCGAGGAGGTAGGGCCTTCCGTCGGAGAGCTTTCGCTCGATCTCGCCGAGCTGATGAGAGAAGTACTGACGAGCGCCTTTCACTGCGGTGGGCGCCTCACCGTAGATCTGAGGAAGCCCTTCGTGTCGGCGAACGATGTAGAGGCTCGTTGCGTCCAGCTCGGTCAGGATGAAGAACGAGAGGTCGTAGTACGCGGAGCGTCTTTCGAAATCGCCGACCGGGACTGAGAGCACATTCCCCTGGGAATCGTACCTGTCGGCGAGGTAGAAGACGATCGCGGCACTCTCGCCGACGACGAACCCGTCGTCCTCAAGAATGGGGACCTTGCCCCGTTCGCTGACGGCGCGAAACGCCTCGCTTTGCATCGACTCCGTGCGCGGGACGACAGGCTCGCTTCGGTAGTCGAGGCCAAGCTCCCGAAGGGCCCAGCGAGGTCGAACGGTTCTGGAGGTGCCCGCTCCCCAAAGGACGCGGGAGTCCGAAGCGGAAGTCATGAGTACCTGGCCTCCTGGTGTGCTTCCGACCGCGAGACCTAGGCTCGGCGGATGCGTCCCTGCTTGATCCGTGCCTTGGTTTCAGCGTCGGCGCCGGGCCCGGCCTTCATCATGAGCTCAGATGCCGGGATCAGCTCGCCATCGTCGTCGCGAATTCGAACCGGGGGTACGCGCCTACCCGTTCGCTGGTCGACGACGACGACGGGCTCCTTGCCCTTTCCAAAGACCCACCGATTGGACCAGTCGCGCATCGCAGACATCACGGTGAGGAGGTCTGTCCCCTTCGGCGTCAGCAAGTACTCGAATCTCCGCCCGCGAGGCGGAAGGGCCTTCCGCTCTAGGATGTCGTGCTCGACGAGGTGCTCGAGTCGTTCGGTAAGAGTGTTCTTGGGGATTCCCAAGGCTCGCTCGAAGTCCGTGAACCGTGTGGTCCCGGACATCGCCTCCCGGAGGACCAGAGCAGTCCACGGGTCGGAAAGCACCGCGGCGGTTCGAGCGATGGGGCAGTGAATCTTGTCGAAGTTGGTTCGTGACATTCTTGGGACCTGACTGATGTGTCGTTCTCGCGACTTGTTGGCTCGATCAGAGGTTCTATGTCGTGACGGCGGCCGAGAGTCTCTGGATGGTTTCCGGTTCGACGCCTGCTTCCGTTAGCACCTCGGCCGTGTGCTCACCTAGCTAGCCCTGATCCGTCATAGTTTCTCGCCGGCCCGAGGGGAGTCGGGGCTTGGTCAGGCGGCGAGCTGTTGCTCGAGATATCGGATCTTGTGTCGGATGGGGTTGGCGGCGACGATCCTGAGTTCCTGCCGACCACCGGGACGACAGACCCTTCCCGGGATCGCCAGGAGCGTGAACCTGAGCGTTCGCAGCGACGGGAAGACGAAGCGCGCGGTGCGCTTGCGCCCGTTCTTTCGCGGAGCGGCGAGTCCGGCCTTCACCTGGAAGTCTCGGGCGAGGTTGTGGGTCAGGGCCGAGAGCAGCTGCCAGGTGCTGTTTGCGTCCCAGTCGTTGGTGGGCACCGAGGCGAACGCGACGTTCTGCTTCAGCTCACCCAACGTCTTCTCGTGACCCCCACGGCCGGCCATAAAGTGCCAGACGACCCGTTCCGACTCGACCTTGTTCGTCACCACCATCGAGTACTCGAAGTACCCGTCGTCGGGCTGGAACAAGCCCAGCTGGAACGCCTTCGCCGGCTTCCCCGAGATCTTCTTGCGGTACACGACTACCCGCACCGTTCGCTTCCACTTCTCGATCCGAAGGTCCGTCGAGAAGGCGCTTCGCCGGTCATCGATGCGTGCCCAGGTCTTCCGTCTTCGCACCCGATCGAGGATCCCGAGCCACTCCCACATCGGCATCTTCATCGCGTACTCGACGCCAGACCTCTCCAGAACGTCGAGAACGGCCTTCTGGCAGAAGGCTCCGTCGAGTCGCACCTCGATCGGAGCGCCCGGAGCGCGACTTCTCGCATCCTCGATCAGCTCGCCCAGCATCTCGACCGAGCCCACCGAGTCGTTCACCCGACCCGATCGGTTCACCACGTCGAGTAGCTGCCCCGTCTGCGCCAGCTGGGCCGTCAGTGGATAGTAGGAAGGATCCTTCGGGTGGTGGGGGGGAACCCCCGCTCGGCGCCGTCTACCCGGTCTCCCGTGCGGATCACCGTCCCATCCACGTCAATCGTCACACGACGAAGCGCGCCTCGCTCCCAGGTCGCGAACGCCACATCGCGAAGCAACACCCGCAGCCGATCTCGATACCCCGCACTGATGTCCTTGAGCCACCGGGAGAACGTCCGCCCCGAGGGCAGCCGAGACAGCGAGGCGAACCGGTGGAAGACAGGGTCGAGCCGGAGCTGCTCCAGATGAGCGAGCCGTTCGCCGCCGAGCAGCAGCAGGCCAACCACCACCAGGGTCATCCGGAACGACCCGTAGTCGCTGTCGAAGCAACGATCCGCAAAAACCCCACGGATCCGATCCAGCCAGCCCTCGGCGCGAAGAAAGCGGCCGAAGAGCTCGAGCCCTGCGTGAGCCGAGAGTGCCTCCTCGCTGAACTCGATGGCGATCGGGCCCTTGACGCGGGTCCGCAAAACCTCTTTCCTGGATCTCATTGAAGTGGCCTTGTGTGTGCGGGTTGAAGAGTCGGCAAACCCTTCTTTCCCACAACCGCAGGGCCATTTCAACGTCTGGGGAGCGATCCTCTATGACGCATTGGGGCTAGTTGTGTCCCTTAAATTCGCTGACGAGCTCGCCGC
>JAKSBN010000219.1 GCA_022361175.1 Pseudomonadota bacterium | reverse complement strand
GTCGTCGCTGGGGACGACGCGCGAGAGGTCCCAGCGGTTGCGGGTGCCCACGTCCATGAACTCGATGAAGCGCACGATGTGGCCGCTGCCGCGGAAGTGGCGGGCGAGGTCGACGGCGGTGTGGTCGTTGACGCCGCGGTGGACGACGCAGTTGATCTTGATGGGGCCGAGGCCGGCGCGTTCGGCGGCGGCGATTCCGGCCAGCACCTGGTCGAGATCGCCGCGGTCGCCGTTCATGGCGCGGAAGGCTTCGGGGTCGAGGCTGTCGAGGCTGATGGTCACGCGTCGCAGGCCGGCGCCGCGCAGGGCCTCGGCCTGCCGCGGCAGCAGGACGCCGTTCGTCGTGAGAGCCAGGTCGCGGATGCCGGGCACGGCGGAGAGGCGGCCGATCAGGTCCGGCAGGTCTTGGCGCAGCAGCGGCTCGCCGCCGGTGATGCGGAGCTTCTCGACCCCCAGGTCGGCGAAGAGGCGGACCAGCCGCTCGATCTCCTCGAACGTCAGGATCTCAGGCTTCGGCAGGAAGGCGTAGCGCTCGCCGAAGACCTCGGCCGGCATGCAGTAGTGGCAGCGGAAGTTGCAGCGGTCGGTCACCGAGACCCGGAGGTCGCGAAGCCGGCGCCCCAGCCGGTCGCTGGGAAGAGACGATTCGGGAGCGGAGGGGTCGGGGGAGGACACGCGGCTCTCTCTCGCTGGTCGCTGGCGTCGGTGCGGGCTCCGGCCTCGGGCCCACAGCCCGGAAACCGGTGGCGAAACGAGACGATAGCAACCTGGAACGGTCGGTCGGACAAATCTTGACTCGAAAGTCCAGTTTCCTATCCTCCCGGCCGTGCACCTCTTGGCCCGAGAAGAAGTGGGGCTCCGCTGCCTCGTCCAGGTGGCCGCTCGCGGCGGCCGCCAGCCGCTGTCGATCGCGGCGGTGGCCGAGGCGGAGGGTCTCTCCATCGAGTACGCCGCCAAGCTGCTGCGGCAGCTGCGGCTGGGCGAGCTGGTGGCCAGCACGCGCGGGGCCGGCGGGGGCTACCGCCTGGCCCGGCCGGCCGACACCATCACCGTCTGGGACGCCCTCCAGGCACTGGGCGGCGACGCCTGGCCGGACGAGAGCTGCGCGTGCGCGCCGGGTGAGCGCGTCGACTGCACCCGCACCAGCCGCTGCGCCATGACCACGCTGTGGCGGACGCTGGGCCGCCAGCTGCGCGCGTCGCTCGAGAACATCACGCTCGCGGATCTCTGCCGCGGCGAGCAAAGCGTCATTCCCCTGCCCGTCCAGGCGGGCGCACCCCTTCCGGAAGCGAGGTAGACCATGGCGACCGTCGCCCTCACCGAAGCCGCCGCCGCCAAGGCGCGCCAGCTGCTGGCGAAGCCCGAGAACGAGAACTTCCGCGCCCTGCGCGTGCTGGTGAGAGACGGCGGCTGCAGCGGCATGCGCTACGAGCTCGCCTTCGACGACGCCATCGCGGACGAGGACGAGAAGAGCGAGCAGCACGGCGTGGCGGTGGTGATCGATCCCAAGAGCGCCCTCTACCTGGAGGGCACCACCGTCGACTTCGTGGACGACTTGAACGAGAGCGGGTTCAAGATCCAAAACCCCAACGCCAGCACCACCTGCGGCTGCGGCGACAGCTTCAACGTCTGAGAGAAAGTCAGGCGGCGGCCGAGGCCGGCCACCAGTTGCCCTGGCCCAGACACTGGGCGGGATCCAGGGCGCGGCGCAGCGCGGCCAGGCTCTCCAGGCCGGCGTCGCCCAAGAGCGCGCGGAAGGCGGCGTGCTTCAGCTTGCCGATGCCGTGCTCGGCGGAGGGAGTGCCACCCCAGGCCAGGGCCCGGCGCGTGAGCTCGGCGTAGACGGCCTCGGCCAGCGCCCGTTCGGCACTCGAGCCGGGCGTGAAGTTCACGTGCAAATGGTTGTCGCCCACGTGGCCGAACACGGTCGTCTCGAGCGTCTCCGGCAGGCCCGCCGCGCGCCAGGCCTCGTCGAGCGCCGTCGCGTCCGGTACGCCGCACCGGCGCACCAGGGCCTCCTGGGCGCCGCGGTCCAGAAGCCCGCGCGGCGCAGCGCCCGCCTGCTGATACAGCGCCATCAGGGCGTCGAGGTAGGCGTCCGGAACGGCCAGGTCCGTTCCCAGCTTCTCCATGCCGCGCTCCGCCGCCAGTTCGTTCACACCCACGGGCACGGCGTGACGCGCCTCGCGCAGGCGCTCGTGGGCCGAGGGCTCGGCCGCCGCGATCACGCCCCCGGGCTCCGACAAGACTCCGTGGGCCTCCGCCAGGGCGGACCACGCCTCCAGGCGTTCGGACTCCTCTTTCGCCGTCGCCTCCTGCTCGGCGAAGACGACGCAGCCCGCTCGCTCGGGAACCGGCACGTCGGGGCAGCGGTCGCGCACGAAGGCCAAGGAGGCGGCGTCGAACCACTCGAGGCAGCGCGGGGCCACCCCGGCGCCCGCGCGCGGGGCCGCGCGCACGGCGCGCACGAAGGCCAGCCCCGCCTCCGCCGTCGGAAACGCCAGCCACAGCGCCCAGACCCGCTCCGGCAGCGGCACCAGGTCGAAGACCACCTCGGTGACGACGCCGAGCGTGCCCTCCGAGCCGACGAAGACGTCCACCAAGTCGAGCCCCGGGCCCGACGGAATGCCCGCCGCGTGCTTCGCCGCCGCCGGCGTGGGATAGACCGGAACCGGGACGCGCGATGCGGACCCGTCCGAATGCCGAATCTCGAAGCCGGCATCGGCCACCGCCTGTCCGCGTTCGAGCGCCAAGACGTCGCCGGAGACGAGCACCACTCGCAGCCCGCGCACGTAGCGGCGCGTGGCTCCGTAGCGAAAGCTGCGCGGACCGGAGGCGTTGCAGGCCACCGCCCCGCCAACGCTGCACTCGTGGCGGCTGGTCGGGTCGGGCGGCAGCAGCCAGCCCGCCGCCGCCACCCGGGCTTGCACCGCGCCCAGCAGGTGACCGACCCCGACGGTGACGCGCGAACCGTCCAGCGCCACGTCGCCCCGGAGCCGGCCGGTGTGCAGCAGCAGGCCGCCGTCGGGCACCGAGCTGCCCGTGGTGCTCGTCTGGGACGCCACCACCGTCACCGGCTCGCCGCGGGCGGCGCCGTCGCGCAGCACCTGGGCCACGTCGGCTTCGGACTCCGGGCGCACCAGCGCCCGGGCCCGGCCGCGGCGGCCGCTGGCGTCGCAGAGGTGAGCCCCGACGACGGCGGGATCCGTGGTCGGGCGCGCGCCGTCGCCGACGGCGCCCCGCGGCCGCTCGGCGGCGACGGCGATCCACCCGTCCTCGGCTCTCGCGCCCATCGAAAAAGCTTAGGAGAAAAAGGCCCTTGAGATTGAATCAATCGGGTGTTTAATTTGTGGCATGGGTTCGCCGCGCAGGCTGGTCCCGACGTTGGTCGAACGCGCTCTGCCGCAGCAGCGCGTCGGGCGGCCCCGACGCGACGCGCGGCGCCCCGAGGTACGGGCCCGCCTGCTGGAGGCCGCCACCCGGCTCGCGGCCGAACGCGGCATGGATCGGCTCACGATTCGCGAGATCGCGAAGCGGGCGTCCGTCACCCCCGCCATGGTCGCGTACTACTTCGGCAGCAAGGACGAGCTCCTGACCGCGGTCTTCGACTCGACCTGTGAGCGCCTGATTCGACGGGTCGGTGTGATGGCGGATGCGCTCCAGCCCGAGGACGACGCCATCGCGGCCTTCATCGACCTCAACACCGAGATGTTGGCCCAAGAGCCGTACACCCACCGGATCCTGCTGCGCGAAGTGCTCGCCAGCGATGGCCCACTGCGGCGGCGTTTCGTGGAGCGCTACGTCCAGCGGGGCGAGTCCCAACTGCGCGCGTTCTTCGAGCACGAACAGCGCGCCGGACGTTTGCGGCCCGATCTCGATCCGGCTCTCGGCATCCTCTCGATCATGGGCATGACGGCTTTTCCGTTCCTCGCGCATCCGCTCTTCGGCGAGGCGCTGGCCTACGCACCCGACGAGGATTTCGCCCGCCGCCTGGCCGCGCACACGCGCCGGCTCTTTGCCGAGGGGGCGCACCGGGCCCAGGAGACGGCGTGATGCGCGGCCGCGGGGTCATGGCGCTGGCGCTCCTGGCGTGGGGCTGCTCCGGCTCCGAGGCGGAGATCTCGCCGGAGTCCTCGCCCGTGGCCGAGGCGCTGCGCGCGAGCGTGCGCGTTCGCATCGAGCCCGTGCGGCTCGGTCGCGCCGGCGAGAGTGAAGAGCTGACGGGCGTCGTGCACGCCTTCCACAAGGCCCGCGTCACCGCAGAAGCCCCGGGGCGCGTGGTCGAGCGCTTGGTCGACCGCGGCCAGCGCGTGGCGGCGGGCGACCTGCTCTTCCGGCTCGACGCGTCGCGCCTCGAACTGGCGCTGGAGCAGGCCGAAGCCACCCTGGCCGCGCGCACCACGGATCTCAAGCACGCCCAGGGCCAACTGGCCCGGGGCGAGCGCCTGGCCGCCGAGAGCGCCCTCAGCGACCAGCGGATGGACGACCTCCGGCACGCTGCCACCGCCGCCCAGGACGCCGTGGCTCTGGCGCGGGTCGCCCGCGACACGGCCTCGCGCCAGTTGGCGGACGCCTCCATCCGCGCGCCCTTCGACGCCAGCGTCGAGACCACCCCCGTCGACGTGGGGGACTACGTGGCGCCGGGCACACCGGTGGCCACGCTGGTGGAAGCCTCGCGGGTGCGGCTGCGCGCGGGCGTCACGGCCAGCGTGGCCGCGCACCTCAGCCTCGGGACGAAGGCGCAGGCCCACTTCGACGCCCTTTCCGGCGAGCCCGTGCCCGCCGTGCTGAAGAGCGTGGGGCTGGTGGCCGACCCCTCCGCCGGCACCTATGACGTCGAGTTCTGGCTCGACAATCCGGACGCGGTCCTGCGCGAGGGCATGGTCGCGCGCATCGCCCTGCCCGTCGCCGAGGCCGACGTCGCCCGCCCGCTACTGCCGCGCGGCGCCCTGCTCCGACGCGAAGGCCGCATGTCCGTCTTCGTTGTCGCCGGCGAGTCCGGACAGATGCGCGCCCGCGCCCGCGAGGTTCGGGTGGGGCGCAACCACGGCGAATGGGTGGAGGTCCTGGACGGCGTCGCCCCCGGCGATGCCGTCGTCGTCGAAGGCCACTTCGCGCTCTCGGACGGGGCCGAGGTGGAGGTCGATCGCGGCGACAGCGCGGCGGCGGACGCTCCCTAGTGCCCGAGCTCCCCCGCCGCTGTTCCGGCCGCGAGCCCTGCGGTCCGCGCGCGTCCGCCCCGAGGCCCTAGCTCCGTGGAGTTCCTGATCCGCTTCTTCGTCCGTCGCCACATGCTGGTGCACGTGCTCGTGCTGGCCGTGGTGGTGTCGGGCGTGTTGGCCGCCAGCCGCGCCAAGCTCGAGGGGTTCCCCAGCACCTCGATGCCGATCATCATGATTCGCGCCCAGCTGCCGGGCGCCTCGGCGCGGGACATCGAGACCAAGATCGCGATCCCGTTGGAAGAGGCCATCGACACCGTCGACGGCATCACTGAGTACACGACGGTCATCAACGACAACCTGTCCGTCACCCGCGTCGAGCTGGTGGACGACTTCGACGACGCCGAGATTCGCGAGGCCGAGCAGGATCTGCGCTCGGCCATCGACGCCATCACCGACTTCCCGCCGGAGATGACCGACGAACCCACGATCCAGCGCCTGGACCCCTCCAAGCTCCCTGTTCTGGAGATCGCCCTCTCGGGCCCCACCGACGCCGTGGCGACGGCGGCCAAGCGCCTCGAACGCCGGTTGAAGCGCGAGCCCACGGTCGCGGCCGTGCACCTGGTGGGACTGCGCGACCCGGAAGTCCGGATCCTGGTCGATCCGGTGCGCGCGCGGGAGCACGCCATCACCTTGCTGGACGTGGTCGACGCCGTGCGCGCCCGCAACGTCTCGGCCACCGGCGGCATGCTGGAGACCGAGCGCGAGCGCCGCCAGGTGGTGTTGTGGAGCCGCTTCGACCAACCGGACCAGGTGGCGGAGACCGTCCTCCGCCTCGGGCCGGACGGCTCGGCCCTCTCGCTCACCGACGTGGCCCGCGTCGAGGTGGGGCGCGAGGACACCGGGCTGCTGGCCCACACCAACGGGCGGCCCGGCGTCTCGGTCGTGATCGAGAAGCAGCGCACCGCCGACATCCTCGAGACGGTCGATGCGATCCACGCCGTCCTCGCGCAAACTCCGCTGCCGGAAGGCGTACAGGCCACGCCCATCAACGACGAATCGTTCGAGGCCCGCAACCGCCTCGAGATCATCTTCACCAACGGGTTGATCGGCGCGGTCCTGGTCACCGGCATCGTGTTCGTGTTCCTGACGCCGCTGACGGCGCTGTGGGTGATCGTCGGCGTTCCCGTCGTGTTCCTGGGCGCCATCACGCTGATGCCCAGCTTCGGTCTCACAATCAACCTGGTGGAGACGGCCGGCTTCGTCATCGTCCTCGGCATGCTGGTGGACGACGCCGTCGTCGTCTCCGAACGCGTGCTGGCGTTCCGCGAGCAGGGGTTGTCCCCTGCCGAGGCGGCCGTACGCGGCTCCGCCGCCGTGGCCCGACCGGTGGCGGCCGCGGCGATCACCACGATCCTCGCGTTCGGTCCGCTGTTGGCGCTCGGCGGCATGCCGGGCCGCGTGGCCTGGAACGTGCCCGCCGTCGCGATCCTGTGCCTGTCGCTGTCGCTCGTGGAGTCGTTCCTGATTCTCCCGAGCCACATGAGCCTCGTCCGCACCGCGGCCCCTCCGCCCCGGCGCGCCTTCGTGACCCGGCTGGAAGAGCACTTCCGCGGCTGGCTGGCGGCGGCGCTCCGGCACCGGGCCGTCCTGATCGCAGGCTTCGCCGCCTTCTTCGTCTTCGCGGTGGGCGTCATCGGCCCGCGGCTGGGCGTGGTGCTGATTCCCCAGGACGATGCGGACGGGTTGCATCTCAAGGTCAGCACGCCGGTGGGCACCCCCATCGAGCGCACCGAGGGCATCGTGGCCGCACTGGAGAACCAGCTGCCCGCGCTCCTGGGCGACGACCTCCTGGCCGTGACGGCGCGCATCGGCCACCAGGATCTCAACGGCCGCACGCGCGAATACGGCGCAGCCGAGAACGAAGCGTTGATCTCGCTGGCCTTGAAGCCGGTGGGGCGAACGCGCACGGCGGACCAGTGGGCCGACTACCTGAAGACCACGCTGCGGCTGCCGAAGGAGGCCGAGGTCGTCTACCAGCGGGAGGACCTCGGGCCGCCCATGGGCCGCCCGGTGCAGGTCCACGTCTCGGCCAACGACGACGAAGCCCGCCGCGCCGTGGCGGCGGCCATCGCCGGCTTTCTGGCCCGCGAGCCGGGCGTGGTGGACGTGGAGGTGGACGAGCGCCAGGGCGTGCGCCAGATCGAGTTGGACCTGGACTACGACAGCCTGGCGTTGCGCGGCCTCTCCGCGGAAGACGTGGGCCGGACGCTGACCGCCGCCTTCTACGGGCTCGAAGCCACCGAGCACCGCGATCTGGACGAGACCACGAGCCTGCGCGTGTTGTTCGAGCCGAGCGCGCGCCGCGGCCTGGACTCCCTCCTGGAGACGCCGGTGCGAAACGCGCGCGGCGAACTGGTGCGGATCCGCGACGTGGTGCGCCCGGTCGAAGTCCCCGCCGTGTCGCGCATCTTTCACCGCAACGGGCTGCGCACGGCCACGATCACCGCCGCTTTCGCCCCGACCAGCGACCACACGCCGCAGTCCTTTGCGACCTTCCTCGAGGCCGAGCTGGTGCCGCAGTTCGCCGACCGCCCCGAACTCGACGTCGTGATCGCCGGTGAAGTGGTCGAGACCCGCAAGGCGGCCCGCGACATCGGCCTCGCGGCCCTGCTGTCGGTGGCCGGCATCTGGTGCATCATCGCCCTGCTGCTCGGCTCGTTCCTGGAGTCGTTCTTCGTCGTGGCGGTGATCCCGTTCGGCTTCGCGGCGGTGTTGGTCACGTTTTTCCTGCACGGCATGGATCTCTCACTGCTGGCCATGATCGGAACGGTGGGGCTCTCGGGCGTGGTGGTGAATACGTCCATCGTGATGGTCGATTCCATCCAGCACCGCCTGGCCGAGCTGGAGAATCCGGACGCCGAGACCCGCACCGCCGTGGTGATCGACGCGGTCACCGGGCGCCTGCGTCCGATTCTGGTGACGACCCTCTCCACGCTGGTGGGCGTGGCGCCGACGGCCTACGGGCTCGGCGGCTACGACTTCGTGCTCTCGCCCATGTCGCTGGCCGTGGGCTGGGGCCTGGCCCTGGCCACCGCCGTCACCCTGTTCCTGGTTCCCGCTCTCTTCACCCTCGCCCAGGATCTGAGGGAGAAGGTGCGGCGTCCCGCCCGGCCGCCGCTCGACACGCAAATCTGAAACGGGACGCGTCTTCTCAGTCGCCGAACCGTCCGTGGCGGCCCGCGCCCTTGGCGAAGCGGGTGGCGCCCGCCAGGGTCTCGCCGGAGGCGATCACCTCGTTGCCGCGCCGCGTCTCGTTCAGAAGGGCGTCCGGCAGGTCTCGGTCGTGCTGCTCGTAGGAAGACAACCGGTCCGAGCGCAGGCATCGCTGCGGGAACGCCGCCAGCTGCTGGGCCAGCTCGACGGCTGCGTCGAGAGCGCCGCCGGGCTCGCACAACCGATTCGCGAGGCCCATGCGCAGGGCCTCCTCCCCCGAGACGCCGCGCCCGGTCAGGATCAGGTCCAGCGCGTGGCTGTGGCCGATCAGGCGCGGCAGCCGCAGCGTGCCCCCGTCCACCAACGGCACCCCCCAGCGACGGCAGTAGACGCCGAAGGTGGCGTCGCGCGCGGCCACCCGCAGATCGCACCACACCGCCAGCTCGAGCCCGCCGGCCACGGCGTATCCCTCAACGGCCGCCAGGACCGGCTTCGAGAGCAGCATCCGCGTCGGGCCCATGGGCCCGTCGCCGTCCTCCGCCACGCGGTTGCCCCGTCCCTCGGAAGCTGCCTTCAAATCGGCACCCGCGCAGAAGGTCCCGCCCGCCCCGGTGAGGATGGCCACGCTGGCGCCGTCGTCGCGATCGAAGTCGGCGAACGCCTCGGCCAGCTGGCTTGCCGTCTCGCGATCGACCGCGTTGCGAACCTCGGGGCGGTCGATGGTGACGATGCGGACGTAGTCTCGGTTCTCGATGCGGACGCTCACTTCGACTCCTCCTCTCGCGGGCGACTGCCGTAGTCGCCGAACGGATCGTCCCGCTCGCGGACGGCTTGGCGAAATCCCACCTCGCCCGCGCGCGCGACGAAGTCGAGCCCCTCCTGGGTGTGGCGAGCGACGCCGTCGAAGAGGGTTCCCAGCGTGCGACTCGACGCCATGCCCATGTTCTCCGCCGTCTGGTTGCAGAGCAGCTTCAGCATCACCAGCTGGGTGGTGGGAAGCCTCGCCATACGCTCGGCCAGCGCCCAGGCCCGCTCTTCGAGTTCCGCATCGGGGACGGCCGCGAGGATCATGCCCATCTCCGCGGCCGCGCGCGCCGAGATCTCGTCACCCGTCAGCAGGTAGCGCTTGGCCCGCTCGAGACCCATCCGATAGACCCACATGGCCGTCGTGGG